>CAZMRX010000174.1:0-10636 GCA_964568755.1 uncultured Acidobacteriota bacterium | reverse complement strand
AGCGGCAGCACGTCCTCGCGCCGCTGGCGCAGCGGCTCGAGCCGGAGCGGCACCACGTTCAGGCGGTGGAACAAGTCCTCGCGGAAGCGTCCGCTGCGCACCGCCTCGGCCAGGTCCACGTTGGCGGAGGCGACGAAGCGCACGTCCACCGCGATCGTCCGCGTCCCGCCGACGCGCTCGAACTGGCGCTCCTCGATCACCCGCAGCAGCTTCGCCTGCAGCGACGGCAGCAGGTCCTGGACCTGGTCGAAGTAGAGCGTGCCCGCGGCGGCCATCTCGATCTTGCCGGCCTTCGCCTGGCGCGCGTCGGTGAAGGCGCCCTTCTCGTGGCCGAACAGCTCCGACTCGAGCAGCTCCCCGGGGATCGAGGGGCAGTGCACCCGGATGAACGGCCCCTCGCGCCGCGCGCCGCCGTAGTGCAGCCAGTGCGCCACGAGGTCCTTGCCGGTTCCGCTCTCGCCCTCGAGCAGCACGGGGCTGCGGGTGTCGGCGAGGCGCAGCACCAGCGGCACCAGCTCGCGCATCGCCTGGGACTCGGCCACCACTCCCGAGAGCGCCTGGGCGGTCGCGGCGCTCACCCGGTCACCTCCAGCCGCTCCGAGCCGCCCCACAGGCGCTCCAGGTCGTAGAAGGAGCGGCTCTTCGGCGTCATCACGTGCACCACGAAGCCGCCGTAGTCGAGCAGGATCCACTCGTGGCGCGGGTAGCCTTCGACGTGCTCCGGCCGGCGCCCCTCGGCGCGCAGCGCCTCCGTCACGGCGTCCGCGATCGCGACCAGCTGGCGCTGGTTGTGGCCGGTGACGACCAGGAAGAAGTCCGTGAACTCGGCGACCTTGCGCAGGTCGAGCGCGAGCGCGGCCTCGGCCTTCTTCTCGAGCGCCGCGCGCGCGGCCTTGGCGACGAGCGGCGGCAGGCGCTTCAACGGTAGAGCCTCCGCGAGCCGATGTAGTCGAGCACCGCGTCGGGCACCAGGAAGCGCACGCTGCGGCCCGCGCGCGCCTGCTCGCGGATGGCGCTCGCCGAGAGCGGCAGCCCGGGGCCGCCCACGCGCCGCGCGCCCCGCGCGCCGGGGAAGGGCGGCGCCGGCTGCGGCGAGGCGTAGCCCGGACGATCGACGACGCCGACCTCCACCAGCGCGAGCAGCCGCTCGGGCTCGCGCCAGCTCGGGATCTCGGGCCAGGTGTCCGAGCCCACGACGAGGACGAACGAGTCGGCCGGCCGCGCCGACACCAGGGCCGCGACCGTCTCGATCGTGTAGCTCGGCCCCTCGCGCTGCAGCTCGTGGTCCCACGCCTCGAACGCCGCGTAGGGTGTCGTGGCGAGCCGGACCATCGCCAGCCGGTCGGCGGCGGCCGACACGGGCGCGCCGCGGTGCGGCGGCTGTGCGGCCGGCACGAAGGCCACGAGGTCGAGCTGCAGCTCCTCGCGGGCGTTCTCGGCGGCGCGCAGGTGGCCGAAGTGGATCGGGTCGAAAGTGCCCCCGTAGAGCCCGATCCTCACACGCCCTCCGCGACGGGCTCGTCGGCGCGGGCCTGCGCGAGCATCGCGAGCAGCCGGCGCTTCAGCCGCTGCAGCCCGTCGCCCGTGACCGCAGACACCGGGATCACCTCGATGCCCAGCGCCGCCGCCGCCCGCTCCAGCGCCGGCAGCGCGTCCTCGGGTCCCGGGGCGTCGCGCTTGGTGGCCGCGATCAGCTGCGGCCTTTCCAGCAGCTCCGGCAGGTAGCGGCGCACCTCCTCGCGGACCAGCGCGAGGTCGGCCGCAGGGTCGCGCCCGCTGCCGCCCGAGGCGTCGACCACGTGCAGCAGCAGCCGGGTGCGCTCGACGTGGCGCAGGAACTGGAGCCCGAGGCCGGCGCCCTCCGCCGCGCCCTCGATGATCCCCGGGATGTCGGCGGCGACGAAGGTCTGCTCGTCCTGCTCGACGACGCCCAGCACCGGCGACAGCGTCGTGAACGGGTAGTCGGCCACCTTCGGACGCGCCGCCGACAGCCGCGACAGCAGCGTCGACTTGCCGGCGTTGGGCAGTCCCAGGAAGCCCACGTCGGCGATGAGCCGCAGGTCGAGCCGCAGCCAGCGCTCCTCGCCGGGGTGGCCCGGCTCCGCCTCGCGGGGAGCGCGGTTGCTGTTCGAGAGAAACGAGCGGTTGCCGCGGCCGCCACGGCCGCCGCTGGCCACGACGAGCCGGTCGCCGGTGCGCAGCACCTCGCCCAGCACCTCGCCGGTCGCCTCCTCGCGCGCCGCCGTGCCCGGCGGAACGCTCACCTCGAGCTCCGCGCCGTCCCTGCCGGTCCGATTGCCGGGACCGCCGTGGCCGCCGCGGTCGGCGCGGAACTCCGTGTGGTAGCGCAGCGGCAGCAGGGTGTTCTGGTGGGAGACCGCCACGAGCACGACGTCGCCGCCCTTGCCCCCGACGCCCCCGTCCGGCCCGCCGCGCGGCACCTTGGCCTCGCGCCTGAAGCTGACGCAGCCCTTGCCGCCGTCGCCGCCCTTGACGAAGATCTTGACCTGGTCGACGAACATCCGCTGCCGCCGGGCTCGCCGGGGCGGTGCCGATCCCCGCTAGCCGGCGACCGGCACCACGGTGACGAGCCGCGATCCCACGCCGTGGTCCTCGAAGCGCACGACACCGTCGACCAGCGCGAACAGCGAATGGTCGCGCGCCAGGCCGACGTTGCGTCCCGCCTTCCAGCGGGTCCCGTGCTGGCGGAGGATGATGGCGCCGCCGCGAACCGCCTGCCCGCCGAAGATCTTGACGCCGAGCCGCTGGGAGTTGCTGTCCCGTCCGTTGCGGCTCGAGCCCTGGCCTTTCTTGTGTGCCATTGTCGGTTGCGCTCCCTAGGCCCGGACCGCGTCGATCCGCACGGCCGTCTCGTGCTGGCGGTGACCGCGGGTCCGCCGGTAATGCTTGCGCTTCTTGTACTTGAAGATGCGCAGCTTGGGGCCGCGGGTCTGCTCCACCACGGTGCCCACGACCGAGGCGCCCTCGACCCGCGGGCTTCCAACCCGGACGTCGTTCTCGCCGGCCGAGACCAGGAGCACGTCGTCGAGCGTCACGCTGCTGCCGACCGCCCCGTCGAGGCGCTCGACGCGAACGACGTCGCCCTTCTCGACCCGGTACTGCTTTCCACCCGCCCTGATGATCGCGTACACGCCCTTACTCCTTCCGGCCGAAGTCCACGAAACCTCGATTCTAGACGGGGTTTGGGACAACAGTCAACAGGCCGGGCGGGGCCGGGGGACGTCGAAACAGGGACCGGCGACAGCCGGAGCCACGAAACTGCGGACCGAGTGTCGGGGGGCTAAACGCCCCCCGGGCCCCCCTTAGAAGTCATACCCAATCCAGAAGTTGAAATCCCAGCCGTCGCTGGTGGTGGCGAAGTCGGTGTACTTCACCCAGTCGAAGTGCATCGGGTAGCCGAGGAAGAACAGCTGCAGCCCGAATCCCCAGGACGCCCGCCCGTCCTGCAGGCGCCAGCCGTCGACCGGGGTGCCGAAGATGGGATCCTCGACGTAGGAGTACCCGGGGTCGCTGGTCGAGAACGAGTACTGCTGGCCCTTGAACTTCGCGCCTCCGATGTTGAAGAAGGTCGTTCCTCGCAGCGGACCGATGACCCCGATCGGGGTCAGGGCCAGGTGGATCAGCGGCATTCGGAACTCGGCGTTCGCGAAGAAGCCCTGGTTGCCGGCGAAGCTCAGGTACGGGAAGCCCCGCATCTCCATGTTGCCGCCGAAGTAGAAGTAGTCGGGGTTGTCGCCGGTGGAGTAGAAGCCGCGGCCGCGCAACGCCAGCACCGCGCTCGTGCCCCCGAGGCGCAGGTACTTGCGCAGGTCCGCGTCGAAGGTGGTGCGCTGCAGGAAGCTGCCGATGCCGGGCGCCGCAGTGACCCCGAGCGAGAAGGTGCTGCCCGAGAGCGGGCCGAACTCCGCGAAGCGGGTCGTCTCCTGGACGATCCGCATCGAGATCGGCGCCTGCCAGCCGTTGTTGATGAAGCAGGGCAGGCCGAGGATCGCCTGCTCCTGGCAGATCAGCGCCTCCACCTCCTGGTCGCCGTACTGCTCCTCGACCTTTGCGATTCCGACCCCGAACTCGAGGCGGCGGAAGGTGTCGAGCGGGTACTCCGCGAACACCTGCCCGCCCGTGAAGCGCTGGGTGGCGATCGCGAGGTCGCGCGGGTCCTGGCCGTAGTAGCCCTGGTAGTACGAGTTGTAGGGGTAAAAGAAGTAGGTCTGGTCGAAGAAGTTCACGCCGTAGTGCAGCCGGCTCGCGAGGTTGGTGTAGCGGCCGTCGTAGATGCGGTACGAGGACACCGACAGCACCGTGAACGTGAACAGCTGGTCGCCCAGCACGTCGGTGAGGGCGACCGAGGTGCCGCCGTAGAAGTTGCCGCTCGACGTGACGCCCACGTTGATCGGCGGCCGGCCCTCGAGGTACAGGCCCTCGAAGAGCTTCTTGCGCCGCTTGTTCTCCGGCACCACCTCGTGCGGCACGTCGGGCTGGAAGTCCACGAGGCCCTCGGCGGCGGCCTGCACCTCCTGGTCGACCTCCTTGATCGGCTCGCCCGTGTCCTTGGTGTGCAGCTTGTACTCGCCCTTGTAGTAGGTGATGAACGCGAGCCGGTCGCCGCGCGGGGTCTTGAGCGGCGCCGGCGCCATCGTGCCGCCGAAAACGTCGGTGTACTGGTGGATCGCGCCGGTGCGCAGGTCGAGGCTGCGCAGGTTCGGGATGTCGTCGTCCTCGTCCGAAGCGTAGAAGATCCTGCTGCCGTCCGTGGAGAAGATCGGGGCGGTGTCGTCGAAGGGGCCGAAGGTGAGCTGGGTCTTGCGCGCCGGATCGCTCAGCGGGAACGCGTACAGCTTGTTGTTGCCGCTGATGCGCCGCTCGTAGACGACCAGCTTGCCGTCGGGAGAGACGTGCGGGTTGTTGTCCGCGTACTCGTCCTTCGTCAGGTTCTGCACCTCGCCCGTCTCCGTGTCCAGGCGATAGATGTCCGACACCCCGTCCTTGAGCGCCGAGAACACGACGCTCCTCCCGTCGGCGAGCAGGCACGGCGCCTGGGTCTCGTCGAGCGGCACCGACACCTTTTTCTTGACGCCCCCGTCGAGCGCCGAGATCAGGAAGAAGCTGCGCCCCTTGCCGGTGCGTCCGAAGAAGCCCACGTTGTCGCCGCCCGGGTCGAAGGCGAGCGTGCGGCCGGCCACGAACTCGCTGTTGATCGCGATGCTCTCCCAGTCGCTGTCGAAGCCGCTCGTCAGGTTCTGGATCACGTTGCCGTCGCGCGTCGAGATCAGCACCACGTCGGCCTCGCCGTCCGTACGGTTCGCGGTGATCACCGCGGCGATCTCGCCGGAAGGGCTCGGCGCGAAGCCGAACGCCTGTGTGAAGTTCGTCTTCTCCGGGTTTGGCGACAGGTCGCGCCCGAAGTCGTCGGGCCGCTGGCGGTCGCGGAACGGCTTGAAGCGCTCCTTCAGCCACTTGTCGAAGGCCGCGTCGAACTCCTCGGGCGTCGTCCGGAACGCCTGCTTGTAGAGCTCCTCCGGCCCCCCGCCCAGCAGCCCCTTGCGCAGCGTGTACATGAACTGGCGGATGCCCTCCTTGCCGTAGCGCGACTCGATGAACTCGAACGCGGCGTGGCCCATGTTGTAGACGAGCCGGCCGGAGAGCGCCTGGAACTGCACGCGCGACAGCCGCGGAACCTGGTCGGTGAGCGCGGCGTCGCGGATCATCATCAGGTCGAGCGGCTCCCACATGCCGCGGAAGTAGTCGGCGAGGCCCTCGTCCACCCACAGCGGGATCGCCTGCTGCGAGATGCCGTAGCCCAAGCCGCGCGGGATCAAGTCGAAGGCGAAGGCGTGCACCAGCTCGTGCGTGATCAGGCCCTGCAGCTGGTCCGGGGGCTCGTCGATCGGGATCACCATCCGGTTGAGCAGCGGCTCGGTGAACGCGGCCACACCCTCGGGCACGAACGCCGGGAACAGGTTCGTCTGCTCGAACTCGGAGTGGGTCTTGTAGAAGATCACCGGGATCGCCTTCGGCATCTCGTGCTTCAGGCCGGTCGAGATCTTCAGGTAGGCGCTCTCGAGGTAGGCGGTGAGCCGCGCCAGGTGCTGCTCGAACTCCGGGTAGTAGTAGATCTCGAAGTGCGCGCTCTTGTAGATGCGCCACGAGAAGTTGTCGTACTTGATCTTGTTCTTGCCGTAGTAGGGCACGAACTGGGCCGAGGCTTGAGGCGCGGCGAAGCCGAGCGCCAGAGCCGACAGCAGGAGCGGGCGGAGTCGTCGCAGCATTGAGGTCCCTCTAGCGGAGCAGTACCCGAGTCCCGCGGATCCTCTGGGGTGTGAGCACCCCGAGGAAGTTGGGCATCAGGCGGTCCATCAGCTCGAAGTACGACGAGAGCGGCGAGATGCGCTGGTCCTCGGCGTAGAGCACCTCCTCGGAGAAGCGCTCCTTGTGCAGCAGCTCGCCGGTCTTGGAGTCGATGAAGTAGAAGTCGGCGGAGAGCACGTAGCCCTTGCGCTCCATGAAGCGGCTGCTGCGCACGAGCGAGGGCTGGCCCTGCGCGCTGCGCACCACGCGCTCGTCGGGCTGGAAGCCCGAGCGGTTCTGGCTCTCGAAGTCGAGCTTGCCCGCGACGATCAGCGGCTGCTGGTACTCCTCGCCCATCTTGCGCCAGAACTCGGGGTCCTGCAGCAGCCGGTCGGCCTCGAGCCGGAACTGGACTTTCTCGTCGCTCGAGTAGCTGCCGCCTTCGCCGATCTTCTCGAGCGCCACCTCGAGCGCCGACTGCAGCGGCGGCCGGTCGGGCTCGAGCACCTGCAGCTGCGTGTTGGAGCGCAGCTGGTTCTGCAGCAGGCGCGAGGTCTCCGCGGAGAGGTCCACGTCGGAGTCCTCGAGGTCGGTGACGAAGCCCGCGATCAGGATGCGCCGGAAGCTCGACACGTCGAGCTTCGACTGCAGCGGGGTGTCGACGGGCACCTCGATCATCGAGGTGCAACCCGCCGCGACGAGCGCCGCGAGCACGACGAGCCGGCTCGAGCTGCTCATGGCTGCGGCCTCTTTCTCTTGTTCTTGCGGTTGCGCTTGTCGTCGGCCTCGCGGAACAGGTCGTAGTTCTGCTGGATGTAGGCGTCGTCGGGCTTGAGCTCGAGCGCCTTCTCGTAGGCCAGGCGCGCCTCGGCGAACTCGCCCATCTGCTCGAGCGACACGGCCAGGTTGTTGAGCGCGGCGGCGTTTCCGGGGTCGGCCTTCGCGGCGCGTTCGAATCGGAAGCGCGCTTCCTGCCACAGTCCCTTCTGGGCGACCTTCAGGCCGAAGTCGATCTGGCGGTCGGCGGACTCCTCCGCCGCGAGCGTCGCGCCGGATGCGAGCATGAGGAGCATCACTAACGTCCGCATCACGTGGCCTCCTCTGAAGGCGGTGCGTGGATGGATCGTATAGGCGGCTTGGCGCGCAGCGCAAGGACGCCAAGGCCGCAATTACCTCTCTCCACGCCTTTTCACGATCGTATCCCCGAACGGACCCGGCCTGGCGCCAGGGCCGCCGACAATCGGGCCCTCTCCCGAAAGGGAGGCGCACGCCTGATGGAAACCACAAGCGACCTGCTCACGCTGGCCTTCGTGCCGCGACTGTCCCCCCGCGCCGCCCGCGAGCTGCTCGCGCGCGGCCCGCTCGCCGCGACGCTCGCGCAAGCCTCGGACCATGCCGATCTCCTCGGTGCCCACGGTGTCGACTCCGTGCGATCGGGAGCGGCGCGGCGAGCAGCTGAAGCCGAGCAACGCGCCGCCCGGCGGCAGGGGATCGACATCGTCGGCTGCGACGAGGACCGCTACCCGCAGTGGCTGCGTCGGACACACACTCCGCCGCTAGTGCTCTGGGTGAAGGGCACGCTCGTTCCCGGCGAGGGTGCGACGTGCGTCGCACTCGTGGGCTCGCGAGCCGCGAGCCCGCTGGGGCTCGCCTTTGCGCGTCGCCTGGCCGACGAGCTCGCCGCCGCGGGCCTCGTCGTCGTGTCCGGCCTGGCGCGCGGGATCGACGCGGCCGCTCACCGCGGCGCTCTCGACGCCCGCGGCCGCACCGTGGCGGTCCTGGGGTCGGGCCTCGATCGACTCTACCCGCCCGAGCACGCCGAGCTGGCGGCGCAGGTCCAGGGAATAGGCGCGGTCGTGAGCGAGTTCCCCCTGGGCACCCCACCCGCGAAACCCCACTTCCCCCGCCGCAACCGCGTGATCGCCGGCTGGGTGCGCGCGGTCGTGGTGGTCGAGGCCGGGTCGCGCAGCGGGGCGCTGTCGACGGCGCGGGCCGCGCTCGACGAGGACCGCGACGTGATGGCCGTTCCCGGACACCCCACGGATCCGCGCGCGGAGGGCGCGAACCGTCTGCTCCAGGACGGCGCGGCGCTCGTGCGGGGGTCGGCGGACGTGCTGCACGAGCTCGGCCTGGCGCAGCCGCCCTCCAGCGACGGCGTGCCCGACGACGACGTCCTGCGCGTGATGACCCGCGATGTGCCCCGGGGAGTCGACGAGATCCAGCAGAGCTCGGGTCTTGCGCTGCCGGTGCTGCTGGCTCGCCTGTCCCAGCTCGAGCTCGGCGGCGCCGTGCTGCGGCTGCCGGGGGCGCTCTACGTGAGGGCCCGCTCCGGCGCCGGCTATACTCGGCCGGGATGACGCCGCGCGTGACGATCGTGGGCGGAGGCCTCGCCGGCTGCGAGGCCGCGTGGCAGCTCGCCCGCCGCGGCATCGGGGTCGACCTCTACGAGATGCGCCCGGTGCGCCAGACACCGGTGCACCAGACCGGGGACCTCGCCGAGCTCGTCTGCTCGAACAGCCTGCGTGGCAACGCGCTCGACCAGGCGGCGGGGCTGCTCAAGGAGGAGATGCGGCGGCTCGACTCGCTGGTGGTGCGCACCGCCGACGCCGTCAAGGTCCCGGCGGGCAGCGCGCTGGCAGTCGACCGCGGCCTCTTCGCGCGGCGCATGACCGAGGCGATCGCAGCGTTGCCGCTCGTGAGGCTCGTGCGCGAGGAGGTCCCGAGCATCCCCGAGGATCCGGTGACGATCGTGGCCACGGGTCCGCTCACGTCGGAGCCGCTCGCCGCAGCGATCGCGGCCTTCGTGGGGCAGCAGCATCTGCACTTCTTCGACGCGGTGAGCCCGGTGGTCGAGGCCGACTCGATCGACTTCGACCGCGCGTTTCGCGCCTCGCGCTACGACAAGGGCGGCGACGACTACCTCAACTGCCCGATGGACGAGGCGGAGTACCGCGCCTTCTACGAAGCACTCACCGGCGCCGAGTCGGCGAGCGTCAAGGATTTCGAGAAGGAGCTCTTCTTCGAGGGCTGCCTGCCGGTCGAGGTGATCGGCTCGCGCGGGCCGGACACGCTGCGTTTCGGGCCGATGAAGCCCGTCGGGCTTCGGGACCCGCGCACGGGCCAGCGGCCGTACGCCGTCGTCCAGCTGCGCCAGGACAACCTCGCGGCGAGCCACTGGTCGATCGTCGGCTTCCAGACCCAGCTCAAGTGGGGCGAGCAGAAGCGCGTGTTCCAGATGATCCCCGGCCTGGAGCGGGCGGAGTTCGTGCGCTACGGGATGATCCACCGCAACACCTACGTGAACGCGCCGCTCACGCTCGAGCCCACGTTCGAGACGCGAAAGCGCCCGGGGCTCTTCTTCGCGGGACAGATGTCGGGGGTCGAGGGCTACGTCGAGTCGGCGGCCTCGGGGCTGCTCGCGGGGCTCGGCGCCTTCGAGCGCGCCCGCGGCCGCGAGCCCAGGGCGCTCCCCGAGGACACCGCCCTCGGCGCGCTCGGGCGCTACATCGCGCGCAGCGACCCGGCGCACTACCAGCCGACGAACATCGCCTTCGGCCTGCTGCCGGAGCTGCCCGCGCGCGTGAAGGACAAGGCGAAGAAGCGCATGGCGCTCGCGGAGCGGGCGCTTGCGAGCCTGGAGCGCTTCCGGGCGCAGCTGACCCCGGGGGACGCGCTCCCGGGGACGGAGCCGGAAGCGGCGAGCGGATCGGCCAGCCTGGAGGAACCACGGCCAGGAGGCGCGACGAATGACAGGACTCTCGGGACTGAACTATCGGGGGGCTGAGCGCCCCCCGGGCTCCCGCTAGCGTGCACGCCGCGGCTGCGGCGTTTCTGCGCCACCTCGAGCGCGAGAGGAACGCCTCGCCCCACACGCTGCGGGCCTACGGCGAGGACCTCGAGCGCTTCTCCGAATACCTGCGTCGCGAGCTCGGGCGCCCCGCGAAGCCGGGGGACGTCGACCACCTGCTCGTGCGCGGGTTCCTCGCCGAGCTCCACGCCCGCGGTCTGCGCAAGTCGTCTACCGCGCGCACGCTCGCGGGGCTGCGGAGCTTCTTTCGCTACCTGTGTCGCGAGGGGCGCCTCGCCGCGAACCCGGCGCGCGCGATCCAGACGCCGCGGCAGGAAAAGCGCATCCCCGCGGTGCTCGACGAGGCCCAGGCGGCGTCGCTCCTCGATCTGCCCGGCGACGGCACCGCCGCCCTGCGCGGCCGCGCGATCCTGGAGCTGCTCTACGGGACCGGCATCCGCTGCGCCGAGGCCGTGGCGCTCGACGTCCACGAGGTCGACATGGGTGCGCGCATGGTCCGCGTCCTCGGCAAGGGCCGCAAGG
>CAZMRX010000173.1:0-10666 GCA_964568755.1 uncultured Acidobacteriota bacterium | reverse complement strand
ACGCTCAACGAGATGATCAAGCGGCACAGCATCCCGCTCGCCCGCGACCGCGACCGCCGCTCGCTCGTCGGCCGCGAAGAAGCACTCGCGAAGAATAGCTAGCGGGGGCTCGGGGGGCGCTCAGCCCCCCGCTGCTCAGTCCAGAGCGTCCCGGCCCGTCTCGTTTCTTCCGGCCCCGTCTCGTTTCTTCCGGCCCCGCCTCGTTTCCTTCCGACCCCGTCTCGTTTCCTTCCGACCCCATCTCGTTTCCTTCCGGCCCCGTCTCGTCTCTTCCGGCCCCGTCTCGTCTCTTCCGGCCCTTCTCGTTCTTCCTGGCCCGTTCTTCCTGGCCCGTTCTCACTCGTCGTGGTCCCGCCGGGTTCGGCGCTTCCCGGCTCTTCCGCGTCCGGTCCGACCTCGTTTGCGGCCGAAAGAGCAACGGAGACTCCAACGACCATGCCTGCGGGGGGCATCCCGCCCCCCGCACCCCCGGGGCTTGTCTTGACATCCGTCTCCAGGATTGGTAGCCTCGTCGCTAATTGGCGGTAATCACAGGACTTAAGTGTCCCCGCCAAACCCCGATTCCATGGCCTTTCAAGGCTCTCTTTCCGAGCTGCACCTCCCCGACATCATCCAGCTCGTCAGCGTCAGCGGCAAGACCGGCGTCTTCCGCCTGATCGACGGCGCGCACCAGGGCGACATCTGGCTGCACGAGGGACGCATCGTGCACGCCGAGCACGAAGACCTCGCCGGCGAGGAAGCCGTCTACGCGCTCGCGATCTGGCGCACCGGCGAATTCCGTTTCGAGGCCGGCGTCCCTTCGCCGCGCCAGACGATACAGAAGAGCAACACGAACCTGCTCATGGAAGCCGCGCGGCGGCTCGACGAGTGGCGCGTGCTGTCGAAGAAGATCCCGTCGGTCGAGCTGATCCCGGAGTTCGTGATCCTCGACAGCCGCGAGGGCCAGATCAACCTGAACACGATGGAGTGGCTGCTGCTGTCCAAGATCGACGGACAGCGCTCGGTCAAGCAGATCGCGGCCGCCGCCGGGATGAGCGTCTTCGACTCGGCCAAGCTCCTCTACGGGCTGGTGGCCACCAACCTGATCCGCCTGCGCCAGGGCGGCCCGACGCCGGCCGCCGAGCGGGCGCAAGCGCCGAAGCCGACCGCCCCCCAGCCGGGGCCGCCGCGGGCTGCGCAGGCCACTCCCGCCCCGCCGCCGCCCCTGCTCACGCGGCTCGCACGGCTTCGAGACGAGTGCGTGGCGCTGATCGGCCCGGTCGGCGAGAGCGTCGTGCAGAAGCACTACCTGCGCGCGCGCTCCGACATCGAGCGCGGGGCCGGGCCCGAGGCCATCGAGGACGCGATCCAGCAGATCGCGCGCGCCGCCGCGATCCTCAAGGGCAGCGCCGTCGCCGACGCCGTGCTGAAGCTGGCCAAGGGCTAGACCCGGCCCTCGCAGCGCGAGCGGCGCTCGAGCTTCGGACCTCCCCTGGCTGCAACTCGCGATACAAGGGGCCATGCAGTCGGACTTCCTGGCGTCGTTGCGGAGCCTCTCCGACGCCGAGCTCGTGGCGCGGGTCCACGCCCTCGCGGCGGGCGAGCGCGAGGCGACGGTCCTGCTGGTGGCGCACCTCGCGGAGCTCGACACCCGGGACGTCCACTTCCGCGCCGGCCACGGCTCGCTCTTCGCCTACTGCCGCGACGTCCTCGCCCTCTCCGAGCAGGAGGCGTACAACCGCATCGCGGTCGGCCGGGCGGCCCGCCGCTTTCCCGTGATCCTCGAGCTGCTCGAAAGCGCCGCGGTCAGCCTCACGACGGTGCGCCTGCTCGCACCCCACCTGACTCCCGCCAATCACCGGAGCGTGCTCGAGTCGGCCCGGGGCAAGACGAAGGTTCAGGTGGAGGAGATCGCGGCTGCGCTGTGGCCGCGGCCCGACGTCCCGTCGCTCGTCAGGAAGCTCCCGGCGGCGAAGCCCACGGCCCCACCGCCGCCGGGTTCGGTGGCGGCGCCTCCAGGCTCCCCCGCGTCGCCGCCTCTTTCGTGTGATCGGTCCCTGCAGGACCCGTCTGTCGGAGACGCACCGGGGTCTCCGGACTCCCCGGTGTCTCCAGGCTCACCAGCTCTTTCGGCCTCTTCCAGGCCCGCGGGCGTTGATGGTTCTGCCTGTCGTCTTCCTTCGGACCCTGTACCGGCTGCGGCCGCCGAGCCTCCAGTCGGCTCCCGGCACGAGGCGGGTGCGATGGTGCCGCCGCTCCCGGCTTTACCGGCGGCTCCGGCCAGGCGCTCGGCCGAGGTGACACCGCTGTCGCCCGACCGCTACAAGGTGCAGGTCACGATCGGCGGCGACACGCTCGAGAAGCTGCGGCTCGCCAAGGACCTGCTCCGGCACGCGGTGCCCTCGGGCGACGAGGCCGTGATCCTGGATCGCGCCCTCACGGCCCTGCTACTGGACCTCGCGCAGAGCAAGTTCGCGGCGGCGGACAAGCCGCGGCCTTCCGGCGGGAGCGCACCCGGGTCGCGCCACGTGCCGGCCGAGGTCAGGCGCACGGTGTGGCTGCGCGACCTCGGCCGCTGCGCGTTCGTGGGCACGAACGGCCGCCGCTGCCCGGAGCGGGCGTTCCTGGAGTTCCACCACGTGACGCCCTACGCGCTCGGCGGCGAGGCCACGGTGGCGAACATCCAGCTGCGCTGCCGAAGCCACAACGCCTACGAGGCGAGGCTGTACTTCGGGAACAGCCATGGCAACGGCGGGGCCGGGTCCGTGCGGGAAGAAACGGCGCGCTACGGACCGGCGGCGGCCGAGCGGAGCAGTGGCAGGGCGGCCTCGCGAACTCGTTCCAGGACGAGCTCGCGATCCGGGGCGGTTCGCGGACCCGCACCGTGACGCTGGGGGCTTCGGGTGAGCGGATTCACAGCCTTCCGCCTGCGGCTGCCCGGATCAGCGTACGCCAGCGGTCGAGAACCGCGTCCCAGCGGTACTCGGTCTCGACGTAGCGACGGCCGCTGGCGCCGAGCGCCGCCCGCAGCGATGAATCGCGCGCCAGCAGGTCCAGGGCCTCCGCGTACTCGTCGCCGTCCTCGTAGAAAAGCGATGCGCCCGAGCGCAGGCAGTGCTCCTTCAGCACCTCCGAGCGGGCGTTTACGAGACCCGGCACACCGAGCGCCAGCCCTTCCAGGAGGGCAATCGACAGGCTCTCGAACGGGCTGGGACAGACCACGGCCTGGGCGCCCGCGAGTGCCGCGGCCTTCTCCGCCTCCGGCAGGAAGCCGAGGTAGCGCACACCCTCCCGCCTCGGCTCCTCCATCGCCAGTCGGCCGATCAGGAGCAGGTCGAGCGCGTCGGCCCGCTCGCGCCGGTAGAGATCGTGGTGCGCGAGCATCTCGTCGCAGCCCTTCCCGGCGTCGATGCGTCCCGCGTAGATCGCGTACGGCCGCGCGATCCCGTGGCGCGCCCGGAACGCCGCCACGTCCGGAGCGGGCGGCGCGTCGACACCCATGCCCACCAGCACCCCCTCGCGGCTTCCGAGGTCGAAGCGCCTTCGCACGAGGGCCTCCTCGGCCGGAGTCAGGAAGCCGAACGCGCGCGCACGGGCGAAGACCTCGCGGTAGATCGAGAAGCGCAAGGGCGGCTCGTCGTGGGTCGTCGGCACGAGCGCCGCGCGCTCCGGTACCGCCGCGAGCCCCCAGTAGGTCGGATAGTAGAGGTAGGTGAAGAACACCACGGCCGCGAAGCGATCCCGCTCGACGCGCAGGGCCTCGACCAGCCCAGGCACCTCAGGCCCCTGGAGGCGGAGGAATTCATGCTCGTCGGCGCGGGTCCTCCGCGTCCCCCCCGCGCCGACGCCCTGTCCGTTATCCGTCCCGTTATCCGTCCCGTTATCCGTCCCGTTATCCGTCCCGTTATCCGTCCCGTCGTCCGCCCCGTTGTCCGTCCCGTTGTCCGTCCCGCTATCCCTCCCGTTGTCCGTGCTGTCGTCCGTGCCGTCGTCCGTGCTGTCGTCCGCCCCGTCGTCCGCCCCGTCCCGCCCGTAGAGCGGCTCCGCGAAGGCATTGAACGCAGCCAGCTCCCGCTCGCGTGCCGCGGGAAAGCGCCGCACGTCGACACCGCCCAGCCGCTCGAGCCCGGCGGGCAGCTCGTTGCGCCAGGTGACGTAGTCGCGGGCGCAGCTCGTGAACACGGTGATGCGGTAGTCGGACGCCAGGCGCTCGGCCACGGCCCGCGCCAGCGACTCGCTGCCGCCCGTGATGCCCTCGCCGTAGCGCTGGACCACGAACGCCACCTCGGGCAGCGAGCCGCTCACAGCGACTCCATGTAGCTGCGCAGCGACCCCAGCACGCGCTGCGGCGCGAACGCCTCGAGCCGCCGGTCCTGGCCGGCCAGCACCGCGGCCCGCAGCGTCTCGTCGGTCGCCAGCGCACGCGCCGTCTCGGTCACCTCGGCGAGGCGCTTCTCGCGAAACTGCAGGCCCGCCCCGCCGAGCGTGTGCGGCACCGCCGTGGCCGCGTAGGCGAGCACCGGAACCCGCATCAGCATCGACTCGACGAGCGGGACGCCGAAGCCCTCGTGCTCGGACATCGAGACGAAGACGCGCGCTGCGCGGTAGCACGCCACGAGCTCGTCGTGCGGGACGTGGCCCAGGAACATCACCTCGGCAGCCGTGAAGCCCTCCTCGTACGCGAGCGCCTGCAGCGCGTCGAAGTACGCGCGGCGGCGCGGCAGCTTGCCCACCAGCACGAGCCGCACGTCCTGCGCGACGAAGCGCTTCCAGCAGCTGGCGAGACGGATCAGGTCGTCCGGGCGCTTGTTCGGCGCCAGGCGCTCGACGAAGAGCAGGTTGGTGCGGCCGTCCTCGAGCACGCGCCGGAGCACGGCGCTGCCGGGCTCGCGGTAGCGCTCGAAGTCGAGCAGGATCGGCAGCACGCCCGTGCGCGCGACGCCGAGCGCCTCGAGCTCGAGCCGGTTGAACTCGCTGTCGGCGAGCCCGAGGTCGCAGTGCGCCGCGAGGCTCGCGAGCTCTTCGCGTCCGACGCGGCAGATGCGCACCAGCTCGTCGTCCCAGCCCGCGAAGAACTCCGGCGGCGTGATGTTGTGGTGCAGCAGCACGCGCCGGCCGCGGTGCTCCCGGAAAGCGGGGCTGAGCGGCGAGGGCAGCGCGAAGTGCAGGATCACCACGTCCGCGGGGCCGCCCGGCTGCCATTCGGCGAAGCGCCTGCCGTCGCCTCCGAGGTCGGCGTCGAGCTCGAGCGCGTACACGTCCGCCGTGTGCCCCCAGGACCGGAATGCGTCGCGCATCAGCCGCGCCGAGTCGCCGATGGCGTCCCCGCGGTGCAGCGCCGGGACCCACTGGTCGATCCTCATCGGACGGCCCTCACCGGCCCTTTGACTCGCCCGTTGGGCGCGCCTCCAGCACCGGCTTCAGGCGGTCGAGCACGAGCGCTCCGAAATCGGTGGCCCGGATCTCCGCCGCCGCCCGCTTCTGCGAAGCCACCATCGCCCGCCGCAGGTCGCCACCGTGGGTGACCCGGTCGAGCACCTCGGCCACCAGCTCCGGGCTCTTGTCCTTCAGCAGCAGCCCGCCGCCGCGCAGCGTCTCGCGCACGGCGCCCGCGTCGTAGGCGACCACCGGCAGCCCGAACAGCATCGCCTCCTGCAGCGGCACCCCGAAGCCCTCGTGCTCCGACAGGCACAGGAACACGTCGGCGAGCCGGTAGTAGGCGTAGAGCTCGTCGTCGTCCACCTGGCCGGTGAAGACCACCTCGTCCACGCGCAGCTCCCGCACCAGCTCCTGCAGCCGGTCGTAGTAGCGCTCGAAGCCCCGGTGATCGCCCACCAGCAGCAGGCGGCTCTGCGGCCTCACGAACCGCTGGAAGAACGCGAAGCTGCGCACCAGGTCGTCGATCCTCTTGTTCGGGATGATGCGCCCCACGAACAGCACGTTGGTGCGCCCGTCGTCGTAGAGGCGCTTGACCAGCGGCGACGGCGCGCGCTCGTAGAGCGGCAGGTCCAGCACGATCGGCAGCACCGCCGTGCGCGCGAAGCCGGCCTGCTCCAGCTCCTGGCGGTTGAACTCGCTGTCGCCGAGCGCGAGCTCCGTGCGCGGGGCGAACGCGAGAAGCTCGCGGCGGCCGTGGTGGCACAGCCCCGCGAGGTGCGGGTGGAAACCGAGGAAGAAGTGCGCCGGCGTGATGTTGTGGTAGACCACGACCAGCCGGTCCGGGGCGTGGTGGATCAGCCGGCCGGAGGCGCTGCCGATCGAGAAGTGGAAGATGCACACCGTCTCGGGGGACGACACCTGCTGGTACTCGAAGAGCGGGCGCGCCAGGTGCGCGACGCGTGGGTGCACCAGCTCCGCGAAGATGTCCGACTCGTGGCCGGCCGCGCGCAGCTGGCGCTGGATCGCGAGCGCCTCGTTGCCGATCGCGTCGCCGTAGGAGAGCGCTGCGAGGAGCTGGTGGATCTTCACGAAGCGGGATCGTCCGCGCCCTGAGCTCCACGGGGCTGACGCTGGGACGGGGCGGAGGGCGCTGCGGGTGCGGCCTGGCCAAGAGGGCCGGGCGCTCCGCGCTCGGCCAGCATGTCCTCGAGCGCCTTCGCGCGGCGCGCCAGCGTCTCGACCCGGCCCGCCAGCTGCAGGTTGCGGTTCTTGAGCTCCTGCGTCTCGAGGTTGAGCCGCGTCAGCTCGAGCACCAGGTTGTGCAGCAGGTGGGCGGTGAAACGGTTGAGGTCGGACTGGCGCGACAGCGCCGCGATCATCGGCGTCGGGTTCCAGAACAGCTTCTGCACCGGGCGCAGCAGCCGCCGCGACAGGGCCAGCACGCCGCCCATGGCGCCGCGGCTCGAGCGATAGATCGTCTCGGGGTCGAACGAGAAATTCCACTGCGCGTCGCGCGCGCGGAGCTCGTCGAGCAGCGCGGAGGAGACGTCGCGCCCCTGCAGCACCGGCTCGAGCGGCCGCTCGGCGATGTAGCGCAGCTCCTCCTCGGTGTAGAGCCCGCTCTGGCGGCGCTCCTCGACCCGGCGGTGCACGTCCGCCAGCAGCCGCTCGACGTCCAGCCCCTCGGCCTCGATCTCGAAGCTCATGCTTCCGCGCTCAGTTCGCCCGCGGCACCGGAATCCCGGGGGCCGTGTACACGATCAGCACCATCGCGGCCGCACACAGGGCGACCGCCACGAGCAGCGGGCGATCCGTGAGCAGCACGTCTCCGGGGCTGCCGCCCTGGCCCCGGTGATGGACCAGGTAAAGATAGCGGAAGATGCCGTAGATCACGAAGGGGATGGTCAGCGCCAGCCGCTCGGTGCGGTACTTCTCGACGGTCTCGGGGGCGAGCGTGTAGAAGGCGTAGGCCATCAGGCACGACGCGGTCACCACCGCGATCATCTGGTCGAGCAGGTACGGGCTGTACTCCGCGAGGATCTGGCGGTGAGCGGCGGCGTCTTCGAGCGTCACGAGCTCGTGCCGGCGCTTGGCGAGGGCCAGGAACAGCGCGAGCAGCAGCGTGCACACCAGCAGCCAGGGGCTGAAGTGGACGCCGATCGCGACCGCGCCCGCCACCGCCCGCAGCACGAAGCCGAGCGCCACCGAAAGCACGTCGAGGATCACGACGTGCTTGAGCGCGAGCGAGTAGGCGACGTTGAGCGCGGGGTACGCGAGAGCGCAGAGCAGGAACTGCGGGCCCAGTGTCCACGACGCCGCGACCGCCCCGACGAGCAGCAGCGCCGCCGCCACGCGAGCCAACCCCGGGGGCAGCGCGCCGCTCGCGAGCGGGCGCGAGCGCTTTGCCGGGTGCAGGCGGTCCTGCTCGAGGTCGGCGAGGTCGTTGACGAGGTACACCGCCCCGGCGAGAGCGCAGAAGACGGCGAATGCCAGCGCGGCCCGCGCCGCGGCGTCGGCCTCGAACAGGTGCTTGGAGAAGACGAGCGCCGCGAGCACCACCAGGTTCTTGATCCACTGGTGGGGCCGCAGCGAAGCGAGCAGCGCCCGCGACAGGCTCATCGAGTCGCGGCCGCTTCGAGCCCGGCCACCGCTTCCGCGACTTACTTGAAGCTGCGGACGGCTTCGTCCTCGGACTCGTAGGTCTCGAAGACGGTCAGGAGCTTCGTGATCGAGAGCAGGTCCTGGATCTTCTTGGTGAGGTTGAGCAGCTTCAGCTTGCCGCCCTTGCGGCTCACGGTCGTGTAGGTCCGGACGATCTCACCGAGGCCGGCCGAGTCCACGTACGGAACGTCGGCCAGGTTCAGGAGGATCTTGGTCTTCCCGGAGTCGGCCAGCTTCGTCACGGCCTCCCGGAGGGCGTCGTCTCCCTCACCGATCAGGATTTTCCCGTGGAGGTCCAGGATCACCACGTCACCGACCTGACGCTCGACGATCTTCATGGCGGCTTTTCTCCCTGCAGCTAGGGCCTGTCGAAGAGGTGCGTACGCTATCACGCGCCCGCCGCGGCCGTCAACGAACGCTTGCGGGCGGATCCGTCTGGCAAACAACGCTTTGGAAGGTCGGCCGCACGCGGGCTTCGCGCACGGCCGACCCACGGCCGACGACCGGGTTCTACTCGCCTTCGCGACGCAGCTTCTTGCGGCTCCGCTTGCGGGCGAGCGCTTGCTTGGCCCGGCGCTTGTCCCCCGGCTTCAGGTAGAAGCTGTGCTTCTTGATGTCTTTGATGATGTCTTCCTGCTGTACCTTGCGCTTGAACCGGCGGAGGGCGTTCTCGATCGACTCGCCCTCCTGGAGCTTGATCTCGGCCAAACTAGAAACACCCCCTGACCGCCGTGGATTTTCCTCGAAAGGAACGGGCCTGCTCTTGCGAACGGGGGAAGGACGTGATCTTCTCGCCCGTGGCTCGAACACCCCATGCTAGGTCACGGCACCTGCCCTGTCAAGCGATGTAGCGGCAACGCAAGGAGTTAGATGCCCGAACCGGCCGCCCCGACAGGCACGCTCTACGTCGTCGCAACGCCCCTCGGGAATCTCGAGGACGTGACGCTGCGGGCGCTGCGCGTGCTGCGGGAGGTGGCTCTCGTGGCCTGCGAGGACACGCGGCACACGCGCAGGTTGCTGGCAGCACACGGGATAGAGACGCCCACGACCTCGTACTTCGAGCACAACCAGCGCCTGAAGGGCGCGCTGGTGCTCGAGACGCTGCGCTCGGGGCGCGACGTGGCGCTCGTCTCGGACGCCGGCACGCCGGCGATCTCCGACCCGGGCGAGAGGCTGGTGCGCGACGCGCGCGACGCCGGAATCGCCGTGGTCCCGATCCCGGGGCCGAGCGCTGCCACGGCGGCGCTCTCGGTGTGCGGGCTGGCGACGGGTCGCTTCCTCTTCGTGGGCTTCCTGCCCCCCAAGCGCGGCGCCCGGCGAAAAGCGCTCGAAGCGCTCGCGAGCGAGCGGCCCACCCTGCTGATCTTCGAGTCTCCCGTCCGCGTCGTCGAGTCGCTGGAGGACATGATCGCGGCGCTCGGCGACCGCGAGGGCTTCCTCTTCCGCGAGGCGACGAAGCTGCACGAGGAGTACCTGCGCTCGCCGCTCTCGGGCCTGCGCGATCGGCTGGCGGCGCGCCCGGCGGTCAAGGGCGAGATCGTTCTGGTCGTGGCCGGGGCCCCCGAGGCGACGCCCGCGAGCGAAGACCCCGTCGCACTCTACCGCCGCCTCGCGGCGGAGGGCCTCACGCGACGGGAGGCCGTCAAGGAGGCCGCGCACCGCCTGGGTCGGCCCGCGCGAGAGGTGTACGCCATCGTTCAGGACTCGGAGGCGGAGTAGCGGTAGCCGGGACGACCGACCCCACGTCTCGGACGCTTCACGAGCCAAGAGCGGGCTTCCGGGGCTGGTCGTAGAAAGACGAGGGCCAGCAGCCAGGTCCAGGGCTCCCGCGACGTGGCCGAAGCCGGGGACGGCGGCCCCGTCGCGGGAGGGTGAGTCCCGGGAGAGAATGAGCCCCACCATGCCTGTATCGAAGCTGCTCTTCGTCTCGTACGACGGACTCATCGCCGACATCGCCTGGCAGGTCACCCGGGAGGGACACCAGGCCAAGCTCTGGATCCAGGACGAGGACGAGCGCGGAATCGCCGACGGCCTCGCGCCGAAGTGCGACGACTGGCGGCGCGAGGTGGACTGGGCCGACGTGGTCGTCTTCGACGACGTGCTGGGGATGGGCGCCTGGGCCGACGAGCTGCGCCGGGCCGGCAAGCCCGTCGTCGGAGGCTCGCCCTACACCGACAGGCTGGAGGACGACCGCGCGTTCGGCCAGGCGGAGCTGAAGGCGGCCGGCGTCTCGATCATCCCGCAGGAGAACTTCACCGCCTTCGACGACGCGATCGAGTACGTGCGCCGCAACCCGAACCGCTACGTGATCAAGCCGTCGGGCGAGGCCCAGAACTACAAGCGGCTGCTCTACGTGGGAGAGGAGGAGGACGGCCGCGACGTGGTCGAGGTGCTCGAGGACTACAAGCGCGCCTGGTCGGACAAGATCAAGGAGTTCCAGCTCCAGCGGCGAATCATGGGCGTCGAGGTCGCGACCGGGGGCTTCTTCAACGGCAGGGAGTTCATCAACCCGATCTGCGTCAACTTCGAGCACAAGAAGCTGTTCCCGGGCGACATCGGCCCCGCGACGGGCGAGATGGGCACGGCGATTTTCTGGAGCGAGCCCACCACGATATTCAACTCCACGCTCAAGCCGATGGTGCCGAAG
>CAZMRX010000172.1:0-10721 GCA_964568755.1 uncultured Acidobacteriota bacterium | reverse complement strand
GACGCGGCGGGCGCCCGCGTGCGCGAGGCGCTCGCGGCGACGGGCGTCGTCTCGCGCCTAGTGGACGCCGAGCGCCGCACCACGCTCAAGACGCGGATCGTCGCCCACGGTCAGCAGGTGGTGCGCGCCGACCTGGAGGACACGACCGACCTGCCGAAGACGCTCGAAGACGCCCTCGTCGAGTCGGTGCGGCGCGAGCTCGCGGGCGTGCAGGCGCTCGTGGTCTCCGACTACCAGAAAGGCGTCGTCACGGCGGGGCTGCTGCGGCGCGTGCTGCCGCTCGCGAGGCGCCGCGGCGTTCCCGTTCTCGTCGACCCGAAGCCCCGGCACTTCCGGCTCTACCGGGGGGCGCACGTCGTGACTCCCAACCAGCTCGAGGCCGAGCAGGTGACCGGGATGCGGCTCGGGGGACACGAGCAGCTCGCCGCGGCCGGCCGCCGGATCCTGGCGCTGCTCCGCTGCCGAGCCGTGCTGGTGACCCGGGGCGAGCACGGCATGAGCCTCTTCGAGCGCGGCCGGCCGCCGCTGCACGTGGACGCGGCCGCGCGCGAGGTGTACGACGTGACCGGGGCCGGCGACAGCGTGATCGCGGCGCTGGCGCTCGCGATCGCGGCTGGGGCGTCTCTCGCCGAGGGCGCGGCGCTCGCCAACGCGGCCGCGTCCGTCGTGGTGGGCAAGCTGGGGACGGCGCAGGCGACCCCGGCCGAGGTGCTTCAGGCGGTCCGCCTCGCCGGCAGGCGCCCTGCGCCGGCCGCGGGCGCTCACTTCAGCGCGGCGCGCTCCCGCTTGGCCGTCTCGAGCGCGGGCAGGTCGCGGTCGGCCTCGGCCCACAGCTCGAGGAAACGGTCGTAGTCGGCCCGGGCCGCGGCGCTGTCCCCCGCGCGAGCCCGGGCCCGCGCGAGCTCGAGCCGCGCGAGAGCGTGCAAGCCCGAGAACGGATCGACGCCGCGGTGCGCGAGCACGAGCTCGAGCTCCTGGATCGCCCCCTTCGCGTCGCCCTGCTCGAGCCGGGCGCGACCGCGCAGGAACGCGGGGGCGAGCTGCGCGACGTTGCCGAGCTCGTAGGGCTGGGCCGGCTGGAGCGCCGTCAGGGCCTGCGCAGGCTTGCTCCGCGCCAGCAGGACCGCCGCTTCCGCGACCGGCACGTGCACCATCGCGACGAAGGTATCGGACGACTCGCCCTGACGCGAGGCTGCGATCACCGGCTCGGCCTCGTCGGCGGCGCCGGCGAGCGCGAGCGACGCGGCCGCCCGCAGCCGCGGCGCGGAGCTCGGCTCGCGCTGCAGCACGTCGCGCGCCTGCGCCAGCGCCGCCTGGCGATGGCCGTAGACCGCCTCGGTCCAGGCGGCCTGCGCGGCGTAGCCGAGCGCGACCTGCCCCAGGTTCTGCCGCCGCGCGAGCTCCAGGGTTCGCTGGTAGAGAGAGCGCGCGCGCGTCATCTGCCCCAGGTAGGCGGCCGCCTGCGCCTGCGCGCCGACGATGTCGTACTCGCGCGGCCGGCCGCGGCTCCAGGCGAGCGTGCTCTCGGCGAGCGCCGTGTCGCCCTCGAGCAGCGCGAGCTGGTAGACGAGCCGCCGCAGCGGCAGCGTCTCCAGGTGCTGTGCGAGCGCCGTGTCGGCGGTGCGCCGCGCCTCGGCGAAGCGGCCCAGGCCGCGGTAGGCGTAGGCCAGGTTCGAGCGCGGGAACGGGTGCTGCGGGTTGCGGCGCTCCGCCTCCTGCGCCTCCTCGATCGCGCGGTCGTAGCGGCCCAGCCGGTTGAACGAGACTGCGAGCGCGTTCGGCGCGCGGTAGTCCCGCGGGTAGAGCTGCTTCCACATCTCGAGGATCCCGATCGCGCGCTGCTCGTCGCCGAGCGCGTCGTAGTGCTGGTACTCGATGAACAGCCGCTCGCGCTCGGTGACGTGCTCGCGGTTGTCGTAGGCCAGGCGGGCGTGGCTGGAGCGCTCCTGGATCTCGCCCAGGCTGCCGTAGATCGCCGACAGCGCGCTGTGGGCCGACGCGAACGCGGGATCCAGGATCACCGCGTGCTCGAGGAACGGGATCGCCCCGGTCTCGTCACCCTTGGCGCGTTGCGCCACGCCGAGCGCGTAGGCCTTGAGCGCCTCGAGCGAGCGGGTGGTGGCCTGCTGGATCGGCACGTCGAACTCCTGCACGGTGGCGAGCGACTCGCCGAGGCGGGCCCGCATCGAGGACGCCATGCCCGAGAGCGCGACCAGCACACGCTCCTTGCCCTCGACCTGCGTCTGCTCGCGCGCGAGCGACTCGCCGGCGCTGCAGTCGGTCGCCTCGATCGTCAGCACGTAGCTGCGCCCGAGCGCCGCGATCTGCCCCTCGAGCAGGGCCTTGGCGCCCAGCCGCTCGCACACCTCGCGCGCCACCTGGCGCGTGAGCCGCTCGTCGGCCGGCCGCGTCATCATCTGCAGCGTCTCGCGCACGCGGTCCTCGGGCACGATCGCGAGGAACGGCGACTGGCTCAGCTGGACCGCCAGCGCCTCGCGCAACGTCAGGTCGAAGACCGCGTCGCCGGTGTGGTTCACGAACTCGGCCAGCAGCACCTGGTCGCGCTCGGTGAGGGCGGCCTTGGGCGCACGGCCGCGCACCACGAGCACGGCGAGCCCCAGCGCCGCGAGTGCCGTGGCGCCGACCGTCAGGCCGCGCCGCCCGGCGCGGCGCAGGACCGCGCGCAGGCGCCGACGCGACGCGCTCGCGACCAGCAGCGTGGCCGAGGAGGAGCCGAGCACCCGGCGCCGGATCCGGCGCAGCTCCGTGACGACCTCGCTGCTCGTCTGGTAGCGCGCGGCCGGGGCCTTCTCCAGCAGCCGCAGGATCAGGTCCTCCAGCCCGGCCGGCAGGTCGGGCGTGAGCTCGCTGGGAGCGACCGGCGTGCGGTGCAGCACCGCGTCGAACACGGCGGCGGGGGTGGCGCCCGGGAAGGCCCGCTGCGCGGTCGCCATCTCGTAGATCACCGCGCCGAGCGAGAACAGGTCCGTGCGCTCGTCGAGCGGCTGGCCCAGCGCCTGCTCGGGGGACACGTAGGCCGGCGTCCCCGCGCCGAGCCGCGTCAGGGTCGGGACGGAGGGCGTCGTGACGACGGTCGAGGCGGCGGCGCGCAGCCGCGGCCGCGAGCCGTCGCCCCTCAGCTGGGCGAGGCCGAAGTCGAGCACCTTCACGTCGCGACCGTCGGGGGCCACGATGATGTGGGCGGGCTTGACGACGCGGTGGATGACTCGCTGGGCGTGAGCGGCCTCGAGCGCCCCGGCGACACCCGTGGCCAGGGTCAGCAGCCGCTCGGCGGGGAGCGGCCCGGCGCGCAGCTCGTCCCGCAGCGAGCGCCCCTCGAGCAGCTCCATCACGATGAACGGGCGGCCGCCGTGGTCGAAGACGTCGTGGATCGTGCAGATGTTCGGGTGGTTGAGCGCGGCGGCGACACGCGCCTCGCGCTTGAACCACTCGAGCGCCTCGGGCTCGTCCTGCAGGTCGGCGGCGAGGACCTTGATCGCGACCTGGCGCTGGAGCCGGAGGTCCTCGGCCCGGTAGACGGCCCCCATGCCCCCGGCGCCGAGCACCTCGACGATCCTGTAGTGCGAGAACGTATCGCCGATCATGCGCGGGGCTCGAACGCGAGGGCGATCAGCATGCCGCCGGTACGATAAGCAGCCCGGCTCGGCGCGTCAACGAAGCGCGAGGCGCTCCTGCTCCTTGCGGGCGGCCAGCAGCACCGGCAGGTCGGGATCGGCGCCGCGCCAGGCCTCGAAGAACTCCGCGTAGGCCCGGGCGGCCTGCTCGCGTTCGCCCAGGACGGCGCGGGCGCGGGCCACGCCGAGCGGAGCCAGGGCCACGACCGGCGAGAACGGGTCGGCGCCACGCTGGGCGAGGATCTTCCGAAACTCCTCGAGAGCGCGCGCGGGCTCCCCGCCCGCGAGATAGGCCTCGCCTCGCAGGTAACGCGGGATGAGCACCGCGACGTTGCCCGCCTCGTAGGCGGCCGCCGCGCGCAAGGCCTCCACGGCCTGCTCCGGCCGCCGGGCGTGGAGAGCGATCGCGGCCCGGGCCGTGGGCAGGATCACCCCGTTCACCAGGGTCGAGTCCGGCAGCTGCCGAGACAGGGCCTCGGCCATCCGCTCGGCCTCGGGCGCCCCGAGCCGGCCGAGCACGCACAGCAGGCGCACGCGCGGCACGGCGTCCGACGGCGCCCTGCCGTCGCGCCGGGGCCGGAGCGCGCCGCGCGCCAGCGCGAGCGCCTCGGCATGGCGCCCGTAGAGCGCGTGGGTCAACGCCGCGTGCGCCGCGTAGGAGAGCCCGGTCTCCGGGAGCGAGCGGCGCTCGGCAAGAGCGACGCTCTCGCGGTAGAGCTCCGCCGCCCGCCGCAGCCGGCCCTCGTACCCGGCGACCTGGGCCTCGGCGGCCACGATGTCGAACTCGCGGGGGGTGCCCTTCGCCCACTCGAGCTGCGCCGCGGCGGCGGCCGTGTCGCCCCGCAGCACCGCCAGCTGGTACACGAGCCTGCGAGTCGGCACCGTCGCGACACCGCGCGCCACCACCTCCTCCGCGACCACGCGCGCCTCCTGGTAGCGGCCGAGGCCGCGATAGGCGTGCCCGAGCTGCGACGCGGCGAACGGGTGGCCCTGGCTGCGTGCGAGCGCTTCCTTGGCCTCGATCACACCCTGCTCGTAGCGGCCGAGCCGGTTGTGGATGATGGCGAGCGCGTTCGCGGGCTGGAAGTCGTTCGGAAAGGTGCGCTTCCACACGTCGAGCGTGTCTTTGGCCTGCTTCAGGTCGCCCGTGACGCGGTCGTGGTACTGGTACGTGATGAAGAGCCGCTCGCGCTGGCTGACCTTGTCGCGCTGCGCGTACGCGAGGCGCGCGTAGTCGATGCTCTTCGAGGCCTCGCCCAGGTTGCCGTAGACGGTGGAGAGTGTCGTCGCGGCGGCGGCGAAGCCGGGGTCGAGCTCGAGCGCCCGCTGCAGGAACGGGACCGCCTCGAGCTCCGCTCCGCGCCGGCGCTGCTCGAGGCCGAGCGTGTACGCGCGCAGCGCCTCGAGCGAGGGGGTCGTGGCGCGCGCGACGGGCACGTCGAAGGCCTGCACCGAGCGGAACGACTCGCCGACGCGGGAGCGCAGCCGCGAGGCCATCCCGCCGAGCGTGTCGAGCACCTCCTCGGCGCTCGCGGCCTGCCCCTGCTCCAGCGCAAGCGAGGCGCCGCTCGCGCACTCGGTGGCCTCGAGCAGCAGCACGTAGAGCTGCCCGAGCCGCGAGATCGAGCCGCGCACCATCGCGCGCGTCGAGAGGCGCTCGCAGACTTCTCGCGCGAGCTCCGCGTCCAGGCGCTCGCCAGGGTCCTTCCCCATCAGCGGCAGCGTCTCGCGCACGCGGTCGTCGGCGACGATGTTGAGGAAGGGCGACTGGCCGAGCTGCACCGCGAGCGCGTGCGACAGCGTCGCGTCGAAGACGGCCTCGCCCGTCTTGTTCTCGAAGCCGGCGAGCAGGACCTCGTCCCGCTGCGTGAGCGGCTGTGGGCGCTTCAGCAGGTAGTAGCCGCCCGCGGCCATGGCCAGGACCAGCAGGCCCGCGAGCCCGGCCACGAGGCGCGCTCGCCGCTGCCGCAGCTGCCGCTGGCCCGACCGGCTCGGCGCAGCCTCGACGTCGGAGGCCGCCTCCTCGGCCGCGAGCAGCGTCGCCACCCGCTCGAGGTCCGGGAGCAGGGCGGCAGCGCTCGGGTAGCGGCTCTCCGGCTGCTTCGCGAGCAGCCGGTCGAGGACCGCCATCAGCTCCTCCGGCACCTGGGGATTGATCCGGTCGGCGCGGCGGGGCTCGCGGTTCAGGATGCGATCGAACACCGCGCCCGGGGAGGCGCCGGCGAAGGCGCGCTCGCCCGTGACCATCTCGTAGATCACGGCTCCCAGCGAGAACAGGTCGGAGCGGGCGTCCACCGCCTGCCCCAGGGCCTGCTCGGGAGACATGTAGGCGACGGTGCCGAGCGCCATTCCCGGCCGCGTGAGCTCGGCCTCGGTCGGCGCCGGGGGCAGCGAGTCGCCGCCCACGCCGTCCCCGGACGAGGGCTGCGGCTCGTTGAGCTTGGCGAGCCCGAAGTCGAGCACCTTGAGCTGGCCCGTCGGGCTCACGAACAGGTTGGCGGGCTTGACGTCGCGGTGGACGATGCCGCGCCGGTGGGCCGCGTCGAGCGCGCCCGCCGCCTGGACCGCGAGGTCCAGCACCAGTGGCAGCGCCATCGGACCGCGCTGCAGCATGCGCTTCACGGTCTCGCCCGCGCACAGCTCCATCACGATGAACGGCCTGCCCTCGTGCTGCTCGATGTCGTGGACGATGCAGATGTGCGGGTGGTTCAGCGAGGATGCGAGCCTGGCCTCGCGCTCGAAGCGCGCCAGCACCGCCGGGTCCGACGCCAGCTGCGCCGGCAGGAACTTGAGCGCGACGTCGCGGTCCAGGCTCAGGTCGTGGGCTCGATACACGACGCCCATCCCCCCGGAGCCCAGCTGCGCGTCGATGCGGTAGCGCGAGACGGTCTCGCCGATCATCCGGAGTCCATGATAGCCGCCGGGCGATCTGGCTGCCTCGCGGGGCGCTAGTGTTTGAAGTGCCTCACGCCGGTGAAGACCATGGCGAGGCCGTGCTCGTCGGCAGCCGCGATCGTCTCCTCGTCGCGGACCGAGCCGCCCGGCTGGATGATCGCCGTGGCGCCCGTCTTCGCGATCTCGTCGATGCCGTCGCGGAAGGGGAAGAAAGCGTCGGAGGCCACGACCGTCCCGGCGAGCGGCAGCACCGCCTTCTGCGCAGCGATTCGCGCCGAGTCGACGCGGCTCATCTGGCCGGCGCCCACGCCGACCGTCTGGCGTGCGTTGGCGAACACGATCGCATTCGACTTGACGTGCTTGACCACCGTCCAGCCGAAGATCAGGGCGGCCCACTCCTCGTCCGTCGGCTTTCGCTTGCTGACCGCCTCGCAGCGCTCGCGCTCGAGGCGGTGCAGGTCCCACTGCTGCGCCAGCAGCCCCCCCACCACGCGGCGCAGGTCGAAGCCGTTCACCTTGTGGATCCCGGTCGCGTCCATGTTCATCACGCGCAGGCTGGCCTTCTTCGCGAGCAGCTTCAGCGCCTCGGCCGCGAAGCCCGGCGCGATCACGGCCTCGACGAACTTCTCGCTCAGCCGGCGCGCGGCCTCCACGTCGACCTTGACGTTGAAGGCCATCACGCCGCCGAAGGCGGAGGTCGGGTCGCCGGCCCAGGCGCGCTCGTAGGCCTCGAGCGGGCCCGCCCCGAGGCCGGTGCCGCACGGGTTCGTGTGCTTGACGATCACGCAGGCCGGCTCGTCGAGCTCGGTGGCGAGCCGCCAGGCGGCGTCCAGGTCGAGGATGTTGTTGAACGAGAGCTCCTTGCCCTGCATCTTGCGCGCCGCCGCCACCGAGTAGAGGGTCGACCCCAGGTCGCTGTAGAAGGCCGCCCGCTGGTGGGGGTTCTCGCCGTAGCGCAGGTCCTGCACCTTCTCGAAGCCGAGGTTGAGGCGGTACGGGAAGGTCTCGTCGGCCTCCGCCGGCACGAAAGCGCCCTCGCGCAGCTCGACCTGCGAGAAGTAGGCGGAGATCGCCGCCTCGTAGCGGCCGGTGTGGCGGAACGCCTTCTGCGCGAAGTAGAGCCGGGTCGCCGCGTCGATGCCGCCCTCGCGGTCGAGCTGCTCGAGCAGCAGCGGGTAGTCGGCGGGGTCGACCACGACCGCGACGTGGCGGAAGTTCTTGGCGGCGGCGCGCACCATCGTGGGTCCGCCGATGTCGACGAACTCGAGCGCCTCGTCGAAGCTGCAACCCTTCGCCACCTTGTCCTCGAACGGGTAGAGGTTCACCACCACCACGTCGATCGGCGGGATGCCGTGCTTCTCGAGCGCCTGGACGTGCTCCGGCAGGTCGCGACGCGCCAGGATGCCGCCGTGGACCTTCGGGTGCAGCGTCTTGACGCGGCCGTCGAGGATCTCCGGAAAGCCGGTGGCCTTCGAAACGCCGGTCACCGCGACGCCCGCCTGCTCGAGCTCCTTCGCGGTGCCGCCGGTCGACAGCACCTCGAAGCCTCGCTCGGCGAGGCCGCGCGCCAGCTCGACCAGGCCCTCCTTGCGTGAGACCGACAGCAGCGCGCGGCGTGTCATGGCGCCTCCGGTTGGGGCTCTGGGACCACCTCGCGCGCCGTCGGCATGCGGGTGGTGTCGCCGTTCGCCTCGCGCCAGACCGCGAGCCAGGTGGCGGCGGCCCCGGTGACGGCGCGCGAGTAGGCGAGCGAGGAGACGGCCCAGGCCGGCGAACGGTAGTCGAGCCGGCGATGGTCGACGACGCGGCCGTTCACGAAAAGCGCCTCGCGCATCACCGGCACCTGGGCCCGGCTGCGCTCCACGAGCGACTGCCACAGCGCCGGCAGCTCCGCTCGCGTCAGCTTGAGCGCCGCGCGGTCGTCGAGCACGACGGGCATCCTGGCGAGATTGGCCGAGAACAGCGCGTAGTACTCGCGCGTCAGGCCGGGCGGCCAGCCCTCGGGTCCGACCGAGAGCACCGGGTCCGAGAGGTCGGCCGGGATCCGCAGCAGGCCGCCGAGCCGCACCAGGCCCTCGGTCACCTGGCCGTCCTTCAACAGGCGGAACGCCGCGTCGGCGTGGGCGGAGAGCGCGTCCAGCGTCTCCTGGCGGAGCCGGCCCGAGGGCAGGTCCTGCGCCAGCGCTCGCGCCAGCTCGGGCGGGAAGCGGCGTGTCTCGTCGAGCACGAAGCTCTCGCGCTCGCCCAGCAGGCGACTGAGCGAGCGCGGCAGCAGCTTTCGCGCGTCGCGCGATAGCGCCGCCATCGTCTCGGCGGGCCAGGCCGAGGCCGCTCGAGGGAGCCAGGCGAGCAGCAGCAGGACGGCGAGTCCGCGCCTCACGGCCTCACTTCACGACCTTGGCCTTGAGCGAGACCTTGCCGTCCTTGGTCTCGAGCCGGAAGTCGACGGCCTGGGCGCCCTTCTCCTCGCGGATCTTCTGCGCCTGCTTGCCGATCAGCGCCTGGAACGCGTCGAAGGCGGGCGCCCCCGACTCCCCCACGCGCCGGCGCTCCTCGACGAACCGCTCGTAGAGCGCGCGCACGGCGGCGGTGTCGCGGGCCGGGTCGCTCACGCGGAACTCCGGGGGCGCCTCGGGCTTGAACGAGAGGTTGAGCGGGGGTCCCGCCGGCGCCATCTTCTCGGCCTTGATTCCGTGCATCCCGAACAGACGACCCTCCTCCCGCGCGCGCAGCTTCTTCTGCCACAGCTCGTTGAAGGTGGTGTAACGCGCGGTCAGGCCCTGGAAGCGGAAGCGCTCGCCGTTGTTGCGGATCTCCGCGTTCGAGTGGCGCTTGATCAGCACGTCCACCTGGGTCTGCAGCTCCGACGGCGGCTTCTTCTCCTGGCCGTTGAAGAACATCTCCCACTTCACCTGGAGCTGGCGCAGCATCACCTCGATGCGGTCGAGATCGTCCTGGAGCGCCACCTAGGCCTCGCCTCCGACGAACATCCAGACGAGCGGCAGCCACAGCTCGTGCGCGTAGGGCAGCTTCTTCCCGTCGACGCGCACCTCCAGATCCGGCCGCTCCTTCACGATCTCGAAGAGGCCGAGCAGCGTCCTGGCCGCGGAGGCGTCGAAGGCGGCGTGGTAGGCGATGCCGTCCCGGCCCTGCTCCTCGCGGAAGACCGGCGACTGGCGGGCCAGCGCGAGCGCCGGCGCGAGCCCCGGCCCGTCGAAGCGCTCGAAGCGCAGGCCGATGCGGAAGGGCCGCGGGCGGCGGCCCGGATACAGCAGGTCGGCCATCTCGTCGCTGAGCCCCGAGATGTCCTGCTCCTCCTTTGGCACGATGCGCGGCAGCCGGTCGGCGAAATCCGCAGGACGTTCGCGACCCATGGTCGCGAGGATATCATGTGTGTTCTCGGCCATGCCCGCGCCCATCCCCGTCGATCCGCGCCGGCTGCTGCCCTCCGTCGACCAGGCGCTGCAACGGCCGGAGCTGCAGGCGCTCGTCGCCGCTCACGGGCGGCCCGCCGTGCTGCGCGCGCTGCGCGACGTGCTCGAAGCCCTGCGCCGGCGCGGGGCGGACGCGAGCGAGGCCGCCGCGATCGAGGCGGCGCCGGGCCTGCCCGACGCGGTTCTCGCACGCCTCGGCGAGACGGAGCGGCCGTCGCTGGTGCGCGTCCTGAACGCCACGGGTGTCGTGGTCCACACCAACCTGGGACGCGCCCCGCTGTCGGCGCAGGCGGCGGCGCGCGTCGCCCTGATCGCGTCCGGATACTCCAACCTGGAGTACGACCTCGCGCGCGGCGAGCGCGGGGCGAGGGAGAGCCACGCCGAGACGAGGCTCGCGAGGCTGCTGGACGCCGAGGCGGCGCTGGTGGTCAACAACTGCGCCGCGGCGGTGCTGCTGGCCGTCAACACGCTCGCCGAAGGGCGCGACGTGCTCGTGAGCCGCGGGGAGCTGGTCGAGATCGGCGGCTCGTTCCGCATCCCCGACGTGGTGAAGAAGGGCGGGGGGCGACTGGTCGAGGTGGGCACGACGAACAGGACGCGGCTCGCCGACTACCGGGCCGCGCTCACGCCCGCGACGGGGCTGATCCTGACGGTGCACCCGAGCAACTTCCGCGTCGTCGGCTTCACCGAGGAGCCGCGAGCCGACGAGCTCGCGGCGCTCGCGCGCGAGGCCGGGATCCCGCTCGTCGTCGACCAG
>CAZMRX010000171.1:6836-10851 GCA_964568755.1 uncultured Acidobacteriota bacterium | reverse complement strand
GGGAGGCGGATCGACGAGCCGCGGCAGCAGCGAGACCAGCGTGCGCTTGCCGCAGCCGGTCGTGCCCACGATCGCCACGGTGCTGCCGGCCGGCACCCGCAGGTCGATCTCGCGCAGCACCGGCTGGCCGTCGTGCGCGAAGCTCAGGCCGCGGAACTCGACGTCGCCCCCGAGCTCGGCTGTCGCGAGCGGCGCCTCGTCGCGGATCTCGGGCAGCTGGTCCAGGATCGCGTGGATCCTTCCCATCGACGCCTCGCCGCGCTCGATCAGGTTCACCACCCAGCCGAGCGCGATCATCGGCCAGTGCAGCATCGCCAGGTAGACGCCGAAGGCGACGAACTCGCCGAGCGTCACCTCGCCCGCGACCACCATGCGCCCGCCCAGCCACAGCACGCTCAGCGAGCCGAGCCCCATCAGGAAGCCGATCCCCGGGTGCAGCACGCCGGTGATGCGCACGAGCCGCTTGTTGCGCGAGACGTACTCCTGGTTGGCGAGCGCGAAGCTGCGCTCCTCCGCCGCCTCCTGCGCGTAGGCCCGCACCACGCGCGCGCCGGACAGGTTCTCCTGCACCAGCGCGTTCATCTGCGCGAGCTGCGCCTGCACCTCCTCGTAGCGGTCGTGCACCTTGCGCCCGAAGTGGCGCACCAGCCAGGACACGAGCAGCAGCGGCACCAGCGCCAGCAGCGTGAGCCGCGGCGAGATCAGCAGCATCATCGCCACCACGCCCACGAAGGTGGCGAGCGTGCTGGCCGTGTACATGATCCCCGGGCCGAGCACCATGCGCACGGCCGACATGTCGTTGGTCGCCCGGCTCATCAGCTCGCCGATGCGGTTCTGCTGGTAGTAGCGCTGCGGCAGCGTCGTCAGGTGCTCGAAGACGCGGTTCCGCAGCTCGTACTCCATCTCGCGCGACAGGCCGATCAGCACCATCCGCATCTGGTAGCGGAAGACGCCCTCGACCAGCGTCAGCGCCAGGATCAGTCCCGCGTACAGCCACAGCTTCTGGCGCGTGACGGCGAGCGTCAGGTCGTCGATCGCGTGGCGCAGCACCCACGGGCCGGCCACGGAGAGCGCCGTGGTGAGCCCGAGCGCCAGCAGGCCCAGCAGCAGCGCGCGCCGGTGCCGCGCGAGGCCCGGAAGCAGCCGCCGCAGGTGCGGCAACGCCAAGGCGTCCGGCCTAGCGCGATGCGGCGCGCGCGGCGGCCCGCGCCGCGCGCCGCTCGCGGTCGAGCGCCCGGCTCGCGCGCAGCAGCTCGGGGAGGTTCTGCTTCTCCCAGGCGAGGGCGTCCTGGTGGCGCGGGAAGCGCGCCTCGGCCTCGCGGAACGCGCGCGTGTGGTACACGGTGCGCCCGGCGCGGTCCGCGACGCCGCCCATCTTGTGGTGGAGCATCTCGTGGTGGACGACACTGTCGAGGAAGTAGCGCGGCACCGCGGGCCGGTCGAGCACCGGGTGGATCCGGATCAGCGCCAGCACCGGGTCGTAGCTGCCGAAGGTGAGCCCGCCGCGGCGCGCGCGGCCGACCCCGCGGCCCCAGGTGATCGGCACGCGCATGCCGCCGTCGAAGAAGCGCTCGTTGATCTCGGCGAACACCGAGCCCAGGTCGTAGACGCGCCCGCGCGTCACGAGCGGGGGCATCTCCTTCGGCGTGTGGCGCACGCGGTGCAGGTTCTGGTTCATGAAGCGGCGCACCTCGCCGCAGGCGGCGGGGCCGCGGCGGCGGATGTTGCGCGCGAGCGCCGCGATCACCATCGCGGGCGCGTGCAGGAACATGTGGTGCAGCCGCACCAGCGGCCCGCCGGTCGTGCGCCTGACCGACAGCAGCACCGAGCGGTTGTCGGTGAGCACCACCTGCACCTCGCGGCCGGCCTCGCGCGCGAGCGCCTCTTCGAGCGCGGGCGCGTCCCAGCGCGGGTCTTCCTCGAACGCGAGCTCGAGCTGGCGTGCGTGGCTCATGGGCTTAAGGACGGCTTGAGGATGGCGCAGCAGGGCACCCTCGTCAAGCGCCGCTCAGCCGCGCGCGCGCGGCACGTAGTACTGCGTGCCCTTGCCCATCGCGCGGATCTGCTTCACCAGGTCCGCGACGTCGTCCTCGTTGCGCGCGAAGTCGACGCCTTCCGTGTTCACCACCAGCAGCGGCGTCTGCGTGTAGTGGAAGAAGTAGTGGTTGTACGCGCGGTTGACCTCGGCCAGGTACTCCTCGGACAGCTGGCTCTCCTCCGGCCGCCCCCGGGCCTTGACGCGCCGCATCAGCACCTCGGTCGGCGCCTGCAGGTACACGATCAGGTCCGGGCGCGGCACGCTCTCGGAGAGCAGCGAGTAGAGCTTGTCGAAGATCAGCAGCTCGCTGTCGTCGAGGTTCAGGTAGGCGAACAGCCGGCTGCGCTCGAACACGTAGTCGACGAGCGTTGCCTGGCTGAACAGCTGCCGCTGCACCAGGTCCTGCTGCTGCCGGTAGCGCGAGAGCAGGAAGAACAGCTCGGCCTGGAACGCCGCGCCGGGCCGGCTGTCGTAGAAGGGGCCGAGGAACGGGTTGGTGGACCACTCCTCGATCGCCTTCCTGGCCTCGAGCCGCTCGGCCAGGCGGTCGACCACGGTGGTCTTGCCGACGCCGATCGGGCCCTCGACCGCGATGTGCTGCAGCGCGCTCACGCGCGCGCCCCGGCGAAGCGCGCGACGCTCGACGCGTCGGCGCAGTCGCGCAGCAGCTCGCGGACGCTCCGGCCCAGCCGCGGGTGCACCAGGTCGGGCAGGATCTCGGCCAGCGGCTCCAGCACGAAGCGCCGCTGGTGCAGCCGCGGGTGCGGGATCACCGGGGCCGGCGCCTCCCGCGTCAGCGAGCCGAAGAGCAGGATGTCGACGTCGATCGTGCGCGGCCCGTTCGGCTCGGCGCGCACGCGGCCCAGCTCCTGCTCGACCGCCAGGCACGCCGCGAGCAGCTCCTCGGGCCCAAGCTCGGTCTCGCCCGCGGCGACCGCGTTCAGGAACAGGCCCTGCGGCGGGCCGCCCACGGGCTGCGTCTCGTAGAGCGAGCTCGCGAGCGACAGCCGGAAGCCGCGCGCCTCGAGCCGGGAGAGGGCGCCCGCGATGGCGGCTTCCCGGTCGCCGAGATTGGATCCGAGACCGAGCACGACGCCCGCCTGCACGATCTCATTATCCATGCCGCCCGGCCCGCCGGCGAGGCGGGGTATCATCGGTGCGGGTGTTGACCCCGGCGTCCGACTCCATGACGACCCAGACACTCCCGGACCTCTTCTATCGCTCCGTCGACGGATTCCGCAAGCCCGAGCACCTGCGCTGCAAGCGCGACGGCGTGTGGCGGGCGACGAGCTCCGACGAGTTCCGCGCCGCGGTCGAGGAGACGGCGCTCGGGCTCGCCGGGCTCGGGATCGGAAGCGGCGACCACGTCGCGATCCTCTCGGAGAACCGGCCGGAGTGGGCCTTCGCGGACTTCGCGACGCTCGCGCTGGGCGCGGCCGACGTGCCGATCTACCCCTCGCTCACCGCCGCGCAGGTCCGCTACATCCTGCGCGACTCGCGCGCGAAGGCCGTCTTCGTCTCGACCCCGGCGCAGGCGGCGAAGCTCGCCGAGGCGAAGGGCGAGCTGGCGGAGCCCGGCCACGTGATCGCTTTCGATCCTGCGCCGGGCGCGCTGCCGCTCGACGAGCTGCGCGCGCGGGGCCGGGCCGCGCTCGCGAGCGATCCCGGCGCCGTCCGCACGCGAGCGGCGGCCGTGCGCGCTTCCGACCTCGCGACGATCATCTACACCTCCGGCACCACCGGCGACCCCAAGGGCGTCATGCTCTCGCACGGCAACCTGGCGTCGAACGTGCTCGCCGCCGCGAAGGTGTTTCCGCAGGTGAGCCCGGACTGGACGGCGCTCAGCTTCCTGCCGCTGTGCCACAGCTTCGAGCGCACCGCCGGCCACAACTTCATGATCCACGCCGGCGTCACGATCGCGTACGCCGAGTCCGTCGAGCGCGTGCCCGACAACATGCTCGAGGTGCGGCCGCACAT
>CAZMRX010000171.1:0-6826 GCA_964568755.1 uncultured Acidobacteriota bacterium | reverse complement strand
TGCTCGGTGCCGCGGCTCTACGAGAAGATGGACGCGCGCGTCGCCGAGAAGGTGGCTCGCGACTCCGCCCTGCGCCAGGCGCTGTTCCGCTGGGCGATCGCGGTTGGGCGCGAGGCCTTCGCGGCCCGTGTCGCGCGTCGCCCGCCCGGGTTGCCGCTGCGGCTGAAGCTGGCGCTCGCCGAACGGCTGGTGTTCTCGAAGATCCAGGCGCGCACGGGCGGACGGATGCAGCTGTTCATCTCCGGCGGCGCCCCGCTCGCGCGCGAGATCGCCGAGTTCTTCGGCGCGGCCGGCATGCTGATCTGCGAGGGCTACGGCCTCACCGAGACCAGCCCCGTGATCACCTGCAACCGCCCCGACCGCATGAAGCCCGGCACGGTGGGGCTGCCGCTCGAGGACGTCGAGGTCAAGATCGCCGCGGACGGCGAGATCCTGTCGCGCGGGCCGCACATCATGCAGGGCTACTTCGGCAAGCCCGAGGCCACCCGCGAGGCGATCGACGCGGACGGCTTCTTCCACACCGGCGACCTCGGCCACCTCGACCCCGAGGGCTTCCTGGTGATCACCGACCGCAAGAAGGACATCATCGTCACCTCGGGCGGCAAGAACATCGCCCCCCAGCCGATCGAGAACAAGCTCAAGACCAACCGCTTCTTCGCGGAGGTGGTGATGATCGGCGACCGCCGCAAGTTCCCGGTGGCGCTGGTGGTGCCGAACTACGAGGCGCTCGCGGCGTGGGCCAAGGAGCGCGGCATCGGCGGGACGCGCGAGGAGCTCGTGAAGCGACGCGAGGTCGTGGACCACTACCTGGACCTGGTGGCCTCGATGACGGGCGAGCTCGCGCAGTTCGAGAAGATCAAGAAGCTGGCGCTGCTGCCGCAGGAGCTGACGCAGCAGGCGGGCGAGCTGACGCCGACGCTCAAGGTCAAGCGGCGCGTGGTGGAAGAGCGCTACCGCTCGCTGATCGACGAGATGTACCAGGGAGCCGCGTAGCCCGGTGAGCGACCGCGTCACCCGCGTGCTCTACCTGGCGACGCTCTTCCTGATCCCGTGGGGGGCGCTCGTGCCGTTCCCCTGGCTGCACGAGAACGCGCGCTGGAGCGACGCGCTCTTCGCGCTCGCGTTCCTGGCGTGGACCGCGGGCCTCGTGCTCGAGCGCCGCCTGCCGCGCCTGCGGCCGGTGCACGCGGGCCTGGCGCTCTACCTGGGATGGGCCGCGCTCTCGTTCGTCGCCGCCGCACCGCGCGCGCCGAGCGGCCCGGCGAAGCTCCTCGGCCTCGGCATGCTCGCGGCGCTGCTCGTGGTCACCTCGGACATGGCCGGCCGGCCGGGCATGCCGGCGAGGATCGGCCGGACCGTGGCCGCGACGTCCCTGCTCACGGCGCTCGCCGCGCTCGTCGGCGTGGTGCTCTCGGCCTTCGGCACGATCACGCCGCTCGTCGGCACCTGCGGCGACCTGCTGCCGGGGCCGCTCTCGCGCGCCCAGGCCGGCTTTCCGCACCCGAACCTGCTCGCGAGCTACTGCGTGTTCGCGTACGGCGTCGTGGCGCGCGCGGACTCCGGCCTTTCGCCCCGCTGGCGGCGCGTGCTGATCGCGGCGCTGGCGCTCACCGTGCTGCTCACCACCTCGCGCGCGATCCTGGCCTTCGGCCTGGCCATGGCGATCCGCCACGCCACCACCCCGGCGCGGCGGCGCTTCGCCTGGAGCCTCGGCATCTCGCTCGTGGTCGCGATGATCGGCCTCACGCTCGTCAACCTGACGTTCCAGCCGCTGCGGCCGTGGGACCTGAAGCTGCGCGAGGGGCCGTCGGTGCGGCTGCAGTCGGCCACCACCTCGCTCGAGACGCTCGCGGCCCACCCGGTGTTCGGCTCGGGCATCGGCAGCTCGCCCGGCCGCCGCGGCAGCCTCGCCTTCGACGCGCACCTCACCCCGCTCAACGTCGCCGCGACGCTCGGCCTGCCCGCGCTCGCGGGCCTCGGCTTCGCGGTCTTCTGCCTGTGGCGCGCGCGCGCGCGGCCGACCGATCTCGCGCTCTGGGGCATGCTCGCGGGCCTGGCACTCGACGGCCTCGGCCAGGACGTCGAGGACTTCCGCCACGTGTGGGTGGCGCTCGGGCTCGCGGACGCGGGCCGCGCCGAGCCGGAGGAGCGCGCGTGAGGCGGCGCCTGGCGCTGCTGCTGCCGGTGCTGGCGCTCGCGGCGTGCGGCGAGCGCGCCTGCGGCGGCCTGGGCGGCCTGCCCCCGGCCGGCATGCCGAGCGTCAAGCGCGGGGACGGCCGCGACTACCGGTTGCTCGACCGCGGCGCCTGGAAGGGCTTCTACGACGCGGCGGGCCGGATCGCCGTGGTCGAGTACGACAGCAACGGCGACGGGCGCGCCGACTACATCGCGCACTACGACGAGCGCCGCCAGATCCGGCTGATCGAGGTGGACGAGGACCTCGACTCGTGGGTGGACCGCTTCGAGCACTACGACGCGGCCGGCATCCTCGAGAAGGTGGGCCGCTGGCGGCGGCAGCGCGGCCGCGCCGACGAGTGGACCTACCGCGCGCCCGACGGGCGGCCGGCGCGGATCGAGTACGACGACGACGGCGACGGCAAGGCCGAGCGCGCCGAGGTGATGAAGGACGGCACGCTCGTCCGCATCGAGCTCGACTCCGACCGCGACGGGCGCGTCGACCGCTGGCAGGCCTGGGACAAGGGCCGCCTCGCGAGCGAGGAGATCGACACGAACGGCGACGGCGCGGCCGACCGCCGGCTCGTGTTCGGGCCCCGGGCGCGGCTGCTGCGGGTCGAGCGCCTGCCGAAGTGATGGCGCGCGGGCGCGCCGCGTCCTTCGCCCGCGTCCTGGTCCTCGTCCTGCTGGCCACGGCGCCGCTGCTCGCCGGCGCGGTGCACGAGCCGGTGTTCGTCCCGCTGCTCGCGGGATCGGCGCTCGCGGGCCTGGTCGCGCTGTGGCGCCACCGGCACGCGAGCGTCCCGCCCCTGCCGGGCCTGCGGCTGCTGCTCGCCCTCCACCTGCTGGTGCTGCTGCAGCTCGTCCCGCTGCCGCCCGCGCTGCTCCAGGTCGCGAGCCCCGGCTCGTTCGCGTTCTACTCCAACCAGCTGCTCGCGCCGCCGCTTTCGGCCTGGAAGCCCGTGAGCGTCAGCCCGCCCGACACGCTGCGCGGCCTCGCGTTCCTCGCGGCCTTCACGCTGCTGGCGATCGCGGTCTTCCGCGAGTTCGGCGACGGGCGCTGGCGTCGTCGCCTGCTGCACACCGTCGTGCTCACGGGTCTGGCGCTCACCGTGGTCGCGCTGCTGCAGGCCGTCTCGTCCGAGCCGCGCCGGCTCTACGGCCTGTGGCAGCCGCGCTGGGACTGGGCGGTGTTCGGCCCGTACGTCAACCGCAACCACTTCGCCGGCTACCTGGTGATGGCGGCGGGGCTCGCCGTCGGCATGGCGCTCGAGGCGCTCGCGCGCCTGCGCGCGGCCTGGACCACGCGCCGCCACGGCTTCCTGCTGCTCGGCGAGGCCGAGGGGCTGGCGCTCGCGCGAGCGGGGGCGGTGGTGATGGTGATCGTGGCCGGGCTGGTGGCCTCGCAGTCCCGCGGCGGCGTCTCCGCCTTCGCCTTCGCGATGCTGGGCGTGCTGCTGCTGATCGCATCGGGCGGCGCGGCCTCGCCGGGCGCCGCGGGCCGCCGCTTCACGGCGCTCGCCGTCCTGCTGCTGGTGGGCCTGGGCGTCGGGTGGATCGGCCTCGGCGGCGTGCTGCAGGCCTTCGAGGTGCGCGGCATCCGCGGCAGCCGGCTCGACCTGTGGAGCGACATGCTGCCGATGGTCCGGCACTTCCCGCTCTTCGGCGTGGGCTGGAACGCCTTCGCGACCGCCTACCCCTGGTACCAGACGATCTGGAAGACCGAGTGGATCGGCGAGGCGCACAACGACTACCTGCAGGCGCTGCTGGACGGCGGCGTCATCGGCCTCGCGCTCGTCTGCGGCCTCGTCGCGATCGTGTTCCGCGCCGCGCTCGCGCGGGCCCGCCGCTCGCCGGTCGACCTGGGTCTCCTCGGCGCGCTGCTGGGGCTGGCGCTCCACGAGCTCGTCGACTTCAACGGCCAGATCCCGGCGAACGCCGCGACCGGGATCGCGCTCGCCGCGCTGGCGCTCGTCCCGCCCGCCCGTGAGCGCGCTCACCCGCGGCCTTGATGGCGGGCGAAGGCGCCCATAGAATGGCCGTCCGGGGCGTTTCCCGTCCTCCCTCCGGACGGCCCCGCTGGGAAGAGTGATGGCCGACAACAAGACGGCGTCCTTGACCGTGCTCGGAGGGCCGCTCGCCGGCACGCAGTGCGAGCTGCCGGAGAGCGGGACGCTCACGATCGGCTCCTCGCCCGATTCGACGCTCTACCTCGACCTGCTCGCGGTGAGCCCGTTCCACGCGCGCGTGGTGGTCGACGGCGCCCGCGTCACGGTGCACGACACCGGCTCCTCGCGCACGGTGCACGTCAACGACAACGCGATCGGCCCCGAGGGCACGGAGCTGCGCAACGGCGACATCCTCTGGCTCGGCTCGCCCGGCGACGACGAAGTCGTGATGCTCCAGTGCATCCTGCCGAAGCGCACGGCCCCGCCGACGCTCACGCCGCCCGGGGTCCTGTCGTCGGGCGCCACACCCACGCCGGAGATCGAGACGGTCGCGCTGTGGGCCAACGCACCCGCGGCGGAGGCCGCGCGCGAGGCGTTGGCCGACGAGCCCGAGCCCGCCGAGGCCATGACGCTGGACGCGGCGTCCGACGCCGTCGCGGAGGCGGTCGCGGAGGCTGCCGCCGCCGTCGAGGAGCCGATGGCGGTCACCTTCGAGGACGAGGCCGTCGAGGACGAGGCGGTCGCCGTCGGGGACACTCCCGCAGAGGGCGAAACCCCGACGGAGGCGGCCGAGGTTGCGGCGGAGCCGGAGCTCGTCTCGGCGGCTGTCGAGTACGAGCCCATGACCGTGGCCGAGGTTCCGGCCGAAGACGCGGCCCCGCCCGCGGCCGAACCCCCCGCGGCGGCCGACGCCTACGTCGTCGACGACACCGAGATCGCCGAGGTCGCTCCCACGCTGCTCATGAGCAGCCCGGACGAGGTGGCCGACGCGGTGGAGGCGCCCGCCGAGTTCACGCCCGAGATGTTCGAGCCCCCGGCCGAGGCTCCCGTCCTGGAGGCGGCGCCGGCCGAGGAGCCGCCCACGGTCGAAGTGACACACGACTTCGAGATGCCGCCACCGGCGCCAACCGCCGACGAGCTCCCGCCCGCGCCGGAGCCGCCGCCGGTCGAGGAGCCGCCACCCGCGAGGGAGCCTGCGCCCGCGCCTCCTGCGCCGCCCGCCCCGGCGATGGCGCGCCCGGCGGCCTGGCAGACCACCACCAAGGCGCCCTCGGCGTCGCAGCGCCTGCCGCCGTCCTCGTCGCAACGGCTGCCCCCGTCGGCCTCGCAGCGGCAGAAGGCGCGCGTCCCCTCGCGGCCGCCCGAGCCGCCCCCCGACATCGACGGCGGCGAGGCGCCTCTCGAGGAGACCGCCGGCTCCCGCAAGCCGATGCTCCTGGCCGTGGGCGGCTTCGTGGGCGTGGTGGCCCTGGCCGCCGGCGGCTACTTCGCCTGGCGGACCTTCAGCAGCCGCCCGGCCGCACCTGCGCCCACGCCGACACCGGTCGCGATGGCCACCCCCGCGCCGACGCCTCCGCCGCTCGCCGCGACCCCCGAGCCGGAAGCGCTGGCTCCGACGCCGGAGCCGACCGTGGCCCCGACGCCGACCCCGGAGCCTGTGAGCTCCGGTCCCGCGCCCGCTCCGACGCCCACCCCGCGGCCGACTCCGACGCCGCGGGCGACTCCGTCACCGACGCCCACTCCGCCCCCGGCGACTGCAGGCCCGTCACCCGAGCAGCAGCGCGCGCAGCAGGCCGCCGCACAGGCCCAGGCGCTGGTCGCGCAGGCCGAGACGGCGATCGCCGCCCGCCAGTACGACGCGGCGCTGTCGCACCTCGACGGCGCGCTGCGCCTCGAGCCGGGCAACGCCCGCGCCACGAGCCTGCGCGCCGACGTCGCGCAGCGCCGGGACCTCGCGCGCCGCCGCTTCGTCGCGGGCCGCACCGCCGTCGACTCCGAGAAGACCCGCAAGGAGAAGGAGCGCGGCGGCCTCGTGGGCTTCGACACCGACGCCAAGGCCCCCGACTTCCTGGGCCGCATCGAGTTCGAGATGTCCCCCGCGTCGGGCATCCAGCCGAACGACGCCTGGACGCTCCGCGTCTTCGTCGTGAACCAGGGCGCCAAGCCGATCCGCGTCACCGGCCTCACCGTCTCCACGAGCGCCAACGGCGCCGGTGGCGGCGGCCCCGTGACACCCGCCGCCCGCGAGATCGCCCCTCAGCAGCGCGTGCTGGTGGGCGAGACCACGGGCACCTGGCGCGACGGAACGACCGCCTGGTCCGCGGAGGCCACCCTCACGGCGCCGAAGAACGAGACCCTCAAGAACACGCTGACCTGGAAGTAACCAGACCGGACGAGGGCGACTCGAGAACTCGCTGATCCGGGACAAGCGACCAGGCGAGGGCGGGGCCCGGGTCAGACGGCCAGCCACAACGGTCAGACGGCCGGCCAGAACGGAACAGGAGACTGGCTTAGAAATCCCTCGGAGACCCCTTCGCGCGCCGGGGGGTCTCCTCGGGATGACTTAGCGGAACGTCGTGATCGGGATCGGGGTGGGCGTCGGCAGGGGGGACGGCGTCGGGATCGGGGACGGGTTGATGATGATCGGCGGAGGAGTCACGCCGCCGCCGCCGCCCGGAGGCGCCACCACCACGCCGCCCACG
>CAZMRX010000170.1:0-10877 GCA_964568755.1 uncultured Acidobacteriota bacterium | reverse complement strand
ATCCCTGGCCCGTTATCCCTGGCCCGTTATCCCTGGCCCGTTATCCCTGGCCCGTGGTCTCTGTCCCGCTATCCCAATAGGGGGATTCTCGAAGGGGGACGATCCGACTGCGTCTTTGTTCTGGGGGGGCTGAGGGCCCCCCCAGACCCCCCGGTGGCCTCCTGGCTCCTTACCCCGTGCGCGCCAGCAGGTCGTCCATCTTCCTGTCGATCGTGTCCCAGGAGTACTCGCGGTCGACATAGGCCCGGCCCTGGCGCCCGAGCGCCCCGGCGAGGCTGTCGTCCGCCAGCAGCAGCCGCAGCCCTTCTGCGAACTCCGCATAGCCGTGGTAGAAGATGCCGCCGTTCGAGCGCAGGCACTGGCCCGCGAGCACCTTACAACGCGCGTTCGCCAGCACCGGGACCCCAAGCTTCCAGGCCTCCAGAACGATCACGGACAGGCTCTCGTAGGGCGACGGCATCACCAGCAGCCGGCATTGCCGCAGCGCCGCCACCTTCTCCTCTTCGCTGATGAAACCCACGTGCCGGATCCGCGGGTGGTCGGGAATCGGGACCGCCGGCTTCCCCGCCAGCACGAGGTCCACGTCGGTACCCGTCTCCTCGAGGAACTTCTTGAAGTAGGCGAACAGCGTGAGCGCGCCCTTGTTGCGGTCGATGCGGCCGACGAAGAGCAGGAACGGGCGCTCGAGGCCGTGCTGCTTGCGGAAGTCGAGCGCTGGGTCGGCCTCGGGCAGGTTGATGCCGCTGCCGATCACGACGCTCGGCAGCGAGCCGTTGCCGCTCGCGTCCTCGACGAGCGCCTGCTCCTCGGGCGTCAGGTACACGACGCCGCGCGGCGCGCGGAAGAGCGGCTTCATGATCTCGAGCCCGATCGCCGGGTCCTCCTCGGCGGTGGGCACCAGGATCGCGCGGTCGGCCACGGCCGGGACGCCGTGGTAGCTGTGGTAGTAGCGATAGCAATAAAAGAAGATGCGGTCGAAGCGCTCCCGCGCGGCCGTCACGGCCTTGACGAGCTCGGGCGAGTAGGGCCCGTTCTCGCGCACCCAGGCGATCTCCTCCTCGCGCGTGTGCGCCTCGTGAAAGCAGACGTTGGAGAGCGACGCGAACACGCGCGCGTTGCGCGTCCGCTTCACGCTCGAGCGGTGGACCGGGATCCCGTTGACGACCTCGGTGCCCTTCGGGTAGTGGTTCCGCCACTCGAGATAGTCGAGTGCCCGCGTGGCGAAGACCTCGACCTGGTGCCGGAGCGCCAGCCGCTCCGCGAGCCAGCGGCAGTGCAGCTCGGCGCCCCCGCCAACCTCCAGGCCGTAGCGCTGGATCACGAAGGCGAGCTTCACCGCCCGCCACCACCGGCGGCGAGCGCCAGCAATCGCTCGTACTTCTCCATCACGCGCGGCCAGGCGTAGTTCGCCTCGAAGTAGGCCTGCCCCTGGCGGCCGAGCCCGTCGGCGAGCGCCTTCTCCTCCAGCAGCAGGTCCATCGCGGCCGCGAACTCCTCGTAGCGCCGGTAGTAGAGCCCGCCGTCGGCGCGCAGCACCTGCCCGCGCAGCACCTCGCAGTCGCCGTTCACCAGCACCGGGCGCTGCATCATCCAGGCCTCGAGCACCACCATCGACAGGCTCTCGTGGCGCGACGGCATCACGAGCGCGCGCGAGCGCGCGATCGCCGCGAGCTTTTCGCCGTCCGGAACGACCCCCATCAGCCGCACGTGCGCGTTCTCGGACACGCTCATGGTGCTGCGGCCGAAGAGCGCGAGCGTCGCGGTCGCACGTGTCTCGCGCTGCCAGCGCAGGAAGTGGTCGATCATCACGGCGCAGCCCTTCTCGGGCTCGATCCGGCCGACGTAGACGAAGTAGTCGCCGAGCAGGTCGAGCCGCGGCGCGACCTCCTCAGTGGGCACCTCGGCCGGGCGAACGATCCCGGTCCCGACCACCTCGCCCGGCAGGCCGGGGTTGCCCGTCACGCGCTCGATCAGCTCGCGCTCCTCCGGCGTGTTGAAGACGATCGCCTTCGGCAGCTTGAAGAACGACTGGAACAGGCGCAGGTAGAGGACGCGGTCGTGCTCCGCGGTCGGGACCAGCAGGCTCTTGTGCGGGGCCACCTGGATCCCGAAGTAGCTGGTCCAGTAGCGGTAGGAGAAGAAGACGATCGCGTCGTAGCGCTCGTGGTTCCGCCGCAGGTGCTCGACGAGGGCGGGCGTCACCGGGCCGTGCTCCTCGAGCCAGCGCCGCTCCTCCTCGTCGGTGTGCTCGAAGAAGCAGACCTTGTTGGCCACGGGGTGGAACGTCGACTCGTCCCGGAGGCGCACCACCGGGAAGCGGCGCACTCGCACCCCGTTGACGGTCGTCTCGCCCTCGGGCAGCACGTTCTGCCAGCTCAGGTAGTCGGTCGCGGTGGTGGTGAGCACCTCGACCTCGTGGCGCTCGGCGACGGCTTCGGCGATCCAGCGGCAGTGCAGCTCGGCGCCGCCCACCACCTCCGTCCCGTAGCGCTGGACGACGAAGGCGACCCTCACCCGCGGCCGCTCTCCCGTTCCTTCAGGAGCGCGTCGAGGCGGTTGCGCAGCGCCGCGTGCTCGACCTGAAGCCGCACCAGCTCGCGCACGACGTTGTGGCCGAGGTAGTGGAGGTAGAGGTTGATCTGCGCCTGACGGCTGAGCGGCTGGTCGGTGTAGAGCCTGACGACGGGCCGCACCAGCTTCTTCAAGGCCACGATCGCACGCGCGCCGAGGCCCTGGCGGTGCGTCTCGATGCGGTAGTCGGTCGAGATGTTCCAGTTGTGGTTGTCGGCCATCAGCCGCGCCAGCAGCTCGGGATCGATCCCGGCGTCGTCGGCGAAGGCCTGGAGCTTGAGCGCCACGAGCTCCTCGACCTCCTCGTCCGTGTAGAGGCCCAGGTCGCGGCGGCCGCGGATCTTCTCGCGGATCCGGCTCATCACCGCCTGCACGTCCACGCGGCCGTCCTTCGTCGTCCAGTCGCCCATCGGTTCTCCGCGACCCAAAGGCTCATTCTAGCGTCGCTTTCGTGCTGGCCTTTGACTCCGTGCGGCCGGGTGCTACGCCCCGGACAGCCACTCGGCAGGTGTTCGAATCCGTCGGCTGCGAACGCGGTGCCCCTTGCAGACGCGGTTTGCGACGACGAGCTGGACCAAGGTGCTTTCGGCCCGCGAGGCCTCGACGAACGCCCCCGCCGTCCTGATCTCCGCGGCAGGGCTGGGCCCTGACAGAGGTGACCACGTTGACAAGGACTGAATCCTTGATACAGTAAGGACATGGCGCGCGTCACCAGCAAGCTGCAAGTCACGATCCCCAAGGTCGTGGCGGACCGCTACGAGATCGTGCCCGGTGCCGACGTGGTCTTCGAGCCCGCGGGCGACGTGATTCGCGTCGTGCCGAAGCCGCGAGCGCCGCGCGACATTCGCGAGCGCGTCCGGATGTTCGAGGGACTCCTCGCACGCCAGCACGATCGGCCGGCCGAGTGGAAACCGGAGGCGGTCCAGGATCGCGGCTGGTCGCGCGAGGACCTCTACGATCGTGGCCGCTCTCGTTGACACGAACGTCCTGGTCTACGTCTTCGACTCGCGAGCGCCGGCCAAGCAGCGGCGCGCCTCGGAGATCCTCCTCGCGGGCCTGAAGGCGGACAGCGTTCGCCTCCCGCATCAAGCGATCGTCGAGTTCGTCGCCGCGGTGTCGCGGCCCACGAAGTCGGGGCCCCCGTTGCTGCCCGTGGCCCAGGCACGGCGCGAGGCCGAGGATCTGCTCACGATCTTCGGCGTGCTGTATCCCAACGACGCCGTGCTGCGAACGGCCCTGCGCGGCGCCGCCATGTACGAGCTGTCCTGGTTCGACGCCCACATGTGGGCATACGCCGAGGTCAACGGCCTGTCGGAACTGTGGTCGGAGGACTTCCAGCACGATCGGCTCTACGGGTCGGTGCGTGCCGTAAACCCGTTCCTCTGAGCCCGCCGTAGCCTCTCCGACCAGGCCCGTCGCCAGGTGACCCGTCTACCCGAGGTCGTTCGCTGCCCGGATCGCGGGACGGGCCTCTGCCTTCAGCCTGCCTCTCGCGCAGCAGCCGCTCGACGAGGCCGGCCACGGCTTCGTTGCCCCTGGCGTTGAAGTGCCCCTCGTCCGGAATCCGCAGCGCGGGCGGCACGTCGAAGAGCCGCGCCTCGATCCCCTGCTCGCGGCAGAAGCGGAGCGCCTGTAGCGACTCGGGCTGGTTGGAGAGCACCAGCACGAGGAGCCGCGCACCGCGCGCGGCGAGGAAGTCACGGTACCCGAGGAGTGCGGTCAGCCCCGGCGGCGCGTCCCGCGCCGCCGTTTCCGGCAACTCTGAAGGCGGCGGTTCCGGCAGCAGCAGCGACTCCGGGCTCACGGCTTGGGTCGGGGCGGCGTCGGGCGCCGGTCCCGCCTGGAACTGCAGCCGATAGCGCAGTGCGAAGGGGAGCCCCGCCAGGTAGCTCGCCCGGCGCAGCCCGTCGAGCGTCTCGTGTGCGGCGTGCGCGAGGCCTCCCCGCCCGGCCACCGACGCCGCGAGAAGGTCGTCGTCGGGGTCGTTGGGACTGAAGAGGTACACCGACAGCGCGGGGGGATAGCGCTCGGCCAGCCCTCGCGACTTGGCGGTGGCGCCAATCGCCCCGAAGCCGTCGACGCCCAGGTTCAATACCTGAAGCTCAGGCGCGAGCCGCCGCGCGAGCCGCGCCGGATAGGAATCGGCCGCGTCCACGCCCCAGCCCATCGTGTAGGAGTCGCCGATCGCGTGCAGGAAGCGCGCCCCCGGCTGCGGCTCGGCAGAGGGCGCGTCACCAACGCGGAACCCCTCGGGCCCCGTGCTCAGCCGGAAGTCGAAGAGCGGACGGCCGTCCGAGCGGTCGATACGGAGCCGAACCGACTGCGAGGGGCGCAGGTCCACCCGTGCTACGCGCGAGTAGCGGTGCACGCGGCGCATCTCGTGGGCGAACACGAGCGGCACCGGCGCCCAGAGGCGCAGCGCCAGCTCCGCGAGCAGCAGCGCACCGGCGAGAAGACCCGCGCCGGTGAGCCGGGGGTGGCGCTCGAAGCGCCCCCCCGGCCTTGCGTCCGTCAACGCGTCGCGGCCGCCTTCGCGGGAGGAGGCGCGAGCACCACCGCGTCGGTGACACCCTCGACGCTGCCCGCCTGTGCGGCGTCCGCCACGTACAGGTGGTAGACGTTAAAGCCGAGCTCGCGGTCGTCGTTGTTGAGCGGCGGCTCGAGGTTCTTGGGCACGAACGACTCGTTCATCGACAGCCGCAGGTCGACCCACTCGCCGTCGCCGAGGTCCTCCGCCTTCACGCGGATCTTCCGGATGTGCACCTGCGGCCCCTCGATCGGGATGCGCAGCGAAGCCCGCTCACCCACGGAGACCGTGAGCTCTGGCGCCGCCTTGAAGCACTTCACGCAGGTGTCGCCCTCGAGGTAGACGATCACGTCCTGCTTGGGATTCTTGAAGGAGACGAGCGCCTCCTTCTTGGTCCAGGTGCGCTCGACGCTCGGGTTCTCGGGGTGCGTCTCCGGGTTGTGCCAGCCCTCCTTGTAGACGAGGAAGACGTTCTCGGTCTGCGGCAGCAGCTCCAGGCTCGCCACCTTGTACTCGCGGAAACCCTTGTCCTCGCCCTTGAGCGCGGGACGCTCGCCGCGGCCCGGGTAGGGATAGAGCCCCATGCGCACCTCGACCTCGCCCACGTACGGGTAGACCGGGATGAAGCGCGTGCGCGTGTAGCTGTAGGTCTTGCCCGGCTCCCAGCTCGAGGGCGCCGGCTCGGGCTGGTGGTCGTCCGAGAACAGCATCACTTCCTGGTTGTCGAGGAAGTGGACGAGCGCCCAGTAGTCCTGGTCGAGCTTCTTCGCCCCCGGCTCGACGGTCCAGGTGTAGGTCACCTCGAGCGCGCTCCCGAGCGGAGCCTTGGTGCGGTTGACCTTGATCGAGGGGACGATCGGATTCACCTCGGCGGGCGTGCGTCGATTGCAGGCGGGGAGGATGAACGCCCCGACCAGAGCGATGGCGAGGAACGACCCCCAGGTGCGGCGGACTGTCATGCGCGGTCTCCTTGCGGCGGTTTTGCGAGGGTGATGACGAGCGACAGGACGGCGAAACGGAACCCCTAGGATACGGGATCGGGCACCGGGCGTGCAAATTGCACTGAGCGTCCCCTGATGCGCCGGCGTGGCCGAAGTTCGGTAGCGTGCTATCCTGCCGTGGCCCGTCGCGGCGCGGGAGGAGGGTTGTTGGAGGGAAGGCTCTGGGCGGCCAGGCTTTGCACCGTGCTCCTGGCCGGCCTGCCCCTGGGGTGCGCGTCGGGCGGCGGCAGCGCCCGCGTGGCCTCACCCGCGCCTGTCAGCGTCCAGCCGCAGGCGGCGGCGAAGCCCGCCGACCCCGCCCCCGCGCTGATCGCTCAGGCTGAGGCCCACCTCAAGTCCGGCCTGTCCGCCGCCGATGCGAGCGACCTCGACACCGCCCGCCAGGAGTTCGATCGCGCGATCGAAGTGCTCGTCTCATTCCCGGGAGGCGCTTTCGCGGACCCGCGCGTCGCCGAGACCTACCGGCGCGTGCTCGACACCGTCCAGGTGCGCGAGGTGGAGCTCGCTGCCGCCGCGGCGGACGACGCAGCGGCCGCCGCGGAGCCGGCGGCAATCGACGGCGTCGCCGCTCTGCCGGTGAGCGACGCACCGGCCAGCGCCGAGACGATGGCGCAAGCCGTGGCGGCGGTCGAGTCGGAGACGCTCGACCTGCCGGTGGAGCTCAACGACGCGGTGCTCTCCTGTATCGGCCTCTACGAGGGGCGCCTGCGCGACTGGTTCCAGGAGGCGCTCTCGCGCGGCCAGAAGTACCTGCCCGGCATCAGGCGCGTCTTCGCGGAGGAGGGCATCCCGCAGGACCTCGCCTACGTGGCGCTCGTCGAGAGCGCCTTCAAGACCAACGCCTACTCGCGGGCGAAGGCCAAGGGCGTCTTCCAGTTCATCAGCGCGACCGGCAAGCGCTACGGCCTGGCCGTCGACTGGTGGGTGGACGAGCGCAGCGATCCCGACAAGGCCACGCGCGCGGCCGCCCGCTACCTCAAGGACCTGTACGCGCTCTTCGGCGACTGGAACCTGGCGCTCGCCGGCTACAACGCCGGCGAGGGCAAGGTGCTGCGCGGGATGGCGCGCTACCGCAAGACGGACTACTGGGAGCTGCGCAAGACGCGCGCGCTGCGCCCCGAGACCAAGAACTACGTCCCGCTGATCCACGCCGCGATCGTGGTCGCGAAGGCCCCCGAGCGCTACGGCTTCGTGGTCGCGCCGGACACGCGGCCGCAGTGGGAAGCGGTCGCGGTCAAGGGCGCCTTCGACCTGCGGGTGGTGGCGGACTGCGTGGCCGCGCCGGTCGAGACGCTGCGCGAGCTCAACCCGGAGCTGCGCCGCCTGGCGACGCCGGCCGACCGCAGCTACGACCTGCGCGTGCCGCCCGGCACCGGCGAGGCGCTGCGCCAGTGCCTGGCGGACCTGCCGGCCGACAAGCGCGTCGCCTACCGCAAGCACGTGGTCCGCCGCGGGCAGACGCTCGCCTCGATCGCGCGCGCGAACGGCGTGACCGCGACGGCGATCGCCGAGGCCAACCTGCTGGTGCCGCAGCGGCGCCTGCGCCCCGGCACCGAGCTCGTGATCCCGGTCCCCGCGAGCAAGGCGCGCGTCGTGGCCGCGCGCCGCGAGGCCTCGCCGGGCTCTTCGGGCCGCGAGCACGTCCGCTACCGGGTCCAGCCCGGCGACACGCTCAGCTCGATCGCGGCCGAGCACGGCACCACGATCCGTCAGCTCCAGGACTGGAACGGGCTCAGCGGAACGCGCATCGCCGCGGGCGCGTCGCTCACGATCTACACCGACACCTCGCGCGACTGAGCCCGCTCGCGCGGCGACGGCGCGAGTGGACCTCCTGGGGCACCCCGCGGCCTTAGCCTGCCCGGGTCGCGACGGCCCTCTCCCGCCGTTCGTGCGAGGAGGGAGCATGCTCGCCACGTCGCTCACCGCGGGGCTGCTGGGTGTCGAGGCGCACCTGGTGTCGGTCGAGGCCGACTCGGCGCCGGGCTTTCCGCGATTCACGATGGTCGGGCTCGCCGACTCCGCCCTCAAGGAGAGCGAGTCGCGCATCCGCGCGGCCCTCCGCAACTGCGGCATCCCCTTCCAGTGGGACCGCCGCATTACGGTCAACCTGGCCCCGGCCGGCCTGCGCAAGGGCGGCTCGTCCTTCGACCTCGCCACGGCGCTGGCGCTGCTGGCCGCGGACGCGACGCTCGTGATGCCCCAGCTCGCGCGCGTGCTGCTCGTGGGCGAGCTCGCGCTCGACGGCAGCCTGCGGCCGGTGCCGGGCGTGCTGCCGATGCTGCTGCTCGCGAGGCAGAAGGGCCTGGCGGCGGCGGTCGTCCCGGCGGCGAGCGCGCGCGAGGCGGCGCTCGCGCCCGGGCTGCCGGTCTTCCCGGTGGCCACGCTCGCCGACGCGATCGGCCTGCTCTCGGCGGCGGAGCTGCCCGAGGCGCCCGCGCTCACGACACCTCCCCCCGCCTTCGGCCCGCCGGCGTTCGACCTGGCCGACGTGCGGGGACAGCTCCTCGCGCGGCGCGCGCTCGAGATCGCGGCGGCCGGCGGACACAACGTGCTGCTGGTCGGTCCGCCCGGCTCGGGCAAGACGATGCTGGCCCAGCGCCTGCCCGGGATCCTGCCCCCGCTGGCGGAATCCGAGGCTGTCGAGACCGCGGCCATTCACTCGGCGGCCGGCCTGTCCGCCGAAGAGGCCATCGTCAGGCGCCCTTTCCGCAGCCCGCACCACTCCGCGACCGGCCCCGCGCTCGTGGGCGGCGGGCAGCGTCCGCGACCGGGCGAGGTCAGCCTGGCGCACAACGGAGTCCTGTTCCTGGACGAGGTCGCGGAGTTCCGTCGCGCGACGCTGGAGGTCCTGCGACAGCCCCTGGAGGACGGCTACGTGACCGTCGTCCGGCACCTGGGCGTGTGCCGGATGCCGGCCCGCTTCCAGCTGGTGGCCGCGCTCAACCCCTGCCCCTGCGGCTCGGCCGGGACGAGCCGGGCCTCGTGCCGGTGCACCCCCGGAGACATCCGAGGCTACCTGGGCCGGCTCTCGGGCCCCCTGCTGGACCGGATCGACCTCCACGTCGCCGTCCCGGCACAGGACTTCGACGAGATGTCGGGCCCCCCCGCGGAGTCGACCGCGGCGGTCCGCACCCGCGTCGTGGCGGCTCGAGCCCGACAGGCCGTGCGCGCCGAAGGGGCTAACTCACCGACTTCAAATGCTTTTCTCCCCTCCGGGTCGCTCCGACGGCTGGTGCGGCCAGGGGCCGACGGCGAGCGCCTGTTGAGGCATGCCGTCGATCGTCTCGGGCTCTCGGCGAGGGGGCTCGACCGCATCCTGCGTGTGGCGCGAACGATCGCCGATCTTTCTGATGATAAAGATGTTAAGGTAGATCATCTGGCCGAGGCGCTGCACTTCAGGAGGAGCGTGGACGACGCTCCCTTGACGGCCCTGTGACCACGTGTTAGCCTCGACCGCTTTTTGACGTGGGAGCGGGCGCCCCCCATCGAGGCGGCCGTATCGGGGGGGGTTGCCGGAGCGTCCAGCACGGATGCCGATGGCTCGGAGTAATTGATGGCCAACGAGTTCTACACGCTGATCGTCGTTCCGCACGCCAAGGCTCGCTTCCGCAAGTTCCAGGTTTCCGTCAGGCTCACCAAGTGGGTCCTGGGCGCGTTCGGCGTGATGGGGCTCCTCCTCGCCGGGATCCTGGCGCACTACACCTGGATCGCCGTCGAGGTCGCCGAGGTCCGGCGCCTCCGGGTCGAGAACCTGGCGCTCGCCACCAAGGCCAGGGCCTACGAGGAAAACGCCGGGCAGCTGCAGGCCAAGGTGCTCCAGCTGCAGACCGTCGTGACCAAGCTCGGCCTGATGGCCGGCGTCGAGGCGAGCCTGCCGGACGCAGCCGTGGGCGGCGTCGGCGGCTTGTCCCGCACCGACACGCTGCCGCCCTCCGTGGACATCGCCTCGACGCTCGAGGAGCTGGACACCACCGTTTCGACCCTGTCGGACAAGTCGAACCGGCTCGAGGCCTACTTCCGCGACCAGAAGGAGCTGCTGGCATCGACGCCCTCCATCTGGCCCCTGCGCGGCTACCTCTCGGCAGGGTTCGGCAACCGGCCGGATCCGTTCACCGGGCGGCGCGACTTCCACCCGGGCATCGACATCTCGGTCCCGCGCGGGACCCGGGTCGTGGCGCCGGCCGACGGAGTGGTGGTCTTCGCCGGCGCGCGCGCCGGTTACGGCAACGCCGTCATGATCGACCACGGCTTCGGGGTCGTCACCCGCTATGGCCACCTCGACGGGTTCAACGTGCGCCCCGGCCAGCGCATCAAGCGCGGCGACGTGATCGCCTTCTCGGGCAACACCGGCCGCTCGACGGCGCCCCACCTCCACTACGAGGTGTGGGTGAACGACCAGATGCGCAACCCGATCGAGTTCATCATCGACGAGTACCGTAGCTTCGGTTAACGCTCCGGCAGAGGAGCCGCCCGCGGCGTTGCCGGGGGGGTGACGCTCCCGGGGGGCACGGGGGGGTCGGATACCCCCCCGCTGGCTGATCCTCGCCCGCTGTATTCCGTTGTCGCTTGTTCGTCGGTCCGTTCTGCCGTCCGCAGTTCCGTCTCTTCCTTCGCTTGCGCCTTGCGCCCTCTCTATCCCTGCCTCCCGAAGACGCAGCCGGACTCCGGAAAGTCCCGAAAGCCCGTAGACGGGGTCGGACTCCCAGGGGTCCGACGAACGAGCGAGAGCAGCGACAGCAGCCCGACGGAGTCTGTGGGCCGGCTCAAGGGGGGCTAAT
>CAZMRX010000169.1:5929-10954 GCA_964568755.1 uncultured Acidobacteriota bacterium | reverse complement strand
CTCCGAGCAGGAGCACTGCGACCGCATCGCGGCGACGTTCCGCGAGCTGTGGCAACGCTACGACATCCGCTACGACCGCTTCATCCGCACCACCGACGAGATCCACAAGCGCGGCGTGCTGCGGCTGTGGGAGAAGCTGCGCCTCGCGAAGACACCCGACGGACGCGACGCCGTCTACAGCGGCACCTACTCGGGCTGGTACTGCCCGAGCTGCGAGGGCTTCAAGGACGTGGAGGAGATGAAGCAGCCCGGCATCGTCTGCCCCGACCACGAGCGGCCGTGCGAGTGGACCGAGGAGGAGAACCTCTTCTTCCGGCTCTCGGCCTACGCGGGCTGGCTGCGCCAGACGATCGAGAGCGACACGCTGCGGATCCGCCCCGAGTCGCGCAAGAACGAGGTGCTCGGGGTGATCCAGCAGGGCCTCAAGGACTTCAGCGTCAGCCGCGCGCGCGTGAAGTGGGGGATCCCGGTGCCGGAGCAGCCGGACCACGTCCTCTATGTCTGGGTCGACGCGCTCAGCAACTACATCACCGCCCTCGGCTTCGCCGACGACGCGCCCGACTACCGCCACTACTGGGTGGGCGGCGACGAGCGGCTGCACCTGATCGGCAAGGACATCATCCGGTTCCACTGCCTGTACTGGCCGGCGGTGCTCTACGCAGCTGGCGTTCCGGTGCCCACGCGCGAGTTCGGGCAGGGCTTCATCACGCGCGAGGGCCGCAAGCTCTCGAAGACCACCGGCAACGTGATCGACCCGGTGGCACTCGTCGAGAAGCTGGGCCCCGACGCCGCCCGCTACTTCCTGCTGCGCGAGGCGACCTACGGGGCCGACTGGGATTTCACGGACGCGGCTTTCGTCGCGCGCTACAACGCCGACCTGGCGAACGACCTCGGCAATCTCGTCTCGCGGGCGCTCACGATGGTCGCGCGCTACTGCGACGGCAAGGTCCCTTCGCGGCCGGCGCGCGCGGCCACGACGGCGGTTCAGGAGCAGTGGCAGCGCTTCCTGGCGAGCCCGGACGCGGCCGCGGCCAGCTCGCGACTGAAGGGGTTCGAGGAGGCCTCGGGCGGCCGGCTGTTCGGCGAGGCGGCGAGCGAGCTGCTGGTGGAGCACGCCCTGGCTCGCTACGAGGAGCTCGACTTCGCCGGCGCCCTGAGCGAGATCTGGGCGCTGGTGTCGAGCCTGAACCAGGCCATCGTCCAGACCGAGCCCTGGTCGCTCGCCAGGGACCCGGCCAGGAAGGGCGAGCTCGACGCCTTCCTCTACCGGCTGCTCGAAGGGGTGAGGATCACCGCGACACTCGCCTCGCCCGTGATCCCCCGCGCGGCCGCCCGCATCTTCTCGATGCTGGGCCTGGGCGAGCGCGAGCCCGCGCGAGACGACCTGGCGTGGGGCCGCCTCGAGCCGGGGTCGCCCCTTGGCGAGATAAAGCCGCTGTTCCCACGCGTAGAGAAGACCAACGACGTGAAGGAGACCAACGTGTCCGACACCACTCCGCCGCCGGCTCCGAAGCCCGCGTCGCCCTCGCCGGAAGCCGTGTCGTCCCCCGCGGGCGAGAAGATCGACATCGCCGACTTCGCGAAGCTGGAGCTGCGGGCCGGCAAGATCACCGCGGCCGAGAAGATCGCCGGGTCGAAGAAGCTGGTCCGGCTGGAGGTGGATCTCGGCAGCGAGACGCGGCAGGTCGTCGCGGGGATCGCCGAGTCGTACGAGCCCGCGGTTCTGGTCGGCAAGACGATCGTGCTCGTGGCCAACCTCAAGCCCGCGAAGCTGATGGGCGTCGAGTCGAACGGGATGGTCCTCGCCGGCTCGGCAGAGGGCAAGGCGGTGCTCTGCACCTTCGATTCCTCCGTCGCCCCGGGGACCAAGGTGAAGTGAGGCCCCGCACTGGCGCGATCGTGGCGCTCGCCACGCTCGCGCTCGGCTGCCCGGGCCGTCCCAAGGCGGTCGTGTACGACCTGGCCGCGCGCGCGGCCGTGGCCGAGACGTGGTCGGGTGCCGACGTGCTGCGCTTCGGGACGCCCGCGGCCGAGCCGCGCCTGACCTTCGGCTTCCACCGCGAGGCGGGCGGGGCCGACGAGCCGTTCCTGTGGTCGAAGGGCGAGGCCGAGGTGGCGTTCCTCTGGGAGCGCGCCGAGCCGCGCGTGGCGATCCTCGACGCCATGCCGTTCAAGGGCGCTCCCGGCCAGGCCGTCCAGCTCCAGCTCAACGGGGCAGCGATCGGCGACTTCCCGCTCAACGACGCCCGGCACCGATACCGGATCGCGCTGCCGGCGGAGCCGCAGAAGGCGGGCGACAACCGGCTGCGCTTCGTCTTCGCGAAGACTGCCTCCCCGTCGGACACCGATCCGCGGAGCCTCGACAAGCGCCAGCTCGGCGCGGCGTTCTACAGCCTGGTCACGGGCGCCGCCTCGGACGCGTCGCTCGAGGACCTGCTGGGGCGTGATGCGCCGCGGCCGTTCGTCGCCGGCCTCGAGAAGGGCGTGCCGGCGCTCACCCTCGTCGGCCCGGCGGTCGTCCGCTTCGCGCTGCGGCTGCCGCCGGGCGGCGAGCTGCGCTTCACGCCCGAGCTGCTGCCCGCGGCGCGCGCCGCGGCCGGTGCGGCGACCTTCCGGGTGCTGCTCGAGGACGAGGCCTCGGGCGAGCGGGAGATCTGGAGCCGGGTGCAGGACGCGCGCTCGGCCGTGTCCGGCGAGCAGGTCGTGCGCCTGCCGGGGAGAGCCGGCGACATCGTCCGCCTGGGGTTCGCGGTGGGCGAGGCGGGGCACCCGCGCTTTGCCTGGGGCCGGCTGGTGGCGCCGCGCGTGCTCGGCACGGGGGGCAGCGAGCCGCTCGAGCCCGAGCCGATCTCCCGTGAGCTCGACGCGCGGGCCGAACCGCTGCGCCGGAGCCTGGCCGCCGCGAAGGCCAACGTGCTGTTCGTGATCCTCGACGCCGGGCGCGCGCGATCGTTCGGGGCCTACGGGTACCCGCGCGACACGACGCCCGCGATCGACCGGCTCGCCTCCGAAGGCGTGGTGTTCGAGCGCGTCTACACGCCCGCGGTGTACACGCTCGGCGCGATGTCGTCGGTGTGGACATCGCAGTACCCCGACCGCCACCACAGCGAGGTTTCGTTCTCGGCGCGGCTGCCGAAGGACCGCCTCACGCTCGCGGAGCTGCTCTCGGCGCAGGGTGTCCACACCGCAGGCTTCGTGGCGAACGCGGTGGCGGGCAAGCTGTTCGGGTTCGACCGCGGCTTCTCCGAGTTTCACGAGCTGTGGACGACGCTCGGCACCAGCGCCAGCTCCTTCCGCAAGGCGCTGCCCCCGTGGCTGAAGCAGAACCGCGACCGGCGCTTCTTCGCATACCTCCACTTCCGCGAGCCGCACTTCCCGTACGACCCCGAGCCGCCGTTCGACACGAGGTTCGGTCCCGACGGGCCGATCCCGAAAGCCGTGAGGCGCCAGGAGCCGTTCTTCCGGGACGTGAACCAGGGCCGGCGGACCTTCAGCGAGGAGGAGCGCGAGCACCTGGTCCGCCTCTACGACGGCAACCTCGCGTTCGCCGACCAGGAGGTGGGCGCGATCCGGCGCGCGCTCGAGGCGGAAGGCCTCCTCGAGCGCACGGTCGTGATCGTGGCGGCGGACCACGGCGAGGAGCTGCTCGAGCACGGCTGGATCGGCCACAACGTCCACGTGTTCGAGCCGTCGGTGCGGGTGCCGCTCGTCGTCCGCTTCCCGAACGGAACGGGCCCGGCGAAGCGGCGCGTGTCGGCGCTCACGGATCTGCTCGACGTCGCGCCCACGATCGCCGACGTCTTCGGCGTGCTGGGCAAGGGCGGCTCCGACCGCGAGTTCCAGGGGCGGAGCCTGCTGCCGGTGCTGGAAGGCGCGCCCGGGAAGCCGGCGGTGCTTTCGCGCAGCGTCTGGGACCGGCCCCGCTACGCCTTGCGCGACGAGCGGTACAAGTACGTCTACTACACGCAGACGGGCGAGGAGTTCCTCTACGACCTCGACACCGACCCCGGCGAGTCGCGCGACGTCGCCCCGGAGGAGCCGCTGCGGACGGCCTACTACCGCCAGTCGCTCCACGCCTGGACGCTCCGTCTCGCCCGCCGCGGGCCGGGCGGCGGCGAGGCGGCGGAGCTGAGCTGCGAGCAGTGCGAGAACCTGCGATCGCTCGGCTACATCCAGGGCGACTGCTCGCGCGTCTGCAAGTAGCCAGACCTGCGGCGGCTATAGGTACAATCGCGACCCATGTCGCTCGTCGACTCCCACTGCCACATCGACATGCCGCAGTTCGACGCCGACCGGGACGAGGTCGTGGCCCGGGCGCGCGCGGCCGGCATCGCCGAGATGCTGATCGTCGGCGAGGTGGGCGAGGGCGACGAGCTGCAGCGGTCGCTGCGCGTGGCCGAGAAGCACGGGCTGCCGGCCACGGCCGGGGTCCACCCGCACCAGGCCAGGCTCGCGGAAGCGGCGACCTACGACGAGATCCGCGGCCTCGCGCGCGAGGACCGGATCGTGGCGGTCGGCGAGATCGGCCTCGACTTCCACTACGACTACTCACCGCGCGAGACGCAGCGAGAGGTGTTCCGGCAGCAGATCCGGCTGGCGCGCGACGTGGGCCTGCCGATCGTCGTTCACACCCGCGAGGCCGACGACGAGACGGCGGCGATCCTCGAAGACGAAGGCGCGCGCGAAACCGGCGGGGTGATCCACTGCTTCACCGGCGGGCTCGAGCTGGCGCTCCGTGCGCTCGATCTCGGCCTGCACATCTCCTTCTCCGGGATCCTCGCGTTTCCGAAGTCTGAGGTGATTCAGCAGGTGGCGCGCGACGTGCCGGAGGACCGGCTGCTGATCGAGACGGATGCCCCGTTCCTGGCGCCCCCGCCGCACCGGGGCAAGCGCAACGAGCCGGCGTTCGTGGTCGAGGTGGCGCGCAAGCTGGCGGCGCTGCGGGGAGTGAGCGAGCAGGCGATCGGGGAGGCCGCGGCGCGCAACTACGCGCGGCTGTTCCGCCGCGCGCTCTGACTCAGGCTT
>CAZMRX010000169.1:0-5829 GCA_964568755.1 uncultured Acidobacteriota bacterium | reverse complement strand
GTTTGACATGCAGCCGTGAATCCGTCACTTTAGCGACCGGCTTGCCCTGCGGGCGGCCCAGAAGCTCCAAGTCCAGAAGAAGCGATTCCCCATGGCCGACAGCTCGTTCGACATCGTGAGCAGCGTCAACCTCCAGGAGGTCAAGAACGCCATCGCCCAGGCGATGAAGGAGATCCAGACGCGCTTCGACCTGAAGGGGAGCGGCTCCTCGGTGGAGCTCCAGGGCGAGGAGATCGCGCTCGGCTCGGCGGACGAGTTCAAGCTCAAGGCCGTTCGCGACGTTCTCGAGGAGCGCCTCGTCAAGCGAGGCGTGCCGCTGAAGGCGCTCAGCTACGGCGACGTCGACCAGGCGCTCGGAGCCACCGTGCGCCAGCGCATCACGCTGCAGAAGGGGATCCCCACCGACAAGGCCCGCGAGATCGTGAAGCTGATCAAGGGCAGCAAGCTCAAGGTGCAGGCGGCGATCCAGGGCGACCAGCTGCGCGTCTCGGGCAAGAACCGGGACGACCTGCAGGGCGTGATCCGCCTCCTGAAGGGAACCGACCTGGGCATCGACATGCAGTTCACGAACTACCGGTAGCCGTGGCTGCGGTGAACCCTCTCGGCCGGACCAGCGTCCTCGGGCTGAAGGACATCGTGCGCCTGGTCGAGGACGACCTCGGGCGCGTCGAGGACGTGTTCCGCAGCCAGGTGCGCTCCGACGTGCCGCTCGTCGGCGAGATCGGACGCTACGTGCAGGAGGGCGGCGGCAAGCGGGTGCGTCCCGCGCTGCTGCTGCTGGCGAGCCGGTTGTGCAACTACCGCGGCGATCGCGCGGTGACGCTCGCGTCGACCGTGGAGTTCATCCACACCGCGAGCCTGCTGCACGACGACATCATCGACGAGGCCACCACCCGCCGCGGCCGCCGCAGCGTCAACAGCCGCTGGGGCAACGACATCACGGTGCTGCTCGGGGACTTCCTCTACACCAAGGCCATGGCGATGGCGCTGTCGCAGGACAACCTCAAGATCCTGCGCCTGCTGTCGGACGTGACGCTGCGCCTGATCGAGGGCGAGATCCTCGAGATCGAGCGCAACGGCAACATGCGCGCGACGGTGGACGAGCACGTCGACACGATCCGGCGCAAGACCGCCGACCTGTTCGCCGCCTGCACCCGGATCGGCGCGATCCTGGGCGCGGTGGGCGACGAGCGCGAGGCGGCGCTTTCGGCCTACGGGCTGAACCTGGGGCTGTGCTTCCAGATGGTGGACGACCTGCTCGACTTCACCGCCGAGGAGAAGACGCTCGGCAAGCCGGTGGCGAACGACCTCCGCGAGGGCAAGGTCACGCTGCCGATGATCTTCCTGCTGCAGCGCGGCGGTCGCGTGGCCGAGGACAAGGTCAAGGCGGTCCTCGAGGACCGCGCCTTCGCACGCGTCACGCGCGACGACCTGGTGCGGCTCGCGCGCGAGTGCGGCGCGCTCGACGAGGCGCACGGCATGGCCGAGCGCTACGCCGAAGCGGCCCGCACCAGCCTGGCCGCATTCGAGCCGTCGCCGTACCGCGAGGCGCTCGAGGCGCTGCCGGGCTTCATCCTCGCCCGCGACCACTGACGCCGTCCGGCGGGAAGCCGCCCATGACCACGCGCGAGAAAGCCGAGAAGCGGGTCGCCCGGTTGCGGGAGGAGATCAGGCGCCACGAGCGCCTGTACTACGTGCTCGCGGCCCCCGAGATCTCCGACCAGGAGTACGACGCCCTCGAGCGCGAGCTGCGCGAGCTCGAGCGCGAGTTCCCCGAGCTGGTGACGCCCACGAGCCCCACCCAGCGGGTCGGCGAGACGCCCTCGTCCGAGTTCCCGGCGTTCGTGCACCGCGTGCCGATGCTGAGCCTCGACAACACCTACTCCGAGGAGGAGCTGCGCGAGTTCGAGGCACGGATTCGCAAGGCGGTCGGCGAGCGCGAGCTGGTCTACACCGCCGAGCTGAAGATCGACGGGCTGTCGATGGCGCTGCACTACGAGTCGGGCCGGCTGGTGCGCGCGGTCACGCGCGGAGACGGGGTGCGGGGCGACGACGTGACGCCGAACGCGCGCGCGATCCGCGGGGTCCCGCTCGAGCTGGTCGGAGCCGACGTGCCCAGGGAGCTCGAGGCGCGCGGCGAGGTGTACCTGCCGCGCTCGCGCTTCGCCGCCCTCAACCGCGAGCGCGAGGAGGCCGAGGAGGAGCCGTTCGCGAACCCGAGGAATGCCGCCGCCGGCACGATGAAGAGCCTCGACGCTCGGGTGGTGGAGAAGCGGGGGCTCGAGCTGTTCCTCTACGCGATCGCCCACCTGCGCGGGGTGGAAGTGACCAGCCAGTGGCAGGCGCTCGAGCGGCTGCGCTCCTGGGGCCTGCGCACGAACCTGCAGTCTCGACGCTGCGCGGGCATCGGCGAGGTGCTGGCGGCGATCGAGGACTGGCGCGGGCGCCGTGAATCGCTCGAGTACGAGATCGACGGCGTCGTCGTGAAGCTGGACGACTTCGCGCTGCAGCAGGAGCTCGGCTCGACGTCCAAGTTCCCGCGCTGGGCGATCGCCTACAAGTACCCGGCGCTCCAGGCCGAGACCGTCGTGCAGGCGATCGAGGTGCAGGTGGGCCGCACCGGGCGCCTCACGCCCGTCGCGCACCTCGAGCCGGTGTTTCTCGCGGGGACCACGGTCAGCCGTGCCACGCTGCACAACGAGGAGGAGGTCGCGCGCAAGGACGTGCGCACGGGCGACACGGTGCGGATCGAGAGGGGCGGCGAAGTGATCCCGAAGGTGGTGGGCGTGGTGCTGGAGAAGCGCCCGGCAGGAACGCTGCCGTGGACCCCGCCCGACGCCTGCCCGGTGTGCGGGACGCAGGCGACGCGCGGCGAGGGCGAGGTCGACAGGCGCTGCCCGAACGCCTCGTGCCCCGCGCAGGTCGAGGAGCGCCTGAAGCACTTCGCGCGCCGCGAGGCGATGGACATCGAAGGCCTTGGCGACTCGCTGGTGCACCAGCTGGCCGAGACGGGCCTGGTCCGCGACTTCGCGGACCTGTATCGGCTGAAGCTCGAGGACCTCGCGGGCCTCGAGCGGATGGCCGACAAGTCGGCGCGCAACCTGCTCGAGGCGCTCGAGCGCAGCAAGTCGCGCGAGCTGCGGCGCCTGATCTTCGGGCTCGGGATCCGCTTCGTGGGCGAGCGGGCGGCCATGCTGCTGGCGCGCCACTTCCGCGGCCTGCGGGCGCTCGCCGCGGCTGACGCCGCGGCGATCGACGACATCTACGAGATCGGGCCGGCGGTGGCCGGGTCGGTCCACGCCTGGTTCCGGGACCCCGCGAACCAGGGGCTCGTCGCGCGGCTCGAGGCGGCGGGCCTGCGCGTGGAGGAGGGCGAGGCCGAGGCGGGCACGCTCGTGTTCCAGGGGCAGCAGTTCGTGCTCACGGGAACGCTCGACTCGATGAGTCGGGACGAGGCCAAGGCGGCGATCGAGGCTCGCGGCGGCCGCGTCACCGGCACGGTCTCGAAGAAGACCTCGCTGGTGGTCGCGGGCCGCGAGGCGGGCTCGAAGCTCGAGCGCGCGCGCGAGCTCGGCGTCAGCGTGATCGACGAGGCCGAGTTCAAGGCGCGGCTGGCTGCCGGCTGATTGCTATACTGAAACCATGACGCGTGCCGCCTTCGCGCTGGGTCTCGGCCTCGCGGCCTTCGTGGCCGGCTCGATCGGCTACCTGGCGGGCGGCGGCGGTCGCGTCGGCGCGCCGCTCTCGCCGCCCGGCCTGTTCGGCTCGGCCTCGTCCTTCGCCGACGTCGTGGCGCAGGTCAACCCCGCCGTGGTGCACGTGGACGTGATCGAGGACGCGAGCGACAACCCGCACGAAGGGGTCGTGGACGCCCCGGCCCTCGACCTGCCGCGGCGCGGCGAGGGCTCCGGGTTCATCGTCGACCCGAACGGCTACATCCTCACGAACCACCACCTCGTGCCGGGACCGGGGCGGATCCGCGTGCGGCTCGCCGACCGGCGCGAGCTGCCGGCGCGCCTCGTCGGCTCCGACCCGAGCACCGACCTGGCGCTGATCAAGCTGGAGGCGCGCGGGCTGCCCGTGGTCAGGCTGGGCGACTCCGACCGCCTGCGGGTCGGCGACTGGGTGGCCGCGATCGGCAACCCGCTCGAGTTCGACCACACCGTTACGGTGGGGGTGGTGTCGTCGCTCGGGCGCAAGATCTGGAACCAGTCCTTCGACGCGTACATCCAGACCGACGCGGCGATCAACCCGGGCAACTCGGGAGGCCCGCTGGTCAACCGCCACGGCGAGGCGGTGGGAATCAGCGCCGCGGTCAGCAGCGACGCGCAGGGGATCGGCTTCGCGGTGCCGATCAACGTCGCGCGCGCCGTGCTCGGGCAGCTGCGCGACCGCGGCCGCGTCGAGCGGGGCTATCTCGGGATCGAGCTGCACGAGCTGGACCCGGACCTCGCGCGCATGCTCGGCCTTCCCGACGCGCGGGGTGCGCTGGTCCTCGACGTGCTCCCGGACGAGCCGGCCGCCAAGGCCGGCCTGCGGCGCTGGGACGTGATCCAGAGCGTGTCGGGCCAGGCGGTGGAGGACGGCGACGCGCTGGTGCGGACGATCTCGGCGCTGCGGCCCGGGACCGACGTGCGGCTGGGGGTGATTCGCGACGGTCGCGCGGTCGCCTTGCAGGCGCGGCTCGAGGCGCGCGGCGCCGAGGTGCCCGAGGCTCCGGCGCGCCAGCCGTCGACCGCGACGCCCGCCCGGAAGGGCGATGCGCTCGGGCTGCAGGTGGCCAACCTCGCGGCCGCGACGCGCGTGGAGCTGCGGGTTCCCTCGGACCGGGTCGGCGTCGTGGTTCGCGACGTGCTCGGCGCCGACCCCGGGGTCGACGCGCTCGAGGAGGGCGACCTGGTGGTCGAGATCAACCGAAAGCCCACGCCCGACGTGGCGGCCTACCGCCGGGTGCTGGGCGGTCTCGAGCCCGGGGCGCCGGCCTGGCTCTACGTGTTCCGGCCGCGGCCGCAGCAGACCTTCCTGACGCGGGTCTACGTGGACAAGCGGCCTTGAAGCCGCGCGTCCTGATCATCGACGACGAGGACGCCGTGCGCTCCTCGCTCAAGATGATCTTCGAGTACGAGGGCTACGAGACGCTGCTGGCCGCGAACGGGCCGGTCGGGCTCAAGCTGGCGGAGTCGGAGGCGCCCGACCTGGTGTTCCTCGACGTGCGCATGCCCCAGGTCGACGGGCTCGAGGTGCTCAAGAAGCTGAAGGAGAAGGTGCCCGCGCTGCCGGTCGTGATCCTCTCCGGCCACGGGACGGTCAAGACCGCGGTCGAGGCGGTCAAGCTCGGGGCCTTCGACTTCATCGAGAAGCCGCCCGACAGCGAGCGGATCCTGATCGCGGCGAGGAACGCCCTCGGGCAGAAGCGCCTGGTGGAGGAGAACCGGAGGCTGCGGCTCGTGTTCGACGACCGCTACCGCATGGTGGGCGAGAGCCCGGCGCTCGAGAAGGTCTGGGAGGCGGTGCGCCGCGCGGCGCCCACCAACGCCACCGTGCTGATCACGGGCGAGAGCGGCGTGGGCAAGGAGCTGGTGGCGCGCGCGATCCACAGGAACTCGCTGCGCGCGGACGAGGCCTTCGTCCAGGTCAACTGCGCGGCGATCCCCGAGGAGCTGATCGAGAGCGAGCTGTTCGGCCACACCCGGGGCGCCTTCACCGGGGCGCTGGCCGCGCGCAAGGGCAAGTTCGAGCTCGCCGACGGCGGCACGCTGTTCCTCGACGAGATCGCCGACATGAGCCTCGCGACGCAGGCGAAGGTGCTGCGCGCGCTGCAGGAGCAGC
>CAZMRX010000168.1:0-10959 GCA_964568755.1 uncultured Acidobacteriota bacterium | reverse complement strand
CGGGCTCGGCCTGACGCGCCTCGCGCTCGGCGAGCGCGCGGCCGCCGCGGCGGCGCTGCGGGAGTCCCTCCGCCTCGACCCGAACCAGCCGGACGTGGCCGGAACCCTGCGCGAGCTCGGCCGGCCCTGACGGCCTTCAGCGCCCGGCCGGCGCCTCGATCACGATCGGCTCGCGTGCTTCAGCGACCTGCCCCGCGGCGACGTCGGTGACGAGGATGATCACCTCGTAGCGTCCGGGCGGCGCGCCGTCGAGGGGCGCGCCCAGGCTGCGGCCGAGGGTTCCGTCGGGACCGGGCCGAAGCGGCGTCTCCGGCGCGGCCGCGAGCACGCGCCCGTCCCGCCGCCGCAGTGCGAAGCCGGCGGTAACGTTGGGCTTTCCGGTGGCCGGGTCGCGCACGGCTCCGTACACCTCGAAACGGCAGTGCAGCACACCCGAGGGCTCGAACGCCCGGCGCGCCGTGGGTACGAGGGCGCGGGTTTCGGGCGGGCCTTCCTCGGCGAGCCGGTCGCCGAGCATCAGGCTCGACACGCGCAGGCCGGCCGGGGCGGGAACCTCGAACTCGTGGGTGACGCTGCCGACGCGCCCGCTGTTGCGGTCGCGCGCGACGACCTTCGCCTGGTAGGGGCCGGGAGCGAGCTTCAGCTCGCGCTGGATCTGGAACCAGGTCCGCTCCAACCGCGCCCGGGTCTGCTTCTGGAAGGCCATCTCGAACTGCTGGTCGAAGCGCGTGTGCTCGGCTCTGTCGCGGCGCGCCACCACCAGCAGGAACTCGAGCGTGTCGCGGGCCGTGCCCGCCCGCTCGTCGAACGCGAGCCCGCGGATGTCGGCCTCCGTCGTGACGACCACCGCCTGCTTGCCGGACTCCGCCTCGCCGAACACCTGGGCCAGCGTGCGCAGCGGAACCTCCGTCAGGTCGAACGGCGCGTCGAGCGCGCGCTGGAAGGCCGCGTCGCGCGCCTCGAGCGTCTGCTTCGCGTCGTCGCGCCCCGGGGCGAAGTAGCCGCGCCGAGCGCGCACGACCAGGCCGTCGCGCGCCAGCTTCACGCTGATCGTGCGGAAGCGCCTGTCCGCCGCGCGGTTCAAAGGCGCGTACCCGAGCAGGTAGTAGCTGCGCGACTCCGCCCCGATGCGCGCGAGCCCCGCGGCGAGGTCGTTGCGGTTCTCGATCACGAGGCCCCCGGTGTCGAGGGCCAGGCCCACGCTCCCCTCAGTCGCGTCGCGCGCCTCCCCGAGCCAGGACCCGGTGCTCCGGTCGATGATGTCTGCGGGTTGGGTCACCTCGCCCTGGAGACCCGCGCCGGCCGCCACCAGGCCCCGCGCGTCGAGGAAGTAGACGGCCGTGTTCGCCCGGCGCGCCCCCGACACCACGCGGCGGAAGCCTCGCAGGCGCGCGTCCCGGACCAGCCCGCCCGACACCAGCACCAGCGACTTGCGGCCGCGGGCTCCCGCGAGCGCCTCGAGCGCGCGCTCCACGATGCCGAGTGTCTGCTCGGTGCGCATGGCGCTGCGGGCGTACGCCGGGGCGGCGAGCGCCTGCGTCTGGTTGCGCCAGCTTTCGACGTCGTTGTCCGCGGCCGCTCCGGGCACGCTCACGTCGCGGCGGATCTCGCCGGTGGCGAGCAGGCGCCGCATCACCTGGTCGGTCACGATCGGGTCGCGGTCCTGGTCGATGCGCATCGCCTCGTAGTCGCTCATGGCGTCCCGGACGCTCTCGTTCACGCGCTTGCCCTGGAATCGCTCGACCACCTGCAGGAGCGTGTCCTTGCCTTCGGGCATGCGCGCCGTCCAGCGCGTGCCGGCGGCGGTGCCCACCACCGCGACCCTGTCCCCGTCGACCACCGCCTCTTCGAGGAAGCCGGCCACCGCCTGGCGCGCGCGCACGGCCTCCGAGGGACCCATGTGCAGCTCGTCGAACACGATCACGAAGCTCGCCGGCGCATTCTCCGGAGCCTGCCGGTTCGACGAGACACGCAGCGCCTGATCTTCCGGCGGCGTCCCCACGCGGGCCGCGTCGCCCTCGACCCCGGTCCCTGCGGAAGCGTCCCCCGGCCGGTGCACGGCCTCGAAGCTCGCGATCTCGTGGGACACGCCGTCCTCGCTGACGCTGAAGTCCTCGCGCGTCAGCCCTGGCACGGGCCTGCCGGCCTTGTCGGTCACGACCACGTCCACGGTCACGAGCTCCGTCTGGGCGGGGAAGACGGGCTTTTGTCCCGCTGCCTGCGGACGGACCTCGGTCGGCCTCAGCAGGGTGAGCCCCAGCCCCAGCATCAGGACCTTTGCCGTGCGTCTACAGACTGTGGTCACCGGGGCTCCTTCCTCAGCCGAACTCTGGGCCGAAGATCGCGTGTTCCAGGGCTGGCCGCGCGAGAGGCTTCGCCTCGCCGAGGTACATCCGGGTCAAGCGGCGCTGCTCGCGAAAACCCAGCTCCGAAAGCGCCGCCAGCCAGCCGGGGTCGGCTCGCGCGTCCACGATCAGCGGCCGTGAGCGCGGACGCGCGAGGCACGCGAGGGCCAGGGCGACTGCGCTCACGCGATCCTCGGCAACGACCGGGCCCACCTGGTCCGAGTGCTCGCCGTGACGGCCGAAGCAGTAGGCCCCGCGCCTCGTCGTGAAGGCCAGCTCGGGCGCCGACTCGAACGCCCGGCGCAGGACCGACTGGCGGTCGGCGCCGAACACCTGGCGGTCGCCCTCCAGGACCCGCCCGAGATCGCGAGCCTCGAGCGGCGCTATACCTGCCGGCACTTCGGCCTGGGCCGCCCGTTCGAGACCCATCCGCACGAGCCCGGGCTCCCGGCCGTCCAGGAAGCCACGCTGCAGGTAGATCCCGCGGCCGGCGGGGGTCGCGTCGAGGCCGACGGCTCGCAGGCGACCCGCGCGCTGCTCGGCCCGGCAGCGGTCCAGCACCTCGTCGAAGACGCGCGTGCCGAGGCCGCGGCCGCGGCTCTCGGGCTCGACCAGGATCATGCAGATCCAGGCGAGCGCGTCGCCGTAGCGCACGGCCCCGCCCGACGCCACCACGCGTCCCGCCTCGACCCCGACGCGGAACAGGCCGGGGCCGGATGCCAGCAGCAGCCGCCAGTCCTCGAGCGTCTGGTTCCAGCCGCTCGCGCGCGACAGCCGCAGCCCGTCCGCGAGATCGGCTTCGGTCATGTCGCGGAAGTCGAGGCTGGGGCCTGCGTCCGTCACGCGCGCCCCGCTATCGGACCTGGTCCACGAACACCAGGTCGCGGAAGGCTCCCGCGTCGTGGAAGCTCTTCACCGACGGCGGCGACCAGGCCGCGAACACCGCGTCCTGCTCGGGGTTCGCCTTGCCGCCCGGTCTCTTGATCCGGAAGACGTTGAAGCGCCAGGCGTCGCCCGGCTTCGGAGGCAGCGCCAGCCTGGCCGCGGACGGCAGGGCGACGAGGCCGCTCCACGGCAAGAACGCGGTCGCCGTCCAACCGCTCGGCCTCGAAGCGTCGCCGAGCGCACGTGTGCGGGTCTCGAGGCCGGCCAGGTTCCAGTCGATGTCGCCTTTCTTGTCGGGCCACGGCGCGATCATGCGCAGGTCGCAGACGACGTTCGCGGGATTGATCTCGAGCTCGTAGTAGTCGCGGCCCGAGCGGTTGGGGTCGAGGAAGATCTCGACCACCTCTTCGTCCCACAGCTGCTCGTCGCGCTTCGTCATCGTGTGCCAAGGGGAGGGGTCGGTGGCGTCGAAGCGCAGGAACAGGCCCGCGTCGCTCCAGAGCGCGCGGAAGCGCGTGGGGTAGGGGGAGGGGCCCCACTCGATCGTCGAGGCGGCCGCCCAGGTGCCGCCGTCCGCGGCGAGCAGGCGCTCGGACCGGGCGGAGGTGCGAGCGACTTCGTAGGAGGGCCGAGGAGTGGAGGCGGCCACGGGCGGGATCGGGGCCGCGACGAGTCGCAGGGCCGACGAACTGGTCGGAAGAGCCAACGAACCGGTTAGAGGAGCCAACGAACTGGTCAGGAATGACGCCGCGAGCGCCAGGCGGGCCCGCGGCGTCATAGCGAGCGTCATAGCGAAAGCAATCGTTCGGCGTTCTGGTGGTAGACCTTCTTCAGGATCGTGTCGGGCAGGCCTATGCCGTAGATCCGCCAGCGTCCCTGCGGCGGCACCGGCGCCGGCGCGTAGTCGAAGTACTCGTCTTCGGTTTCCAGGAAGCGGTAGTAGATCTCGTACAGCTCGTCCTTGAACACCTGCTGCGGGGTGTTGTCTCCCTCGGGCGGCGGGATGGCGTCGGTCCCGAAGAAGATCCGGTCCTGGTACGTCTCGAAGAACCTGCGCGAGGTGCGCGGCTGGCGGCCGAGCTCGCCGACGCGGGCCCCGAGCTCGACGGTGACGTTCGGGAAACGGTCGAGCGTCTGGGACACGAAGCCCAGGTTCTCGGCGTTGTGGCCGACGTGCAGTCCCACGAAGAGCGTCTTCGGGTGGCGCGCGAAGACGCGGTCGCGGGCGTCCATCAGCTCCTGGTGGCTCGGGAAGTCCTTGCCGTGGAAGGACCAGTCGGGGTGGTGCCCGAGCTCGTCCCAGCGCTCGTTCGTGCAGTCGATCGGCAGGAAGAACGCCTCGGGGTCCGAGACGTGGATGTAGACCGGCAGCTCGTGCGCCGCGCAGGCCTCCCACATCGGGTCGAAGCGGCGGTCGTCCACCTTGACGAGCGCCCCCTCGAGGCCGCGCTCCCGCAGGAACAGCCCGAGCGTCTTCAGGACCTTGAGGCCCTTTGCCCCCGCCCGCGCCGCCTTCTCGATGGCGTCGGCCTGGAGCTGCGGAAAGCGCGGGTCCGCCCACGCGCCCCACATCGGCTCGGTGCAGGTGTAGAAGCGGCCGGGGTGGGCCTTGTCGAAGCGCGCGAGCGCCTGCTCGAGGCCTGTGCCGAAGCCGCCGGTCAGGTTGACGACTGCGCGCACGCCCTTCCTGTCCATCACCGCGAGCGCGTCCTCGGCGGTCGTCGTGAAGGAGACCGAGTCGTCGGAAGCCGCCCCGCGGCGGCCGCCTTTCGCGAAGCTGAAGTGGGTGTGGACGTCGATCGCGGGAAAGCGCGGGGTCGCGACGCGCGTCTCGGCGACGTGCAGCATGGACTTCGGCCGGAAGTCCTGAAGCCGAAGCGGGACGTCGCCCGTGGGGCAGCCCGCTTGGTCGGCTTTCGCGCCGCGCGTGCTCACGGCACCCACCGCGCCTGCGCCGAGGGCGGTGAGCCAGCTCCGTCGATCCAGCTCCATGATCGATCTCCTAACGCGGGCATCGGGCGAGGATGGCGTGCACCCGCCGCGTCAGGCCCAGCGCACTGTCGAAATCCCGCAGCCACATGTTGCGCCCGAACATGACACCGGTCGCTCCGCACTCCATGTAGAGCCGCACCTTGCGCAGCACCGCGGCGTCGTCGTCCTGCTTCACACCGCCCGAGAACAGCACCATCACCTTGCCGGCCGAGCGCACCACCCGCCGCAGCCGCGCGGGCGCGTCCTCGCGCAGCGAGCGGTAGGGCTCCGGGCTCGATCCCGGCTCCGCGGCCGGCTCGTGCAGCTTCACGACGTCGGCCCCCAGCTCCTCCGCGACGCGCGCCGCGTAGTCCTGGGCGTAGAGGCTGCCCTTGCCGCCCTTCGCCTCGACGTCGCGGCCGCGTGGATAGGCCCACACCACGAGCGGCATGCCCAGGCGCTCGCACTCCCGGCGCACCCGGCCGAACTCGCGGATCTCGACGTCCTGGCGCGGCGAGCCGACGTACACCGTGTAGCCCACCGCGTCCGCTCCCAGCCGGACCGCGTCCTCGACGCTCGCGAACGCGGGCGAGACGGCCTCGGTGTCGTCGGAGATGTTGGTCTTGCCGTTCAGCTTGAGGATCAGCGGGACGCGGCCGGCGTGCTCGCGCATGTACTTGTCGGCGAGCCCGATGCCGAGGGCGATCGCGGAGTAGCGGCCCGCCTCGGCCAGCCGGAACTGAAAGCTCGTGTCGAGCGCCCCGGGGTTCGGGAAGAAGTCGGTGGGCCCGTGCTCCAGGCCCTGGTCGAGGGGCAGCACCATGAGCGTCCCGTTGCCGGGGCCGTGGCCGTAGAGCAGGCGCCACAGGCGGACCCGCTTGCCGTGGCCGAGGGAGAGGGACGACAGCGACGCTCCGCGACTATCGTTTCTTGCTTGACTCTTGCGTTTCATTACGATAGCTTTCCAATACTTTCGTTTTGTAGCCGATGGTAGACGCACTTGTCAAGACGTTATTCTCCTGCACCGCACGAGTTTCCGCCCCTGCCGGATGGCCGGCGGCGAGGGACGAGCGGAGATTGACATGAACGGGACGAAGCGGCAGGCCGCGGCGATTCCGCCGTCCGTGGACGAGTGGCTCGCGGCTCTCGAGGGCAATGGCGCCCTCGGTAGCCTGCTCCAGCCTCCGCGCGAGGAGCAGGTGCGCCGGGGCTACGGTCACACCCTCCGCGAGATCGGGCAGCAGCCGGTGACCTGGATCGAGACCGCCGCCCGCATGCGCGAGCTGGTTCCCGTGATCGAGGAGAGCCTCGAGGGCGCCGCCGCCATCGTCATCACCGGCTCGGGAAGCTCGGTCTACGCGGCGGAGTGCGTGGCCCCGTGCCTTCAGCGCAGCCTCGGCCTTCCCGTCTCGGCCGTGCCGGCCGGCCTGATCCTGACCCACCCGGACACGTGCCTGCCGCCCTCCGGTCGCTTCCTCGTGGTGTCGCTCGCCCGCTCCGGCAACAGCCCGGAGAGCCGCGCCGTCGTGGACTTCCTGCTCGAGAGCCGGCCGCAAGCCCGCCACCTCTTCATCACGTGCAACCGGCAAGGCGCGCTCGCCACCTCCTACCGCGACCGGAGCGGGGTTCGCACGATCGTCCTCGACGAGAAGACCGACGACCGCAGCCTGGTGATGACCAGCAGCTTCACCAACCTGGTCCTGGCCGGCCGCGCCCTGGCCGGCGAGGCCGAGGTCGGCGAGGCGCGCGCGCGCGGGCTCGCGAGCGCCGCCGCGCGGCTGCTGCAGCAGCTGTCGAGCGCCGTCGCCGAGGTGGCGCGCAGCGGCTTCGGCTCCGTCGTCTACCTGGGCAGCGGCTGCCGTCTCGGCTCGGCCCGCGAGGCCGCGCTCAAGATGCTGGAGATGAACGGAGGCGACGTCTGGACGCTGGCCGAGTCCTACCTCGGGCTGCGCCACGGACCGATGTCCGGGATCCGCCCCGACACGCTGCTGGTGGCCTTTCTCTCCTCCGACCCGCTCGTGCGCGCCTACGAGCTCGACCTGCTGTGCGAGCTCGACCGCAAGGCCCTGGGCTCGCGCCGCGTGGTGGTCGGGGCGGGGATTCCCGAGGCCGCCGGCACCGGCCCCGCGGTTGTCCCGCTCGACTGCGGGACCGCGCTGCCGTACGCCGACGAGGACCTGACGCTGCTCGACGCCGTCACCGGGCAGCTGATCGCGTTCTTCCGCTGCCTGGCCGCGGGCTATCGGCCCGACTCGCCGTCGCAGGACAGCGTGATCACACGCGTCGTCTCGGGTTTCGAGATCCACCGCCCGAGCGGCGCGAGGTGAGCGCTTGAAGCGGGCGCTCTTCGCCGGCGAGATCAACGTCGACCTCGTGCTGCAGGGCTACACGGAGTTCCCGGTTCCGGGGAAGGAGGTCCTGGTCCGGGATTTCGCGATGGTCCTGGGCAGCGCCACCGCGATCATGGCGATGGGGCTCGCGCGTCTGGGCACGCCCGTGTCGTTCCTGGGCCGTGTCGGCGACGACGTCTGGGGCCGCTACTGTCTCGAGGACATGGCCGGCCGCGGCATCGACCTGTCGCGTGTGATCCGCGGCGGCGGGCTGAAGACGGGCGTGACGGTGTCGATCACACACCCCGCGGATCGCGCGCTCGTCACCTACCTGGGGGCGATCAGCGCGCTCACCGGCGCGGACGTGAAGGACGAGGCGATGGCCGGCCTCGACCACCTCCACGCCTCGTCCTTCTTCTTCCAGGAAGGGCTGCGCCCGGATTTCCCGGACCTGTTCGCCCGCGCGCGCCGCGCGGGGCTCACCACCTCGCTCGACACCGGCTTCGACCCGAGCGGGCGCTGGGACGGCGGGCTGCGGGAGACGCTGCGTGAGACGGACCTCTTCTTTCCGAACGAGGTCGAGCTGCGGGCGCTCAGCGGCTGCGACGATCCCGCGCAGGGGATTCGCGCGCTCGAGAACGGGCGCACCCGCGTCGTGGCCAAGCTCGGCCAGGACGGGGCGATGGCGCTCGACGGCGACCAGGTCGTGCACGTGCCCGCCTATCGCGTCGAGACGGTCGACACCACCGGGGCCGGCGACTCCTTCAACGCCGGCTTCCTGCACCGCTGGCTGCAGGGCGCGCCGCTCGTCGAGTGCCTGCGGCTCGGAGCCGCCTGCGGCGCGCTCAGCACGCTGGGCCTCGGCGGCACGGCGGCGCAGCCGACCCTGGCCGAGGCCGAAGCCCTCGTGCACTCGCGTCGGCGATGAACGAACAGGGCGGCCAGAACGGAATCTGCTGGAAGCGAGCCTACGAAGCGGCTCAGAGAGCGGCGTTCCCCCATGCCACCGATAACGAACCCTGCGGGGAGCGCCGCTGATGTACCGCTGGTGGATCGGCGGTCTGCTGTTCCTCTCCACCGTCATCAACTACCTCGACCGGCAGACGCTGAGCGTTCTCGGCCCGACCCTCAAGACCGAGTTCAGCTGGTCGAACCAGGACTTCGCTCTCATCATCATCGCGTTCCGGGTCGCGTACGCGGTGATGCAGACCGTCTCCGGCCGCGTGCTCGACCGCATCGGCACCCGCAACGGCCTCACGCTTGCGGTTCTCTGGTACTCGACGGTGGCCGTCTTCACGTCGCTGGCCACGGGGCTGCGCAGCTTCTGCGGCTTCCGCTTCCTGCTCGGCGCGGGCGAGGCGGCCAATTGGCCGGGGGCCACGAAGGCCGTCTCCGAGTGGTTCCCGCGCCGCGAGCGGGGCTGGGCGGTGGCGCTCTTCGACAGCGGCTCGTCGGTGGGAGCGGCGGTGGCCCCGGCGCTCGTGCTGTTCCTGACGGCGCACTTCGGCGGCTGGCGCCCCGCCTTCGTGATCACGGGCCTGCTCGGGTTCCTGTGGGTGATCGTGTGGCGCTGGAGCTACCACCCGCCCGAGACGCATCCGAGGATCAGCGAGACCGAGCGGGCGATGATCCTGGCGGACCGCGCCGCGGAGCACGCCGAGTCTCCGCACGAGCAGGGAGAGCGGCTGCCGCACTGGTCGGAGCTGCTGCGGCTGCGCCAGACGTGGGGGGTGATCGCGGCGCGCGGCCTGACCGATCCGGTGGGGATCATGATCGCGGACTGGTTCGCGATCTACCTCGTCGCCAAGGGGTTCAACCTCCAGGAGACGGCGACGGGCTTCTGGGTGCCCTTCCTCGCCGCGGACCTGGGGAACTTCGCAGGCGGCGGCTTCTCGAGCTGGCTGATTCGCCGCGGCTGGCCGGTGGGACGGGCGCGCCGGCTGGTGATCGTGGCCGGGGGGCTGGGCGTGCTCGCCCTCGTCCCGGCGGCCTTCGCGTCGAGCTTCCTGCTGCTGATGGCCTGCTTCGCCGTGGCGACCTTCTCCTACGCCGCCATGTCCACCATGGCGCTCTCGCTGCCCGCCGACCTCTACCAGAGCCGCGCGGTCGCGTCGGTCTCGGGGATGTCGGGCACGGCCGCCGGCCTCGGCACGATCGGCGCGACCTACCTGATCGGCCTCGTCGCCGACCGCTTCTCGTTCACCCCGATCCTGCTCGTGGCGAGCGTCATCCCGCTCGTCGGCGCGGCCGTCGTGCTGCTGCTCGTCCGCAACACGTCCGCTTCGGGTCGGGGGCTGGTCAAGGTGATATGACGCGCCCGCGCGTCCTGGTGCTGTCCGGCCCCACGTTGTTCCGGTCCTTCTTCGATCCGCCGCGTGAGCGGCGCCTCGACCGCGGCTTCGCGTGGACGCGGGTCGCGGGAGAGCGTGTCACGCCCCGGCTCCGGCGCGCGCTCCAGAGCGCCGAAGCGCTCGTCACCACCTGGGACAGCCCGTGCTTCGGGGAGGAGCTGGCGTGGCTCGCGCCGCGGCTGCGGCTGGTGGCGCACTGCGGCGGCGAGGTCAAGGCGCGCTTCGCGCGGCCGCTCTTCGACCGCCTGGTGATCGCGAACGCGCCCGGACCGATGGCGCAGCGCGTCGCCGAGCTGGCGGTGACGTTCGTGCTGATGGCCGCGCGCCGCGTGGACGCGTATCGCGAGGCGCTGCGCCGCCCCTCGAACCGCGTCTACGAGCGGCTGCACCTCGAAGGCGCCGGGAACGAGACGCTGCGCGGCCGGGCCGTCGGCATCCTCGGCCTCGGGCGGATCGGGCGCGAAACCGCGCGGCTGCTGGGTCCGTTCGGTCCGCGTCTCTTCGTCCACGACCCGTACCTGACCGCCCGCGCGGTGCGCGGCCAGGGTGCGGTGCCCGTCTCGCTCCGGCGCCTGCTGCGCGAGTCGGAGTTCCTGGTGGTCGCGGCGGGCCTCACGCCCGACACGCGTGGCCTGCTCGACCGCAAGGCACTTCGGCTCCTGCGCGACGGCGCCAACGTCGTCAACGTGGCCCGCGGCGGGATCGTGGACCTGGCCGCCCTCACCGCCGAGGTGCGATCGGGCCGGCTCACGTGTGCCCTGGACGTCACCGACCCGCTCGAGCCGCTCCCGGTGCGCCACCCGCTGCGCCGGATGCGGGGCGCGGTCGTGACGCCCCACGTCGGCGCGGCGGCGGTCGAGGTGCGGCGGGCCATGGCGGACATCGTGCTCGACGCCCTCGAGTGCTACTTCCGGGGCGAGCGCGTCGCGACGCGCGTCACGTCCCGCATGCTGGAGCGGATGACATGATTCGGGTCGCCTTCTCCACCCTCGGCTGCCCGTCCTGGCCGCTCTCCCGCGTGCTGGACGCGGCCTCGCGCCTGGGCTACGACGGCGTCGAGCTGCGCTTCCTGGAGGG
>CAZMRX010000167.1:0-11054 GCA_964568755.1 uncultured Acidobacteriota bacterium | reverse complement strand
TGAAGATCGCGGTGGCGCCGCCGATCCCGATCGCGAGCGTGGCGGTGGCGACGAGCGTCAGCAGGGGACGCCGGACGAGCCGGCGCGCGGCGTGCGCGAGGTCCTGCCGGAACGAGCCCATGTCCCCTCCGCCGGTGTCTTTCGACCAGCCTAGGCGGCGTCGCGAAGGGCGTCAATCCACGGAGTTGGAGACGGGGAAATACCTCGCGATCGTTTCGGCGCTGGGCTTGGGGGTGAGCGCCGAGACGACGAGCATTAGCAGTGCCGAGATCAGGACCATGGGGACGACCGGCAGGAAGCCGAACACGAGCAGGCCGCCCGCGGTCCGCTCGAGCGCCGCCTGCCCCATGAGCGTCCACACGGCGGTGGCCTGGCCAGGGGGCGGTGCCGGGACGGACGCATTGATGAGGCCGATCCCCAGCACGCCTCCGGCGACCCATAGCGTCGACGCCAGCGCCCCCCACTTCGTGCTGCCCCGCCAGAAGAGCGCGGCGACGAGCAGCGGCGAGAGCGCGGCGAAGCCGGTGAACGCGTACTGGATCGCGACGCTGAAGATGCTCTCCGGCAGCCGCAGCGCGATGACGTAGGCCACCACCGTCAACCCGATCACGAACGCACGGCCGGTGTGGACCTGGGCCGCCTCGCCGAAGCGCTCCTTGCCCTCGTAGTGGGCGAACACGTCCTCGGTGAACATCGTGGACAGCGCGAGGATCTGCGAGTCGGTGGCCATCACCGCCGCCATGATTCCCGCGCCGAGGATGCCCGCGAGCCAGAACGGCGCGTAGTGGTTGAGCAGCTGCACCAGCACGTCGTCGCCCGCGGCCTTCGCGCGCAGCGCGTCGCGCGCCTCGGGCGGAAGCCTCGCGGCCTCGGCGGCGAGCGTGCGGCGCGCCTCCAGCTTCTCCTGGACCTTGGGCACGTCGGTCGCCCGGTTCGCCATCACGCCGAGGAACACGCACGGCAGCCAGATCGCCGCGATGCACAGCGGGTAGAGGATCACGGTCTTGCGGAACTGGGCCATGCGCCGCGCGGTCAGGCAGAAGATGGTGATGTGCGGGAAGGCGATCGAGGAGAGCGGGATGAAGGTGTAGCTGAAGAAGTACAGGGGCGAGAAACGCTCGCGCGTGAGCAGGAACGACTGCGGCGAGGCGGCGATCTCCTCGGCCGCGCGCGAGAAGCCGCCCATGCCCCAGCCGATCACCGCGAGCGCAATCGCCCCGAAGACCAGGAACAGCGTGGTCTGGAAGGTGTTGACCCAGGCGGTGCCCCGCATCCCGCCGAAGAACACGTAGCTCATCACCACCAGCGCGACCAGCGCGCCGCCCAGCCAGTAGGGGACGCGGCCGCCGCTGATGGCTTCGAGTGTCGTGCCGCCGCCCATCACGCCGATGATCACGTACGGCACCAGCAGCACCGCCTGCACCGCGAAGATGACGGTGCCCACGTGGCTCGTCTCCCAGCGGTCGCGGAACAGCTGCACCGGGGTGATGAAGCCGTAGCGCTTGCCGAGCGCCCAGACCCGCGTGCCCACCAGGAACAGCGTCAGCGGGATCACGAGCGCGGAGGCCGAAGCCATCAGGCCGAAGGTCACGATCCCGTTGGCGAACGCGTGCCCGGACGAGCCCAGGATCGCGAAAGCCGTCATGTTCGTGCCGAACAGCGACATCAGGAACACGAACGGGCCGAGCGAGCGGCTGGCGAGGAAGTAATCCTCGACCTCCTCCTTGCCGTGCGCCCGCCGGAAGGCGAAGACGCCGATGTACACGACGATCGCGAGGTAGACGAGGACGATCAGCGTCGGGATCACGGCCGGCGGTCCTCGTGGGGCCCCTCGGCCTCGCGCTCGAGATGCTCGGGCCAGGCGCGAGCCACCAGCAGCCACATCAGCAGCGCGGCGAGCACCGCGTAGCACAGGTGGTAGAAGAGCCCGATCGGCAGGAAGCCGAACACGAGCGGCCGCGCGCTCGTCCAGAACCAGAAGTCCTGGTGCAGCAGGTAGACGGCGAGCGTCGCGAGGACGAGCAGGGCTCTCTTCATCTTCGTGGCCGGGCCGGGAGCAATCCGACGATCCTTTCGCGCCCGGGCGGGGTCCGTCAAGCGCGCTCGACAAGCGGGCCGAGTACCCCTAAGAATGAAAGTGAAGCCCCCGACGTTCAAAGGAGTGAATTTCATGAAGCAGCGAGCGATCCCGGTGGCGGCCGCCCTGGCCCTCACGGTCCTTCCCGGACTTCGCGCCGCGGGCCCCGAGTGGCCGGGCTGGCGCGGGCCCGCGCGCGACGGCGTGTCGCAGGAGACCGGGCTCGCGACGCAGTGGCCCGCGAGCGGCCCGCCGCTCGCGTGGAAGGCGAGCGGGATGGGCTCGGGCTTCTCGAGCCTCGCGGTGGTGGACGGCAGCATCTACACGCTGGGCGATCGCGACGGGGCGCAGTACCTGCTGGCGTTCAGCGCCAGGGACGGCGCGCCGCTGTGGAAGACCCGCGTCGGCCCGGTGTGGAGCGACGAGTACGGCGGCCCGCGCGGGACGCCGACCGTTGCCTCCGGCCTGGTCTTCGCCCTCGGCACCGAGGGCGACCTGGTCGCGGTCGAGGCCGCGACCGGCAAGGAGGCCTGGCGCAGGAGCCTGCCCTCCGACTTCGGCGGGCGCGTGATGTCGATGTGGAAGTGGGCCGAGTCGCCGCTCGTGGACGGGGATCGGGTGATCGTGACTCCGGGAGCCGCCGCCGCCGGCCTGGTCGCCCTCGACCGGGCCACCGGCAAGGAGATCTGGCGCTCGGCCCTTCCCGATCTCGGTCCGGCCGGGAAGGACGGCGCCGGCTACTCGTCGGTCGTGGTCTCGAACGCCGCCGGCGTGAAGCAGTACGTGCAGCTCCTGGGGCGCGGCCTCGTCGGGGTGCGCGCGAGCGACGGGAAGTTCCTGTGGGGCTACAACCGCGTCGCCAACGGGGTCGCGAACATCTCGACACCGCTCGTGCGAGCGAACTGGGTCTTCGCCGCCACGGGCTACCAGACGGGCGGCGCGCTCGTCGAGCTGTCGGGATCGGCCGCCGCGGGCGTGCAGGCGCGCGAGGTCTACTTCCTCGAGCCGAAGACGTTCCAGAACCACCACGGCGGCATGGTGCTCGTCGGCAACCACGTATACGCCGGCAACGGTCACAACCGGGGCTTCCCGATCTCGCTCGAGTTCGCGACCGGCAAGGTGGCCTGGGGCGGCGACATCCGCAACGCGGGCACCGGCTCGGCCGCGGTCGCGTACGCCGACGGCTACCTGTACTTCCGCTACCAGAACGGCGTCGTGTTGCTGGTCCAGGCGACCCCCGAAGGCTACCGCGAGAAGGGCTCGTTCACGATTCCCGACGTGGTGAGGCCGAGCTGGTCGCACCCGGTGATCGTGGGCGGCCGGCTCTACCTGCGCGAGCAGGACACGCTCCACGTCTACGACGTGCGCAAGGCCGGTTGAGCGTGACGTCCGCCTCGGCGCGTCACGTCCTCGTCGCCGTCTCGCTGCTGCTCGTGCTCGGGAGCGTCGCGGCGGCGCAGCCCACCACGTCCACGATCACCGGGCGGACGCGCGACGCCTCGGGCGGAGCGCTCCCCGGCGTGAGCGTCACGGCGCTCCACCTCGAGACCGGCCTCACGCGCGAAGCCGAGAGCGGCGCGAGCGGCGAGTTCGTGCTGCCGAGCGTGCCGGTCGGGGCTTACGAGCTGAGGGCCGCGCTCGCCGGCTTCCGGCCGCTGGTGCAGGGCGGGATCACGGTCGTGCTCGGCGAGCCGGCGGTCGTCACTCTGACGCTCGACCTCGGGGCTTCCGACGAAGAGACCGTGATGGGCGACGTCGTCTCCGTGCAGACGCGGGGCGGCCAGCTCAGCTACCTGGTGAGCGAGGAGGCGGTTGCCGACCTGCCGCTCAACGGGCGCAACTACACCGACCTCGCGTTCCTGCAGCCCGGCGTGCTGAGCTTCCCGCACCGCGACGGCGGCTCGATCGTGGCGCACGGCCTGGCGGCGAGCGTCAACGGCCAGGACCCGCGCTCGAACGTGTACCTGCTCGACGGCACGCTGATGAACGACTTCACCAACGGCCCCGCGGGCAGCGCGGCGAGCACGTCGCTCGGCACCGAGACGGTGCGCGAGTTCCGCGTCGAGACGAACGCCTACTCGGCCGAGTTCGGCCGCAACTCCGGCGGGCAGATCAACGTGATCACCAAGTCGGGCCAGAACGCCTGGCACGGCAGCCTCTACGAGTACCACCGCAACGACGCCTTCGACGCCCGCAACTTCTTCGATCCCGACGAGAAGCCCGACTTCCGCCGTAACCAGTTCGGCGCGACGCTCTCGGGGCCGCTGCGCAAGGACAGGAGCTTCTTCTTCCTCGGCTACGAGGGCCTGCGCGAGCGTCTCGGCAAGACGGTCTCGACGGTGGTGCCCGACGAAGCCGCGCGCCAGGGCATGCTGCCCGCCCCCGGCGGCGGCACGATCACGGTGCCCGTGAGCCCGGACGTGCGGCCGTATCTCGACGAGTTCCCGCTCCCGAACGGCGCCAACCTCGGGGGCGGTCTCGCGGCGTTCAGCTTCCCCTTCGACCAGACGATCGACCAGGATCTCTTCCAGGTGCGGCTCGACCAGAACCTCGGGCGCTCGGACCAGCTCTTCGTCCGCTACACCTACGACCACGCCGAGCAGGCGCTGCCGACCGACTTCCCGCAGTTCCCGCGCAGCTTCGAGTCGACGAACCAGTTCCTGACCGGTGAGTACCGGCGGGTGTTCTCGTCCCGCGTGCTCGCCACGCTGCGCGCCGGCTGGAGCCGCACGCGCATCGGGCAGGAAGTGCAGGCGAACACCACGCAGCCGGTTGGGCCGTTCGTGCCGGGCCGGCCGTTCATGGGCAACATCGACATCACGGGCGTGCCGCGCTTCGGCCCACAGACGTCCGCGGGCGTGCAGCTGCGCCAGGACGTCTATTCGCTGTCGGGCGACGCCACCTGGAGCCGCGGCCGCCACCTGCTGAAGGCGGGGGCGCTCGTCGAGCACTACGAGTCGGACCTCGTCAACCCCACCTTCAGCCTCGGCATCTACACCTTCGCCAACCTGGAGTCGTTCCTGCGCGATCGCCCGCTGCGCTTCGTGGGCCTCACCCCCGAGGGCGACTTTCGCCGCCACTGGCCCTACACGCTCCTCGGGCTGTTCGTGCAGGACGAGTGGCGCGCGACGGAGCGGCTGACGCTGAGCGGCGGCCTGAGGCTCGAGCACCAGACGCTCCCGGTCGACGACGGGGGCCGAGACGCCACCCTGATCGACATCAGCTCCACCACGCCCGACGTCGGCGACCTCTACCAGAACCCCGGCCCCAGCCTGTCGCCGCGCGTGGGCTTCTCCTGGGACCTGCTGGGGGACGGTCGCACGGCGCTCCGGGGGGGCTACGGGCTCTACTACAACACGAACGGCCAGCAGCACCTGATCATCACCGTGACCAACCCGCCGTTCACGCCGCGGCCGGTGCTCGCGAACCCGGCCTTCCCGCAGCCCAGCTTCTCGCAGCTCGGCGCGCTCTCGATCCGGCCCTACCAGTGGGACATCGAGACGCCGCGCGTGCACGTCTTCAACCTCAACCTGCAGCGCCAGCTGGGCTGGAGCACGCTCGCCACGATCGGCTACGCCGGCTCGCGCGGGTACAAGCTGTGGCGCAACTCGGACGTCAACGTGCCGGTGCCGACGACGCTCTCGGACGGCACGCTCTTCTACCCGCCCACGGCCGCCAGGCCCAACACCGGCTTCTCGTCGATCGAGCGTAAGACGAGCGACGGCCGGTCCTGGTACGACGCCTTCGTGTTCGAGCTGCGCCGCTCCGCGCGCGGCCTGAGCTTCCAGTCCTCCTACACCTGGTCGCGCAACATCGACACCACGCAGGCCTCGACCTTCTTCTCCGACGCCACGAACGGCACCGTCTCGTACTTCCCGGAGTTCGAGCCCGACTACAACAAGGGCCCCGCCGACTACCACAGCACGCACAACTGGGTGTTCAACCTGATCTGGGACCTGCCGCTCGGCAAGGACGCGGCGGGCGTCTCGCGGGCGCTGCTGTCCGGCTGGCAGCTGGCGGCGATCGGGCAGTACCGCTCGGGACCGCCGCTCACGCTCTTCGTCGGCGCCAACCGCTCGCGCTCGCGCTGGTCACCGTCGATCGGCCCGGGCCAGGGCTTCGACCGCCCGAGCCTCGCGCCGGGCTACACCACCGACAGCGCGGTCCGCGGCACACCCGAGCAGTGGTTCGACCCGGCCGCCTTCGTGCTGCAGCCGGCGGGGACCTTCGGCGACCTGGGCCGCGGCGCCCTCTACGGACCGGACCTACGGACGGTGGATCTCGCGCTCTCGAAGCAGTTCCCGTGGACGCGGCTCGGGCCGGGCGGCCACGTCGAGCTGCGCGTCGAAGCCTTCAACGTCTTCAACCGCGCGAACTTCGGCATCCCGAGCCTGCAGGCCTTCGCCGGTCTCGCCGACAACGAGCAGCCGCTCGCGACGCTCGGCCGCATCCGCCAGACCGTGACGTCCGCCCGCCAGATCCAGCTAGGCCTGCGCGTCCAGTTCTGAGGGGTCAGGTCTTGAATCTTGGCATCCGCCTCAGCCCAGCCGGGAGGGTTCGAAGCGCAGGCCGAGGTCCACGATGCGCTGGACGAGGGCCGAGTACTCGACGCCGGCCGCCTTCGCCGAGTCGGCGAAATCCTCGTCGGCCGAGAGCTGCGGGTTGGGGTTGGCCTCCATGATGCAGGCCTCGCCGTTCTCGCGCAGCCGCAGGTCGATGCGGGCGTAGCCGCTCAGCATCAGGTTGCGGTAGACGCGCTTGCAGGTCTCGCGGATGCGGGCGGCGACGCCCTCGGGCAGCTCGCGCGCAGGACCGCTCACGATCGCGTGCTTCTTGCGGTAGGTGAGGCTCCACTTGAGCCGCTCGGTGGCGATCGGGCGCGACTCCTCGGGCATGCCGTCGAAGCTCAGCTCCCAGATCGGCAGTACCTCGAGCCGCTTGTCGCCCAGGATGCCGACGTAGAGCTCGCGGCCCTCGATGTACTCCTCGACGAGCGCGTCGGTTCCGATCGAATCGTGGATGAAGCGCACGCGCTCCTCGAGCTTCGCGTCGTCCTCGACCACCGACGCCTGCGAGATGCCGATCGAGGCGTCGAGCGTCAGCGACTTGACGATCAGCGGAAAGCGCAGCCGACGCGGCCGGCGCACGATCCGGTTGCGCGGGAACACCGCGAAGTCGGCGAGCGGCATGCGGTGGTACGAGAGCACCTTCTTGGCGAGCGCCTTGTCGCGCGACAGCACCAGGCCGCGCGAGTTGCAGCCGGTGTACGGCACCTTCAGCAGCTCGAGGTAGGCCACCACGTTGGCGTCCCAGATCGAGACGTCGTCGAAGGCCTCGACCAGGTTGAAGGCGATCTGCGGCTTGAAGTCCTGGATCGAGTTGCGCAGCGGGCCGAGGTCGCCGCCGATGCCGAGCACCTGCACCTCGTGGCCGAGGCCGCGCAGCGCCTTGACCACGTCGTACTCGGTCTTCCATTCGGCGCTCGCCGCTTCCTGCTTGCCGGCGCTGTCCGGGGGCACCAGACTCTCGTGGACCAGCGCGAGCACGCGCAGCTTGCGGCGCGCCTCCCGTCGCCTCGCGCTCACAGCGGCACCCGGTGGCGGCCGAGCTGGAGGTGCATCATGGTGCGCGCCGTGAGCAGGGTCGTGAACTCGAGCCGCGCCTCGTCCTCGGAGCCCTTGAGTCGCAGCCCGAGCTCGTGGCAGCGGGTCACCATGTCCTCCAGCACCTGGTCGATCACGTAGAGACGCTCTCCCGTCCAGCGTCTGACACGCCCGCGCACCTCGCGCCGGATCTTGGTCAGGAAGCGTGCGGCGGGCGGGCTGCCCGCGTGCTCGGGCGCGTCGGTGAAGAGGGCGCGCAGGTCGCTGTCGTGGAAGTCGCGGGCGTCCACCCGGTAGTGACGGCGCTTGCGGCGGTAATGGACGCGCAGCGTCCGGCGCTGCGAAGCGAGCGAGAAGGGCGTCCGGCGCGTGGTCTCGAGCGGCGCACGGCCGGCGATCCCGCGCATCAGCTCGTCCACGTACTCGAGCTTGCGCAGCGTGGGCCAGCCAGCGTAGCGCTCGCGCCAGTCCGAGTTCGGGGTGAGCCACACCGCGAAGGTCTCGGCGAAGTCCTCGTCGGGGTGGCTCTGGGCGTACCAGGAATCGAGATGCACCACGAAGCTGCGGCTGTAGGGCTTGGGCGCGTAGCTCTCGGGGTAGGGCTCCGAGCTCTTGCCGAAGAGCGCCTGGCGCTTCGGCCGCTGGCGCAGCCGGTAGGCGTTCTCGATCGCATGCCCGGCCTCGTGGCGCAGGATCATCATGCACCACTCGCGGGTGCCGCCCTCGATCTCGAGCACCTGGGTGAGCTCGAGCCTTCGCAGCCGCGGGTGGGCCAGGTAGAAGGGGATCGCGATCCCCGGGACGCCGTCCGGGCAGAACCACTCGTCGGCCAGCCAGAAGTGCGGCCGGAAGCGCAGCCCCTTGGCCTCGAGCTCCGCGGCGAGCTCGGCGATCCGTTCCTCGAGGTCGCTGCCTTCGATCCGCACGTCGAGGTCCGACAGCCGCAGGTCGAGCAGCTGCTCGTCCTCCCAGTCGGCCCACTCGGCCTGGGGCACCCGCGCGCGGGCGCGCGGCTCGACGGCGAGGCGTCGCACCCTCGACTGCACGGGGCGAGATTAAGGGGGCCAGGGCCGACGGTCAACGCGCCTCGCTGTCGGCCGCGATCCCGAGCGACGGAAAGCTGGAGGCTGCGTCCGTCTACTGAGGCAGGTCTCGTGGCCAGAAGCTCGACGCTCGTCGCGACGCTGATCCTGCTCGCGCCCTTCGCGGCGGCAGCCGGGGAGCAGCCCGGCGCTCGCGCCTACGTGCTCGACGATGCCGTACCCGCGCTCGTCTCGGTGGATCTCGCCGCCGGCAAACGCCTCACGACGCTGCCGCTCACAGGGACTCCCAGCTGGCTCGTGCAGTCCAGGGACGGCCGCTACCTCGTCGTCCTCGACGACGGGCCCGGCGAAAGCAAGGGCAATCGGGGCTACAAGGCCCAAGGCCGCTCGTCGGCCACGATCGTGGACGCGGAGAGATTCGAAGCCGTCGGCCGGGTCGAGCTGGGCTTCGGGCTCGACTCGGTGCTCACGGACCCGCAGGGGCGGCTCGTCGTGCTGTGCCCCGGCTACGATGCCAAGAACCCTGCCGAGTCGCTGCCCCGCGAGCTCGTGATCGTCGATCTCGCGACCGCTCGCGAGCGGGGGCGCCTGCCGCTCGAGCCCGGCACCGACCTCTCCTGGCAGGGTCGCGACGGACGAACGCTGGCGCTGCTCCAGGGCATGCCGCGCACGACGAAGTACCCGTTCCCGCTGTCCAGGGTGACGCTCGTGGATGCCGCAGGGCCGTCGGTCACCGCCACGCTCGACGCCGGCGGCTGGGACCAGGTCGAGCGGGACGCGGATCGCCTCTACCTGGTCGTTCTCGGCAAGCCCGACAAAAACCCGCAGAAGAACAGGAATGGCACGATCGAAGTGATCTCGCCCGCCGAACGCCGCATCGAACGAGTGGACGTGGGCCGGGGGCCGATGGGCGGCTTCGTGATGGAGGGCGGCCTGATGGCTGTCGCCAGCGAGGGTCCGGCGGGCGGAGCATCCGGTGAGCTGCGCTTCCTGCGCGACGGGAAGCTGGCCGCCACGCTGCCCGTGGCCGCCCGGCCGATGTGGGTGGCCTCGCTGGCGGGCGTCGTCTACGTCGTGGGCGCGAAGGCCGTGACGCTGGTCGACCCCGTGCGCCTCGAGGTGACCGCGACGATCCCGCTTGCGAAGGGAGCCGAGGCGATCGTGGACGACGACGACCGGCCCTTCGAGCTGGCCGTGACTCCCGACGGGCGCCGGGCGTTCATCCACTACCCGGCTCAGGACAAGGTGGCCGTGATCGACCTCGAGCAGAAAAAGGCGATCGGCTCGACGAAGACGGGCCGGGGCGGGAAGAAGTTCCTCAACAACATGATGGCCGGTCTGACCTACGGGCTGTCGGAGCGCATCTACTTCTACAACCCCGGCGACCCGCCGCAGATGCTGGTGCGCCCGGACGGCCGCTTCGCGTACGCCCTCAACCTCGACACCAGCGACGTGACCGTGGTCGACGCGCAGACCGCGCAAGCGGCCCTGAAGATCGGCGCCGGCGGTCGCGCCCTGGCGCTGCTCGGCTCGACGCTGGTGGTCGTGGGGCCGGAGCTGCACTTCGTCGACACCACCCGCAACGTGAAGCTCGACCAGCAGCCGGCGCCGGGCCTGGTGGGCCTCTGGCCGTCTCCCGACAAGGCGTTCGCCGTGGCGCTGGCCGAGCGCAGCGTGCTGGTCCTCGACGGGGTGACGGGGAAGCTGCGTGCGCGCCTCGCCGACTTCGTCAGGCCGACGCGGATCGCCTTCACGCGACTGGCGCCGCCCGACTCGAACCCCTGACGGGCGTCACCTCGACCGGGATGTCGTTGAGGCGGGCGGTGCCGCAGAACGGGTCGACCAGCCACTCGTCCGCGAGGTCGTTGAAACTCGCGCCGGGGCGGGCGCTCGCGACGGCGAGGCGGGTGCCGGGACGCTGGTGCCCCCAGCCGTGCGGCAGGCTGACGACGCCCGCGCGCATCTCGTCGCTCAGCTCGAGGGGTACCTCTACCGCGCCTGTGCGCGAGGCGACGCGCACTCGCTCGCCGTCCACGAGCCCGCGCGCGCTCGCGTCCTGCGGGTGCATGAGCAGCGTGCAGCGCTCCTTGCCCTTCACCAGGCGCTCGCTGTTGTGCATCCAGGAGTTGTTGGAGCGCAGCTCGCGGCGGCCGACGAGCGCGAGCCCGCCACTCACGGGCGCGTCGAGCGCGAGCCTGAGGCGCTTCAGGTCCTCCAGCAGACGCACGGGGGCGAGATCGATCCGACGTCCCTTCGTGTAGAGGCGCCGCGGCAGGCTCGGCTCGAGCGGGCCGAGGTCGATCCCGTGGGGCTCGCGGCGAAGCCGGGCCA
>CAZMRX010000166.1:0-11347 GCA_964568755.1 uncultured Acidobacteriota bacterium | reverse complement strand
CCGCCCCGGCCCGATCTTCACCGACCTGCTGCTGGCGGACGAGGTGAACCGCACGCCGCCGCGCACGCAGTCGGCGCTGCTCGAGTGCATGCAGGAGGCGGCGGCCACCGTCGACGGCACGCGTTACCGCATCTCGCCCGTGTTCACCGTGCTCGCGACCCAGAACCCGGTGGAGTTCGAGGGCACCTACCCGCTGCCCGAGGCTCAGCGCGACCGCTTCCTGATGAAGATCGCGATCGACTACCCCGCCCGCGCCGACGAGGCGCGCATCGTCGAGGCCTACGCGTCGGGCCGGCGCCTGCACGACCAGGGCGTCGAGGCGCTCGCCCCGGTGATGACCCGGGAGGAGCTCGCGGCCGGGCGAAAGACCGTGGCCGAGGGCGTGCGCGTCGACCCCGGCATCCAGCGCTACATCCTCGACGTCGTCACCGCCACGCGTCGCGACGAGACGGTCCAGATCGGCGCGGGGCCGCGCGCCTCGCTCGCGCTCCTCGACTGCGCGCGGGCGCGCGCCGCCCTGCTCGGGCGCGACTATGTCACCCCCGAGGACGTGAAGGGCCAGGCCGACGCGGTGCTGGTGCACCGCGTCACGCTGTCGCCCGAGGCCGAGATGGAGGGCACGACGCTCGCCGACGTGCTGCGCCGGATCTTCGATTCGGTCGAGGTCCCCCGCTGAACGCCATGCGCCCCGGTCGGCTGCTGGTTCGCGCCCTGGCCTGGACGGCGGCCGTGGCCGTCCTCGTGCCGCTCTGGCCGGCGCTCTACTGGCTGCCGCTCGCGGCGTGCCTGGTTCTGCTGGCTGTGGCCGCGGGCGAGGCGATCGCACTGGGCCGGGTCCAGCTCTCCGCGGACGTGGCGCCGCGGCTGGTGCTCGCGCTCGGCGAGCCCGACCGTGTCACGGTCGCGGTCCGCACCGACGCGCGACGGGCCCTGCGCGTGCGCCTGCGCCAGACGTGGCCCGCGCTGCTCGACGAGCCCGCGAGCGAGCGCGAGGGGCTGGTGCGGCCGGGCGAGCAGCTCCGCTTCGAGCTGCCCGTGCGGCCGGCGCGGCGCGGGCACGAGACGCTGGCCCCGCCCGCCGTCGCGCTGACCGCCCTCGGCCTCGCCGAGCGGCTGGTGCGGCCGGCCGTCCTGGCCGAGCTCTCGGTGGTGCCGGACCTGCGCGCGGTGGCGCGCCTGCACCGGCGCCTGAACCAGTTCGCCTTGCGCGGCTTCGGCACGCGCTTCTCGGCCCGGCTCGGCAAGGGGCGCGAGTTCGACCGGCTGCGCGACTACGTCCGCGGCGACGACTTCCGCGACGTGGCCTGGAAGGCCTCGGCGCGCCACGACAAGCTGATCGTGCGCGAGTTCCGGCTCGATCGCTCGCAGGACGTGCTGCTGTGCCTCGACTGCGGGCACAGAATGGCCGCGCGGGTCGCGGGGCTCACGCGCCTCGACCACGCCGTCAACGGCGCCGTGCTGCTGGCCTACGCCTGCAACCGGATGGAGGACAAGGTCGGCCTCGTCTCGTTTGCCGCCTCCGTCACGGCCGGCCCGCGCCCGGGCCGCGGCGCCGCGCACCTGCGGCGCGCCACGGCCTTCGCCGGCAAGACCCACGCCGGCTACGTGCACAGCGACTACCTGGCGCTCGCGGCGGAGCTCCGCCGGGCGCTGCGGCACCGCACGCTGGTGGTGCTGTTCACGGCGCTCGGCGACACCGACCACGAGCCGCTGCTGCGGGCGGTGCGCTCGATGGCGCCGCCGCACCTGGTGCTCGTCGCCGTGCTGCAGGATCCCGACCTCGAGGCAGCGGCCGCCCTCCGGCCGACGGACAAGCGCGAGCTCAGCCGCGCGCTCGTGGCCCGCGACCTGTGGAGCGCGCGGCAGCAGGCCGTGCGCGACCTGCGCCGGCTCGGCGCGCTGGTGGTCGAGAGCACGCCCCAGGACGTCGGCACGGACGCGATGAACGCCTACATCGACGTCAAGCGGCGGCAGCTGCTGTGAGCGAGGCGCGACCCGCCGCCGGCATCGACCTCGAGCGCTTCGTGCGCGAGCGGCGCGCGCGCTGGGCTCGGCTCGAGTCGCTGCTCGACGCCGTCGAGCGGCTGCCCGACCGCGCGATGGGCGCTCCCCGCCTGCTCGAGCTGGTGCGGCTCTACCGCCAGGCCTGCAGCGATCTGAACGAGGCGCGCAGCACCACCGCCAACGCCGCCCTGATCGCGCGCCTGAACTCGCTGGCCGGCCGCGGCTACCGCCTCGTCTACCGGCGCTCCCACGGCCGCCGGCTCGCGCTCGAGGCGCGCCGGTTCTTCGTCACGGACGTGCCCGCCACGTTCCGGCGCGAGCGCTCCTGCGTGCTGGCCGCGGCCGCGGCCTTCGTGCTTGGGGCGCTCCTCGGCCTGGGCGCCGTGGTGGTCGACCCGGGCAACGCCGAACGGCTCGTCCCGCCCGAGTTCCACACCGAGAGCCCGAAGGATCGCGTGCAGAGGATCGAGGCGAGCGAGGAGCGCATCGGCACGCTCGAGGACGCCGCGCAGTTCTCGTCGTACCTCTTCTCGCACAACATCCAGGTCTCGTTCCTGGCTTTCAGCCTGGGCGCGCTCACGCTCATCGGCGGCGTGTGGATCCTGTTCTACAACGGCGTCCTGCTCGGGGCGGTGGCCGCGAGCTACCTGCTCGACGGCGTGCCGGTGTTCTTCGTGGCCTGGGTCGGCCCGCACGGCGCGCTCGAGCTGCCGGCGATCGTCTTCGGCGGCGCCGCCGGCCTGCGGCTGGGACGGGCGCTGCTGCTGCCGGGCGAGCTCGCCACGGGCACGGCGCTGCGGCGAGCGCTGCCCTCGGTCTGGCGCATGCTGCTCTTCACCGCGGTCGTGCTGGTGGCGGCCGGGGGTGTCGAGGGCTCCTTCTCGCAGATGACGGCGCGCACGATCCCGTACGCCGCGAAGATCGCGGTGGCGGCGCTGCTGTTCGCGGGGCTCGTGGTGTTCCTGTTCGCACCTCGCGGCGCGGAGGAGGAGGCGCCTTGAGCTCCGATCGCTCGCGAGTGGTGGTGACGCCCGAGCACGTGCTGATCCTGCTCGAGCCCGCCGGCCTCGGCAGCCGTTTCGTGGCCTTCACGGTGGACTTCGCCCTGGTCGCGGGCGCCACCGTCGTCGTCTCACAGCTCGCCTTCGCCGTCCCCGGCGCCGCCGGGACGCTCGTGCGCGCGCTCGCGCTGCTGGTCCTGACCTGGGGCTACCACGTGTACTTCGAGGTCCGGCACCAGGGCCAGTCCCCCGGCAAGCGCATCGCCGGCATCCGCGTCGTGGACGGGCGCGGCCTGCCGCTCGGTCTCGAGCAGTCCTTCGTGCGCAACGTCGTGCGCGTGATCGACGCGCTGCCGCTCGGCTACGCCGCGGGCGCGATCGCCTGCCACGTCGACCCGCGCCGGCGCCGCCTGGGCGACATCGCCGCCGACACGCTGGTGGTGCGCGAGCGGCGCGCCCTCGAGCTGCCGGCGCCCGCGGCCCGCGCGCGCTCCTGGAACAGCCTGCGCACGCCGCGGCTCGTCCGGCTGGCGCGCCACCGCGTGGGCCTCGAGGAGCGCGAGCTGCTGCAGGCCCTTTGCCTGCGCGCGCCCGGCCTGCAGGACCAGGCCCGCGTCGAGCTGATGGAGGACGTCGGCCGCCACTACCGCGAGCGCCTGGGAATCGACGACCCGCACCTCTCGGGCGAGGGGATCGTGCTCGGGCTCGCTGCGGCACTCGTCCCGGACCGCCTCGCGACGCCCGCGGCCGCCAGCCGCGGCGCACGCTCGACGCGCCGTCGCTAGCCGCGGCGCTTGTCTGCTAGCATCGCGCGCAGCGAATGGCCTGCGCCCACCACCCGGAGGTCGAGACCGGGCTCGAGCGCTGCGAGCGGTGCGCGGCGAGCGTGTGTCCCGACTGCTTCGTCGTGCTGCGCGACCGGGCCTATTGCGCGGCCTGCAAGCTCGAGCTCGTCCGCGACCTGCGCTCGGGCATCGTGCCGGGCGCGCTCGCGCTGGCCTCGACCGGACGGCGCCTGCTCGGCGTCTGGCTCGACGGGTTCGTCACGACGCTCGCGGCGTACGCGCTGCTGATCCCGCTGATGATCCCGTTCGCGGCGCTCGCCACGCCCGGGGGCGAGCCGGGCCCGATGCAGATCGCGCTCACCGTGCTGATGTACCCGATCCTGCTCGGCGTGCCGCTGGTCTACGAGGCGCTGATGCTGAAGCGCAACGGCCAGACGCTCGGCAAGATGGCCCTCGGCGTGAGGGTCGTCACGCCTGAAGGCCAGCCGATCGGCCCGGGCCAGGCCTGGGCGCGCTCGGCGATCAAGGTGGTCCTCGGCAGCTGCCTCGGCATCGACTACCTGCCCGCCTTCTTCACGCGCGAGCGCACCTGCTTCCACGACATGATCGCCCGCACCCGCGTCGTCCGGCTGCAGCCGTGAGCGCGGCCTGCCCCCGCTGCGGCCGGCCGCTCGACCACGCGGCGCTCGTCTCGGGGGTGCAGACCTGCCCGCTCTGCCGCGGCCGCTTCGAGGCCATCCGCTTCGACCCGCCCGCCCCCGACGCGAGCGTCGCGCGCGTGTCCGAGGCCGGACCCGAAGCCGCCCACCCCTGCCCCGCGCACCCGGGCAACGCCGCGAGCGTCCACTGCTCCCGCTGCGGCGTCTTCGCCTGCTCGCTGTGCCGGATCGACACCGACGGGCAGGTGCTGTGCCCGGCCTGCTTCGAGCGCCTGGCGGACAAGGGCGAGCTGCCGAGCCTGGTCGCGAGCTACCGTGACCACGGCCGCACGCAGGGTCTGCTGGTGGTGCTCGGGTTCCTGCTCTTCTTCCTGGCGCCCGTGAGCGGCCCGGCGAGCATCTACTACGGGACCCGGGCGCTCGAGCAGCGGCGCCTGATGCAGCTCGAGCCGCGGCGCCTTGCCGTCGTGGCGCTCTCCGTGGTCGGGGCGGCGCAGGCGCTCGCCGGAATCGCCTTCTTCGTCTGGATCGCGAGCTAGCCGCGAGATGCCTCCGCGCAGCCGCGTCCACCTCGGCACGCGCAGCGGGCTGTCGTACGTGCACCGGGTCTACCGCACCCCCGACGCGATCGAGGTCGAGGAGATCGAGGGCGTCGACGTGACCCGGAGGCGGGTGCTGCTCGAGGAGGTGCTGCTCGTCACCTACCACCGGGCCTACGGGCTCGCCTTCGTCCTGACCCTGACGGTGCTGCTCACGGCGTTCTCGGTCCTGAGCGGCATCGTCGCGATCACCGATCGGGCGATCGGGCTCCTGGTCTTCGCGCTCACCGGGCTGCCGACGCTGGTTCTGCTGGGGCTCCGGCTCGCCCTCGGGATCGACGTCCTGACGATCCACGGCCTGCGAACGCGGGCCGAGATCCACTTCTGGCTGCGCAAGGGCCGCGGCCGCGAGACCTTCCGCCTGGTGTGCCGGCTCGCTCGCGAGCAGCAGGACCAGCGCAAGCGCCAGGTCGCGCGGGCGGCGCAGGCTGGGGCCTCCTCCCTGCCACGGCCGCCCGCGGCGACGGACCCGGCGCCCGAGCCGGCCGGCTGAGCTTCAGCGCCCGAGCACCACGTCCTGCGTGACGGTGCCCACGCCGCCCGGTCCGGGCGCGATGCTGCGGATCGAGTAGATCGATCCCGGCTGCGCGGCGCGCCTGCGGATCTCGTCGCTCACCAGCGGGTCCTGCTCGAACACGATCTCGAAGATGCGCGTGGCGTGGCCGGGCGCCGCCACCTCGTAGTGGATGTGCTGCGGCACGCGCGTACCCGGATAGGAGCCCGGCCGGATCGTGCGGAACGCGTAGCGGCCCGCGGCATCGCTGCGCAGCAGCAGCGCGAGCCGCGGGTCCTGGTTCCCCATCGCATCGTCGGGGCGGTAACGGCCGCTCGCGTCGGTCTGGTAGACGTAGAGCGACGCGCCCGGGACCGGCGTGCGCCCGTCCACGGCGTAGACGACGCCCTTCACCTCGAGTCGCTCGCCCGGCTCCCCCGCGGGAGCAACGTCGCCCGACGACGGCGCGCTGGCGGGCGCCATCCGCGACGGATCCCGGGCCAGCGCGACCGCGGCCGAGAGCACGAGCAACGCCACGGCTCGCAGAGCTCGCGTCTTCATGTCCCTTGCTCCTTGCCCCGTCCCGACTTCTAGCAGTTCCCAGACGGCCGCGCCAGTGGCGCGTCCAGGGTGTTGGAGGCGAGCGCTCAGCGCGCGGACGACGCGCCGACGAGCACCGACGTCATCGAGATCGAGCCGAGCGTGCAACGGTCGTTGAACAGGCCGACCGCGTCGCCGGGCTGCTGCAGCGCGAGCGCGTACAGCAGCGGCAGGTAGTGCTCGGGCGTCGGGATCGCGAGCCGCGCGTCGGGGCCGAGCTCGTCGTAGTCCACGAGCGGGGCGTGGTCGCCTGCTGCGATCCGCGCGCGCACCTCCCGGTCGAAGCGGATGGCCCAGTCGAAGCCTCCGTCCCGCCCGAAGTCGGCGAGCCTCAGGTTGTGGACGAGGTTGCCGCTGCCGACCACGAGCACGCCCTGGTCGCGCAGCGGCAGGAGCTGCTTCGCGAGCGTGTAGTGGAAGGACGCCGGCTGACGCGTGTCGAGGCTCAGCTGCACCACGGGCACCTCGGCCTCGGGGTACATCGCGGCGAGCACGCTCCAGCAGCCGTGGTCGAGGCCGCGCTGCGGGTCGAGCCCCGCGCCGGCGACGAGCCCGCTCACCCGGTGCGCGAGTGCCGGGTCGCCCGGGGCCGGATAGCGCACCGCGAACAGCTCCGGCGGAAAGCCGTAGAAGTCGTGGATCGTCGGGGGCGCCTGGGACGCCGTCAGGAACACGCCGCGCGTCTCCCAGTGCGCGGAGACGCAGAGAATCGCCTCGGGCTTCGCGAGGCTGCGGCCGAGCTCCGCCCAGGCGCGGCGGAACACGCTGTCCTCGATCGCGTTCATCGGCGAGCCGTGGCCGAGGAAGAGTGCCGGCATCCTCACGGGTGTCACCCTTTCAGCGCGCGCCGGAGGCGAACGTCTCGCCGAAGAAGTTCCCGGGCTTCCAGCGGGGCGGCGCCGCGTCCTGTGCGATCGCGTGGCCGAGCGCCACGTTCGCTCGCGTGTACCGGAGGATCGCGTCCTCATCGATCGCGAGAGACGGATCGTCGGACGGCCGGTGGTAGTGGCGGCCCAGGAACTCGCGGAACAGCTTCGCACCGTCCCGAGCCGGGTCGGCGGAGCGCATGCCGGGCGAGAGGTAGACGGCGGGGATCCCCTTGCGCACGAACGAGTACTGGTCGCTGCGCACGAAGATCGTCTCCTCCGGCATCGGGTCGGGGCTGAGCGTGAGCCCCACCGCCGCCGCGGCCGCGCGCGCCTTCGCCTCGAGCGTCGAGTTCTCGGCGCCGAAGGCCACCACGTCGGAGAGCGGGTAGAGCAAGAGCGGCATGTCGATGTTGACGTTGGCCACGATCCCGGAGGCGGGCACCGTGGGGTGGCTCGCGAAGTAGTCGGAGCCGAGCAGGCCCCGCTCCTCCCCGGTCACGAACAGGAACAGCAGCGAGCGCCGCGGCCGCGGCTCGAGCCCCGCCATCACGCGGGCCGCCTCGAGCACTACCGCGGTGCCTAGGGCGTTGTCGTAGGCGCCGTTGTAGACGCCGTCGCCGCCCTCCGCGGGTCCGAGGCCGACGTGGTCGAGGTGGGCGGAGTACACGACGTAGCTCGCCCGCAGGACGGGATCGCTGCCCTCGAGCACGCCCACGACGTTGGGGCTGGCGACCCGCTCGTGCTCGCTGCGCGAGCCGAGCGTGGCGGTCACGCCCAGCGCGAAGCCGGTGAAGGGCCCCGCCTGCGCGCGCTCGAGCGCCGTCTCGAGCGGAACCGGCGAGGTCGCGAACAGCCGGCGCGCCGCCTCGCCGCTCAGTGCGGCCGACGCTTGCAGCGCCGGCAGCGCGCCCTCGGGCGTGCCGTCCGGACGGATCCAGCGCGACGCCTTTCCGTCCGCGAAGGCCAGCACCCGCGACCATGGCGTGCGCGCTTCCTCTTGCGGCGTGCGGATCGTCAGCAGCCCGACCGCCCCGTGTGCGGCCGCGTTCTCGGCCTTGCGCTGCCGCGACGCGTGGTAGGCGCGCTCTTCGCTCGCGAAGCGGGCGGGCGCGTTCGAGAGAAGCGCCACGATCTTGCCCTTCACGTCGAGTCCGGCGTAGTCGTCGTGCCCCAGGCCGGGCGCCGTCACGCCGAAGCCGGCGAACACCACGGGCGCCTCCACGCGCGCCTCGTTGCGCAGCGTGTCTCCCGACATGACGAAGTCGTCGCGCAGGGCGAGCGCCGTAGTGCCGGAAGCCGTGCGCAGGCGGAGCGTCGCCTCGAGCAGCCGGCTCTCCACGAGCGGGACCTGCTGGAAGTACGTGCCGCCGTCTCCGCCGGGGGCGAGCCCCAGCAGCGCGAGCTGCGTCGCCACGTAGCGGGCCGCGAGGTCGTACCCGCGGGTGCCGGTCTCGCGGCCCTCCAGCAGGTCGTCGGCCAGGAACGCGACGTGCGCGCGCACGGCGGGCGCGCGCACGCCCGCGAGCGCCCTGGCGAGGCTCGCGTCCTCCGTGCCGCTCTCGGCGAGGCCCAGGGCAATCACGGAGGCAAGGCCGACGCCGGCGAGTCGCTTCATCACGGGGATCCTTCCGCGGCCATGGCGGCTCGCGTGCGCCGCAGCTCGAGCACCCGCGCGGACAGCTTTGGCCCGCGGCCGGGCTCGCTCCACGGGCACACCTCGATGCAGATCGCGCAGCCGCAGGTCTTCACGAAGTACGGGATGCACTTGTCGAAGTCGACGTACCACTTGCGCCGGCCGCGCACCCACTGCTTCTGCTCGTGGATGGCGCGCGGCGGGCAGTCGTCGACGCAGCGGCGGCACAGCGTGCAGACGTCGTCGACGCCGATGTCGACCGGCGCGTCGAGCGCGAGCGGCAGGTCCGTCAGCACCGCAGCCAGGCGGAAGTTGGAGCCGTGCTCGACCCCGATCATCGAGCCGTGCTTGCCGAGCTCCCCGAGGCCCGCGCGCACGGCGAGCGGGATCAGCAGGATATCGGTGCTGTTCGGATTCCCGTAGGCCCGCGCCGGCCAGCCCATGCCGCGGATCGCTTCGGCCAGCCGGATCGCGATCTTCGCGATCTCGCGGTACGTGCGCATCACCTCGGCGGCGGCGCGCGCCTGCGGGGCGTGCTCCATCTCGCTCCGGTTCATCGGCAGGCCGAGGCAGATCGCGTATCTCAGACCGGGGTCGCGCCCCTCGTAGACGTCCTCCTCCGTGACCTCGGCGACTCCCACCAGCGAGGCGCCCAGCCGCCGCGCGGCGGTCTTGATCTCGTCGGCCATGGCGCGGCGGTCCACGACCTCGCGCCCCTCCTTGCGCACCGGGCCGTCCGACCGGCGCAGCTGCCAGGTGTTCAGGATCACGTGCCGCACCACGCGCCAGGGGTTGATCACGCTGAAGAAGTCGTCGAGCGCCTTCCAGGCCAGCGGCTCGCCGCTGCTGCTGTGGAAGACCTGCCGCGCCCGCGAGCGGTGCTTCTCGCCCAAGCCGTTGATGGCGTTGCCGGACACGGGCGGCTCGCGGTAGCCGAACGCGTAGCGGGGCGGCGGCGGCGCGGACGGCCTCACGAGCTTCGCCCGCGAAGCGCGGCCTCGCGGTGCCGCGTCGGGCCGAGCGCGTCGAGCCAGAGCACCTCGCCGCGCGCCTCGCGCCGCCTGTACTCCCGGCGCAGCCGCCCGCCCTGGACCCAGTACTGGACGAGCATCGCCGCGATGCGCCACAGCAGGCGGACGTCCCTCCACAGGGTTGGATTCGGGGCGACCGCCGTCAGCGTGCGCACGAGTAGTCGATTCTACCCGGAGCTACAGGTCGATCGCGTACACCCGGATCGGCTCGCCGGCCTTCCAGCGGATCGGCTTGTTCTCGAGCTTCAGCACGCCGCGCGGGCAGACGTGGGCGCACATGCCGCAGCCGACGCAGGAGGCGCGGGTGAAGGACTGGTTGGCCATCGCGTACTGGCGCACGTCGATGCCCATCTCGCAGTAGGTCGAGCAGTTGCCGCACGAGATGCACATGTCCTTCTTGACGGTTATGCGGAAGCGCCCGAGCTTCTGCACGAGGCCCAGCAGCGCCGCCATCGGGCAGCCGAAGCGGCACCAGACGCGGGTCCCCATCAGCGGATAGAGGCCGACGCCGAGCACGCCCGCGAACATCGCCCCGATCGCGAAGCCGTACCAGTCCTGCACCTGGAAGGCGAAGCGCGCGAAGTCGGGGTGCTTGCGACCCACCGCCCAGTTGACCCAGACGATGGCGGTAGCGACGAGGGCCAGGAACAGCACGCCGTGGATCGAGATCTTCTCGATCGACCAGGCGCGGGCGGACTTGCTCGAGAGGTGGCGGAACGGCTCGCCGGCCGTGTTGGCGAGGCCGCCGCAGCCGCAGACCCAGGAGCAGTAGAAGCGCTTGCCCAGGAAGTACGCGAGCAGCGGAAACGCCACGAGCGAGCCCAGGAAGCTCCAGAAGACGATCAGGAACGGCTGGTCGAGGATGACCGACGGGTAGAAATACTCGATCTTGAGCGGCCAGAAATAGGAAAAGTAGTACTCCTTGTGGCCGAAGACCTGCAGCACGATCGGCAGCATGAAGGCGAAGAGCACCTGTACCGCCACCACCGAGAAGGTCCGCACCCGCTGATAGCGGCTGTTGCCGTGGCGTCGCAGCACGAAGGCCCCGCCCGCGATCATCGCGAGGGTGTAGACGGTCCCGTACAGGATCCACTTGCTGTGCAGGACCGTCGGCAGGCCGAGCGCCTGGCCCCCGGCTTCGGCCACCCGCTGCAGCAGGTCGAAGTGCAACCCGAGCGCGGGCAGCGGGCCGAAGTAGAGCAGGATGTAGGCGGCGAACAGGAGGAACGAGAGCGACCACGCGATCCACGAGCGGTTGCTGACCGGGTGCTTGTAGGTGTTCAGCAGGCCGGATTGCATGTCAGGGCTCACGCGCCGGATCGGCGCACTCAAACGACGCCGACAGCAAGACGCACGAACAAGGGGCCGACGGATCGGTCAGAGACCGCGCTTCCGGGAAGGCGCGCGACTGCCGCGGACTCACGAAACGGCCTCGGGACGCGCGATGACCCGGAAGCGCGGTGAGAGCTCCTCGTCGAACTGCGCTTCGGCGAGGTGCTTCAGCACCCACTCGAGGGGGCGCCGCTCGTGGATCCACTCCAGGAAGGGCTCGTGGTTCCAGCGCGAGCCGAGCATGTTGAAGCCTACGACGCGACCCTCCTTCACCACGATTCGCTGGCTCTCGAAGCGCCCGGGGACCCTCTGGAACCAGCTGGAGTAACCGGGCAGAGGCG
>CAZMRX010000165.1:7475-11355 GCA_964568755.1 uncultured Acidobacteriota bacterium | reverse complement strand
GTTCGAAGCCCTCGAGCGACGCAAGGGCTGGCCGCGCGGTCGCCGCAGCCGGCCCTTCGCCGGACGCGAGCCCGTGCACACGCTGGTCTGGGACTGCGAGTTCGCGACGCTCGCCGACGTGAACCATGCGGTGGCGGCGATGGCGGACGATCCCGACCACGGGCGCCTGCTGAAGAAGCAGCTTCCCTACTTCCTCGAAGCCTGGACGGAGATCTACGAGCTTCTCGACTTCGAGGAAGCCCCCCGCGCGCGGCGTCAGAGGGCCTCGTGAGCGACCGGGTCGACCCCAAGCGGCTGCTGGAGTGGTGCCGGATCCCCCTCGAGCAGCTGGTCGGCCACCCGGCCCTGCGCGTGCCGTTCCGGATGGTCGAGGACCCGGGCGCGATGGGCCGGCTGATGGCGCAGGAGCTGGTGGACCTCGTGGCGGCGCGCAACGCCGAGGGCCGGCCGACGCGCGTCATCGTTCCCTGCGGTCCGAGCGGCTGGTACGTGCCGTGGACCGAGCTGGTGAACGCGCGCGGCGTGTCGCTCGCCCGGCTCACGGTCTTCCACATGGACGAGTGCCTCGACTGGCAGGGCCGCCCGCTCGCGAAGGCCCACCCCTACAACTTCCGCAGCTTCATGGAGCGCCACTTCTACGGCGGCATCCGAGCGGAGCTGAACGTGCCCGAGTCGCAGCGCTTCTGGCTGCTGCCCGCGACGATCGAGCGCGTGCGCGACGCGATCGCCGAGGCGCCGGTCGACCTCACGCTCGGCGGCTGGGGCCAGGACGGCCACGTGGCCTACAACCAGGCCCGCCGCCACCCGCTGCTGGCGGTGGGGCTCGAGGAGCTGGCCGCCTCCACGATCCGGGTCCAGGAGAACAACCTCGACACCGTGCTGGCGCTCGCGCAGCGCAGCTTCGGGTCGGCCTACCAGTTCGTGCCGCCGATGTCGGTGACGCTCGGGATCCGCGAGTGCCTCTCCGCCGCGAGTGTCCGGGTCTTCAGCGACACCGGCAGCTGGAAGCAGACGGCGCTGCGCGTGGCTCTCTTCTCCGAGCCCGTGGCGGAGTACCCGATCACGCTGCTGCAGCGGCACCGCGACGCGCTCGTCACGGCGACGCGGGAGACGGCGCGTCACCCGATCAGCGAGCACCCGGAATGGGCGCTGCTCTGAGGACGGACGCCGCGGCGCGGGCGCTGCGGCTCGGCAGCGACGCGCCCTACCGGCGCCTGGTCGGCGTGGGAGGCATCGGCGCCGGCATCTTCTTCGCCCTCGAGGGCGACCACGACCTCGGCCGCAACGAGAGCCGGCCGGGGCGGCTGCTCGACGTGCGCGACTACTGCAAGCTCCACATCGTGGCCCAGTACCCGACCGTCCTGCTCGGGGCGCGCGAGGACCACGGCCCGTTCCACGTCGTCCCGGTCGGCAAGGTGGGGATCGACGAGGTGGGGCTGCGCCTGCGCGCGGAGATGGAGCGCGCGGGCATGGACGTGCGCTTCGTCGACGCCGTGCCGGGCCGCCCGACGCTGCTGAGCGTCTGCTTCCAGTACCGGGACGGCAGCGGCGGCAACGTGACGACGATCGACTCGGCGGCGTCGCTCGTGGGCGAGCACGACGTCGACGCCGTCGAGCGCTGGCTGTCGCCCAGCGCCATCGCGCTGGCCGCGCCCGAGGTCCCGCTCGCGGTTCGCCGCCACCTGCTGCGGCGCGCCACCGAGAAGGGCGCGCTGCGGGTCGCCTCGCTGACGACGGCGGAGATCCAGGAGGCGCTCGAGACGGGCTTCCTGTCCGTCGTCGATCTGCTGGCCCTGAACGAGGAGGAGGCCGCGGCCCTCGCCGGCGAGCCGCTGCGACCCGAGGCCCCAGAGCCCGTCCTGCGGCGCCTCGGCGAGATCGCGCTCGCGGCCCACCCCAGGATGCGGCTGATCGTCACCGCCGGCGCTCGCGGCGCCTTCGCCTTCGACAGAGGCTGGGCGCATATCCCGACGCTCCCGGTTCGCGTCGTGAGCAGCGCGGGCGCGGGGGACGCGCTGCTGGGCGGCGTGCTCTCGGGATTGGCAGCCGGCCTCCCCTTCGCGGGGACCACGGCCCAGCGGGCGACACTGGCGTCCCGGCCGCTCGCGAGCGCCCTCGACCTGGGGGCGCTCGTGGCCGCGTTCAAGGTCACGTCCCCGCACACGATCCCGCCCGACCTCTCCCTCGACGCCGTGCTCGACTTCGCGCGCGAGCACGGAGTCGGTTTCGGCGAGGCGTTTCGTCGCGTCCTGCCCGACGACGAGAGGCACCGGCATGTCTCCTGAGGCTCCACGCCGCGACGCCGCGCGTCACGCACGCCGACTGCTGCGGCCGCTGCGCGGCGAGATCCTCTCCCTCGCGCAAGCTCTGGTGCGGACGGACAGCGTGTCGATTCCGCCGGACGGCCACGAGACGGCTGCCCAGCAGCGGCTCGCCCGCGCGCTGCGAGGCCATCGCCTCGAAGTCGAGCTCTACGACGTCGGCTTCCTGAAGCGCTCGCGACACGCCTACGTCCGACGCGACCGGCAGTATCGCGGCCGGAAGAACCTCGTCGCGCGCCTGCCCGGGACGGGACGAGGGCGCAGCCTTCTGCTGAGCGGGCACATCGACACGGTCCCCACGCGCCCGAACCCGTGGCGGATGAGCCCGTGGTCGGGCGCGATCCGCCGCGGACGCCTCTACGGGCGCGGAAGCTGGGACATGAAGGGCGGCCTCGCCGCGCAATGCGCCGTGGCGATCGCGCTCCGGAAGGCGGGCGTGCGGCCCGGCGGCGACCTGCTCGTCGAGTCCGTGGTGGATGAGGAGTTCGCGGGTGGGGGCGGGACGCTGGCGGGCCGACTGCACGGGACGGCCGCCGACGCCTGCGCCATCGCCGAGCCCACGAACGAGGCGGTGCTGCGGGCGTCGCGCGGCGGCCATTTCTTCGACATCATCTGCCGCGCCGGCGACCCGAGCGCCTACTTCTCCAGGGACGAGGTCGTGAGCCCGGCGGTGCCGATGGGGCGCCTGCTCGGCTGGATCGACGCTTGGACGGCGAAGCGCCGGCGGGTGGACCGCGGGGAGACCTACCGCGACTTTCCTGATCCCGCACCCGTGCAGGTGCTGGCGCTCGAGGCCAACCGCTTCGACCCCGACATCCCGTGGAGCGTGCCGCTCGAGGCCCGCGTGCGCGTCTACTTCCAGTTCCTGCCGCACGAGGACGTCAAGGCGCGCGTCGCCGAGATCGAGGCGTCGCTCCGCGACTTCGCGGCCGCCGACCCGTTCTTCCGCAAGCACCCGCTCGAGGTGCTCCGCCTCGTGGATCCCCCGCTCGAGGGGCACGAGCTCGCGGCCGATCACCCCTGGACGCGCTGCCTCCACGGCGCGGCGCGGGGCGTCCTGGGGCCAGAGGCGCCGCTCGCCGCCGCCGAGTGGCCGTGCGACGCGTTCCTGAGCCAGAAGCACTTCGGGATCCCGACCCTCGTGTTCGGGCCGCGGGGAGCGGGCGCGCACAACGCCGACGAGTACGTCGAGACGGGGTCGATCCTGCGGACCGCCGAGGTGTACCTGGCGGCGGCGCTCGAGTGGTGTGGGGTGTGAGGGTGACTAGCAATCGCTCGGTGTTGTTCAAGGGGGATCTTCGGGGGGAGGCGAATGGCTCGTCATTCCTCAAGGGGGAATCTCGTGGGGGGACGAATGGCTCGTCACCCCTCAAGGGGGATTCTCGTGGGGGGACGAATGGCTCGTTGTTCTCCAAGGGGGATCTTCGCGGGGGGGCGATCAGCCTGCGTTCTTTGAGCTGGGGGGGGGGGGGGGCCCCCCCACCCCCCCGGGGGGGGGGGGGTGGGGGTGATGGGGGGGCGGGGGTGGTGGGGGTGGGGAGGGGTGGCGGGGGGGGATG
>CAZMRX010000165.1:0-7465 GCA_964568755.1 uncultured Acidobacteriota bacterium | reverse complement strand
TGTGCGGGTGACTAGCAATCGCTCGGTGTTGGTCCAGGGGGATCTTCGCGGGGGGGCGATCAGCCTGCGTTCTTTGAGCTGGGGGGACTGCGTCCCCCCAGACCCCCCGGGTGGCTTGTGGCTTCGTACCTTGCTGTCCCTGGGCTTGGTGCTGTCGTTCGTGCTTGCCGGGCGATCTGCGGTTTCGGCGGGCGCTGCAGACACGAGCAAGCCCGCCGAAACCGCAGTGCGTCAAGGCACGCTCACGCTGCCGACCTACGAGGAGGACCTGCCGGACGTGAACCCGCGCTTCGATCTTTTCGCGCGGCGGCCGTTCCTGATCTACCCGTACACGACGCGCACGAACCTGACGGATCGCCGAGCCGACAAGACCTGGCGCACGCTCGAGCTCGAGAACGAGTACCTGAAGCTGGTCGTGCTGCCCGACCTCGGCGGGCGGATCTACAGCTGCGTCGACAAGGCGACCGGCCACGAGATGTTCTACGCGAACCCGTCGATCAAGTACGCCGACGTCGCCTACCGCGGGGCGTGGGTGGCGCTGGGGGTCGAGTTCAACTTCCCCGTCTCGCACAACTGGATGACGGTCTCGCCGGTGGACTTCGGCAGCGTGCGCCACGAAGACGGCAGCGCGGCCGTCTGGGTCGGCAACGTCGACCGACCCTACGGGATGCAGTGGCGGGTGGAGCTCCGGCTGCGTCCCGGCCGCTCGCTGCTCGAGCAGACGACGACGCTCTACAACCGCAGCGATGTTCGCCATCGCTTCTACTGGTGGACGACGGCGTCCGTCCGCGCCGAGGGCGACTCGCACATCCTCTACCCGATGGAGTTCTCGGCCTCCCACCACTTCGCCGACGTCGACACCTGGCCGGTGGATTCCTCGGGGGTCGACCTCTCCTACCCGCGCAACCACCTCGCGGGCTTCGTGTCGCGCTTCGTCCACGGCAGCCGCGAGCCGTTCATGGGCGTCTACCACCCTCAAACCGAGTCGGGGATGGTGCACGTCGCAGACCACCACGACATGCCGGGCAAGAAGATCTGGTCGTGGGGCTGGGACGACGAAGGCAAGGACTGGCGCCGGGCCCTCTCCGACGACCAGAGCGCCTACCTCGAGGTCCAGGCGGGCCTGTTCCGGAACCAGGAGACCTACGCGTTCCTCGAGCCTCAGCAGCTCCTGCGCTTCCGCGAAACCTACCAGCCGGTGCGGAAGATCGGCGGCTACTCGCGCGCGAACGACGAAGGCGTCGTGCACGTGCGCCGGGGCGACGGCAACGCACTTCGAGTCGGGCTCAACCTGACTCGCTCCGTTCGCGGCGGGCAGATCGTGATCCGCGCCGGGACGGCGAAGCTGCGCGAGGAGAGCTTGAGCCTCGCCCCTTCCGAGGCTTTCGCGGCGACCTATGCAGACCTGGCTGCCCCGGGCCCGTACAGCGTCGAGGCTCACGACGCGGCCGGGCGCGTGCTGCTCGCCCACACCGAGGGCCGCTACGACTTCGTGCCGAAATCGGACGTGAAGACCGGGCCGCAGCCCGCGCACGTCTTCCCGCCGCGCGAGAAGCGGAGCGAAGGCGACTGGATCGAGCTCGGCCGGCACCAGGAGCTGAACGGGAAGCGGCTGGAGGCCCACGACGTCTACGCGGCAGCGCTCGCCGCTTTTCCCGACAGCCCCGAGCTCAGTCGCGCCGCGGGACGCCTCGCCGTGCAGATCAAGCGCTTCGACGACGCCATCGAGCCCCTGTCCAGGGCGGTGGCGCGGAAGAGCAACGACGCCGAGGCCCTCTACTACCTCGGGCTCGCCCAGCTCGCCGTCGGCGAAGTCCAGAAGGCCCGCTTCGCCTGGGACCAGGCGGCATCGCTCCCAGGCTGGCGCGCGGCGACGCTGCTGCAGCTCGCTCGCCTCGCGGCTCGCGAGGGGTCGGCTCTTGAAACGGGGCATGAGCCGGGCGCAGGCCCAGATTCAAGACCTGACCCCTTCCGTGGACTGCAGCTGGTTCAGCAGGCGCTCGAGGATTCTCCCGAGATGATCCGCGCGGGAGGGATGGAGGTGGCGCTGCTGCGCCGGACGGGCCAGGCGGACGAAGCGAGGGCGCGCCTCCGGCGCTGGCAGGCGCTGGACCCGCCGAGCTCGTTCCTGCGGCACGAGGCCATCCTTCTCGGGGGCACGGATCCTCCGCTTTGGGCCCACCTCGCCTCGGACCCGGAGCGCGTGCTCGAGCTGGCCGTGGACTACATGGCGCTCGGCCTGTGGGGCAACGCGCACGCGCTGCTCGCACGCCGCTATTCCGCGACGGGCGTGGTGGCCGAGCCCGGGGCCGTCCTGCCCCAGGACTACCCGCTCGTCGCCTACTATCGCGGCTACTGCGCCCTGAAGCTGGGCCGCTCGGGCCGGGACGACTTCGCGCTCGCCTCCCGCCAGTCCACGCGCTACGTCTTCCCCAACCGCGCCGAGTCCTTGGTCGTCCTGCGCCATGCGCTGGACGTGAATCCCGACGACGCCACGGCTCACTTCCTGCTCGGCTCGCTCCACCTCTCCGGCGGCCGCACGGACGAGGCGCTCGCCGAGTGGGCGAAGGCGCGCGCCCTCGATCCGCGGCTCCCCGTGCTCCACCGCAACGTCGGCTTCGCGCTGCTGTACGCGCGCACCGACGCCGAGTCCGCCCTGCGAGCCTTCGAGGAAGGGATGGGCGCGGATCCCACGAACGTCGAGCTGTACCAGGGCGCCGATCAGGCCCTGAGCCTGCTGGCCCGCGGACCGGACGAGCGCATCGCAGCCCTGCGGCGCTACCCTGGGACGCCCCTGCCCTCGACGCTCGTCTACAAGCTGGCGCTCGCACTCGCGGAGAAGGGCCGCTTCGGCGACGCGGAGGCGCTCTTCCCCGGCCGCTTCTTCCCGCGCGAGGAGTTCGGGACGAACGTGCGGCAGGTGTACCTGGAGGTGAAGCTGCGACAGGCGTTCGCCCTCGCCCGCGACGGGCGGAAAGCCGAGGCGTCGGCGCTGGCCGCGAGCCTCGGCCAGCCCGTGCCCGGCTTCGACTTCACGAAGGATGGGATGGCGGCCTTCGTCGGCGCGCCGCGCTTTCAGTACTACCGCGGCGAGCTGCAGGCGCTCCTGGGCAACCACGACGACGCTCGCGAGCACTGGAAGCGCGCAGCGGCCGGGCGCGACTTCCGTCAGACGGCATTCGCCTACCGTGCGGCGCAGCGCCTCGGCGAGGCGAACGACCCGGCGTGGCGTCCGCGACTCGAGGCGGCGCTCGCCGAGGCCGATCTCTACCTCTTCCGCGGCGGCCACTACCCCGCTGGCGCCACCTGCGCCCGGGGCATGCTGCTGCGCGCCCTTGGCCGCACGGCCGAGGGCGACCTTGCCCTGCGCCAGGTGTTCGTTCTGCCGGACAAGGGCATGCCGCACCACATCGCGCGCACAGCACTCCAGGAGCCCCAATAGAAGGAGGAGAGCCATGACCGGCTGCTCACGGGCGTCGAAAGCGCGGTCCGCCGCAGCCCGGTGAGGTCGCGATGAAAGACGTCAAGGTCGCCGCCGTCCAGATGGAGAGCCGCGCCGGCGACAAGCAGGCCAACTTCGAGAAGCTCGCCCGCTTCGCCGAGGATGCGGCCAGCCGGGGCGTCCATATCCTCGTCGGCCCCGAGTGCTGCCTCACCGGCTACTGGTTCCTCCGCCACCTCACGGTGCCGCAGCTCCAGGCGCTGGCAGAGCCCGTCCCCGAGGGTCCGACCTGCGCGCGTCTGCTCGAGCTGGCCGCGAGGCATCGGATCACGATCGGGGCCGGGCTGGTGGAGGACGCGGGGGATGGCGTCTTTCACAACACCTACGTGGTCGCGATGCCCGACGGGAGTCTCGTCCGCCACCGCAAGCTGCACGCCTTCGAGCATCCCAGGGTGAAGGCGGGCGACGAGCACACGGTCTTCGACACGCCGCACGGCTGCCGCGTCGCGGTTCTCATCTGCTACGACAACAACATCGTCGAGAACGTCCGCATCGCGGCGCTGCGCGGCGCCGAAGTGCTGCTCGCCCCGCACCAGACCGGCGGCTGCCGCACCACCAATCCGCACCTGATGGGCGTCATCGAGCGCCGCCTGTGGGACGAGCGCCACACGCACCCCGAGGCGATCGAGCGCGAGCTGCGGGGCGAGAAGGGCCGCGCCTGGCTGATGCGCTGGCTGCCGAGCCGCGCCCACGACAACGGCCTGTTCCTGGTCTTCAGCAACGGCATCGGCGTCGACGACGACGAGATTCGGACGGGCAACGCGACCATCTTCGACCCGTACGGCCGGATCCTGGCCGAGACCTGGAAGGCGGACGACGACATGGTCGTGGCCGACCTCGACGCCTCGCTCCTCGAGAAGGCCACCGGGCGGCTCTGGATCAAGGCCCGCCGGCCCGCCCTCTACGGCGAGCTCTCGGTCCCCACGGGCCGCGAGCGTGACGCCCACGAGCTCAAGTTCGAGGAGTAGGAGAGCAGGAGGCACACGCTCGAGCGCGGCAGCGCGCACCCAGCCCTGTTTGATCGGCTTCAGCCGGTCCCAGAGATCGAATTGGACCTCGGCCCATCGCGTCGTCGGCGGCCGAAGCGGACCTCCGCCGCGGGCGAGATAATGGCCTGAACTGCATCGGATCGGAGGGCTCGATGTCTCGGCTACCAGCGCTCGGCGTAGCAGTACTCGCGGCCTTGGCCCCGGCCGGCGCGGCGGCCTCGGCGGCGCTGCAAGCCGCGCCGACGCTGCAGGCGCCACCGCCGCTGCAGGTCGAGGCGCCCCCCCTGCTGTCGCCCCCGCTGCAGTGGCCGCCGCTTGAACCACTGCTGCAGCAGCAGCCGGAGCCGGGCGCGCCCCGGCAGGGCCAACCGGGCAAGGACGTGATCTGGCTCCCCACGCCCGAGGCGCTGGTCGAGCGCATGCTGACGATGGCCCAGGTGGGTCCGCGCGACGTCGTGTACGACCTGGGCTCCGGCGACGGCCGGATGGTGATCGCCGCCGCGCGGCGCGGCGCGCAGGCGAAGGGCGTCGAGTTCAACCCGGAGCTGGTCGCGTTCTCCGAGCGTCTAGCGCGCGAGCAGGGTGTCGCGGGCAAGGCGCGCTTCGTCCAGGGCGACATCTTCGAAACGGACTTCAGGGAAGCCACGGTGGTGACGCTCTACCTGCTCTCGACGCTCAACCTGCGGCTGCGTCCGACCCTGCTCCAGATGCGCCCGGGCACGCGCGTCGTCTCGCACGCCTTCAACATGGACGAGTGGGAGCCCGACGAGGTCTCCCGCGCCGAGGGGCGCACCGCCTACCTGTGGATCGTGCCCGCCCCTGTCGAGGGCTCCTGGCGCGTCGAGCTGCAGGGCGGAGCGTCGTTCGAGCTCGCGCTCGTGCAGCGCCATCAGAAGGTCGAGGGAACGATCGCGCTCGGCCCGGTCGACGCGGGCCTGCGCGAGCCCGTGCTGCGCGGCGACGCCATCCGCTTCGGCTTCGTCGACCAGGGCGGCGCGTGGCACGAGCTCACCGGCACCGTCTCCGGCGGCCGCATGTCGGGCCGGTATCAGGCTGGCGCCCGCCAGGGCCGCTGGACCGCCGTGCGGCGCTGAAGCTCGCGGTCTCCTTCTCGATGCGGCAGGCTGCGGATCACCGGGGGTCCGGCTCCGATACCCGGAAGTCTTCCTCGGTGGTGACCGAGGCCTTGCGGAATCCGCTGTAGACGGCCATGCCCTCGACGAACTCGACACCGCCGGATCGTTTGCTGGCGCTCCCGAGCTCCACCTGGAGCCGCTCGCGCATCTCGACCGGGACCCACAGCGCGAGCGCCTGGTAGGGACGGTACTCGGTGACGAGCGTCGCGCGCGTCCTCAGGGCTTCCTCTGGCAGATCGAGAACGAGCTCGGTGCGGCCGACCGTGCCCTCGCTGCCGTCATGGATGAAGACGCGACCCGCCGCCAGGACGTCCGAGCGCGAGGCGGGCCCGCGGATCACCGAGGGGGCTCGGAGCTCGCGAAAGGCGAGCTCGACGAACGAGCGCCCCTCGATCGCGGTCCTGCCCTTCCACTCGAACGAGAAGCGCGGCTGCAGGGCCGGGTGCAGGAAGGCGAGCGCCAGCGTCGGCACGTTGAAGTTGCGGAAGCTGCGGCCCAGGTTGAAGCGGGCGCCCTCGTCGGCGATCGCGCGTGCCCGCGCGAGGCCGGTGGCCGGGTTCTCCACCAGCACCCGCTCGAGGCGAGCCTGCCGGTCGCGGATCAACTGCCCGTCGACCTCGTAGACGTCGCGCAGCAGCCACCAGGGCAGGCCCGTCCCGCTCGCGCGCACGAACACCACGTCCGAGCGGAGGCGGCGCGTCTCCTGCACCGGGCCGCTCGGGGTGGCGCGCAAGCGCTGCACGTACACCTCCTCGGCGACCACGACGCGGAACGCGTCCTCGTAGGCGAGGACGTACTCGCCCGCCCGGTTCAGCAGCTCGACGAGCGAGACGTCGGCGGCCGCCGCGCGTCGTCCGCTCGTCGTGCCCAGCAGCGCCAGCGCACACGCGCTCCCGAGGGCGACCGCTCGCAGCTTCATGGGACCCTCCTTCGCGACGTCGAAAGCGCTCAGCCGAGGCCCGCAGCCGAGTCCTCGTCCAGGAACAGGATCGCGTCGCGGTGGCGGCGCAAGACGGACGCGGGGCACGCCCGGGTGACCGGCCCCTGGAGCGCCGCGGTGATCGCCGCGCGCTTCTTGGGCCCCGGAACGATGGCCACGGCGCGCGGCACGCCGAGCAGGTACGGAATCGAGAGCGAGAGCGCCGTGCGCGGCACCTCTGCCAGGCTCGGGAAGCCGCCGTCGTTCACCTGCTGAACGCGGCACGGCTCGTCGAGCTCCACCACGCGCACGTCCGCCCGCTCCGCGAAGTCGCATACGGGCGGGTCGATGAAGGCCAGGTGGCCGTTCTCGCCGATCCCGAGGATGGCGAGCGACGGCGCCGCCTCCCGCAGCAGCCCGGCGTAGCGCGCGCACTCCGCCGCCAGGTCCCTGGCCTGGCCCTCGAGGCCGTGAAACGCCGCGACCTTCACGTGCGAGAAGAGGCGGTCGACCAGGAAGCGGCGGAACGAGGCCGGGTGGTCGGGGCCGATGCCCACGTACTCGTCCAGGTGGAAGGCGGTGAGCTTCGACCACTCGATGCCGGGCTCCTGGCGCAGGGCGGCCAGGAACTCGTTCTGCGAGGGCGCCGAGGCGAAGATGACCGCGGCCCGCCCCTCGCGCGCGAGACGGTCCCGGATCGCCTCGCCCACCGCGCGCGCCGCCGCGAGGCCCATCATCGGGCGGCTCGGCAGCACCTCCACGCGCAGGCGGCCGCAGGTCAGGACCCGCGCGCCGGTGCGCTCCGTCGCGCGCCGCCCCCGCAGCTCGTCCGCGGCCCAGCGCAGGAAGCTCGGCAGCGCGACGTCAGGCTCTTCGATCTCCGGGTGCCAGCGCTTCTCCCACTCGAACGAGACCCAGC
>CAZMRX010000164.1:1504-11383 GCA_964568755.1 uncultured Acidobacteriota bacterium | reverse complement strand
GGCCCGCGATCTGGCCCGCGTCCTTCGTCGCCTGGCGCTGCGAGTCGTTGAAGTACGCGGGGACCGTGATGACCGCCTTCGTCACCTTCTCGCCGAGGTGCTGCTCGGCGGCGTCCCGCATCTTCTGCAGGATCATCGCGGAAACCTCGGGCGGCGAGTACATCTTGCCCTCGATCTCCACCCGCGCGTCGTCATTGCCGGCCCGGACGACCTTGTACGGGACCATCTTCTGCTCTTCGGAAACCTCGTGGAACTTGCGTCCCATGAAGCGCTTGATCGAGAAGACGGTGTTCTCCGGGTTCGTCACCGCCTGGCGCTTCGCCACCTGGCCGACGAGCCGTTCGCCGCTGCCCTTTGCGAAGGCCACGACGGAGGGGGTGGTTCGGCTCCCCTCGGGACTGGTGATGACCGTAGGGCTGTCGCCCTCCATGATGGCAACCACTGAGTTGGTCGTCCCGAGGTCGATTCCGATGATCTTGCTCACGCGGTTCTCCAGGGCCGCCAAGGGGGCGGCACGAGCCATATTGAAGACTTGAGTGAAGGCTTGTCAAGGGCCCTGCGCCCCACAGCTTCTTGTTCTTGTACGCCAATGAGTTACTGCACGCCGGGAAGGCTTGAGGGTCGGGGCGCACCGACGTCCCGAGTACCCGGACGACACGATTGACCCGGACGGCCCGCGACGAGATCCGGACGATCGCGCGAAGGCCGGTCCTGGCGGTGTGTAGTCGCTACTTCGTGACGCTCAGGCGGTAGACGGTCGTGTGGCGATAGACCTGGCCCGGGCGCAGGACCGCCGATGGGAAGGTCGCCTGGTTCGGCGAGTCCGGGTAGTGTTGCGTCTCCAGGCAGAAGGCGCCGCGCTTCACGTAGGGCTTCCCCGACTTGCCCGTCACCTTCCCGTCGAGGAAGTTGCCCGTGTAGAACTGGACGCCGGGCTCGGTCGTCAGCACGTCGAGCTGGCGGCCGCTCTTCTTCTCCACCACGCGCGCGGCAAGCCTCAGCGTGCCCGCGGCGCCGCGGAGCACGAAGTTGTGGTCGTAGCCCTTGCCGAACCGGATCTGCTCGTCCGCCGCGTCGATGCGCGCGCCGATCGCGAGCGGCTTGCGGAAGTCGAAGGGGGTCCCGGCCACGGGGCGCAGCTCGCCCGTGGGGATGAGCGTCGCGTCCACGGGCGTGAAGGCATCGGACTCGAGCTGCAGCTCGTGGTCGAGGATCGTCCCTTCGCCCTCGCCCGCGAGGTTGAAGTAGGCGTGGTTCGTCAGGTTGACCACCGTGGGTGCGTCGCTGGTGGCCGTGTAGTCGAGCACGAGCCCGCCGTCCTCGCGCAGCGAGTACACCACCGTGGCGGTGAGCGTGCCCGGGTAGCCTTCCTCGCCGTCCCGGCTGACGTAGGTCAGCTCGAGCGCGTCGCCGTCCGTCCCGCTCTTGACCTTCGCCATCCACACGCGCCTGCAGAAGCCCGTCGGCCCGCCGTGCAGCGTGTTCGGGCCGTCGTTGGCGGCGAGCGCGTACCGCTTGCCGTCGAGCGTGAAGGCCGCCTTCGCGATCCGGTTCGCGTAGCGTCCCACCAGGCAGCCGAAGTAGGAGCTGTCGGCGAGGTAGCCGGGCAGGCCCGAGTATCCCAGCGTCACGTCCGCCAGGCGGCCGCTGCGGTCCGGCGCGAGCATGGAGACGATGTACCCCCCCAGGTTGGTGATCGCCACCGTGGGCGAGCCGGCACGAGACAGGGTGTAGAGCTCCACGCTCTCGCCGGCGCTCGTCTTGCCGAACGGCTTCGTTTCGATTCGCGTGCCGGCCTGTGCGGTCATCTCGGCTCCGGGGCAGAGGATCGGCGTCAGGGCGAAGAGGGCGAGGCGGAGGAAACGGCGCGATCCGATCATGTGGGAGAACCTCCGGGCGGGAGTCTAGCAGAAGCCCGGGCGGCGCGAAGCCGGGCGCGACGCGGCGCGTCCGATGCGAAGATGGGGGCCGCATGAGCGGGAGCGCCGTGTCGAGCTACGAGTCGGGGGCCCTGGGCTTGTCGTTGCTCGGCCGGCACGACAGCCTCGCCGCGGCCTCGCAGGCGCTGCCCGAGGGGGCCTACACGACGCTGCGCACCTACGGCGGCCGCGGCGTCGTGCGCCTGGGCCAGCACGTGGCGCGTCTCGAAGAGTCGGCGGCCCTCAAGGGAACGCCCGGCAGGGTCGATCCCGCGCTGCTGCGGCGCGCGCTGTCCGAGGCGCTCGATCGCTCGTCCTTCCCCGAGTCGCGCGTCCGGCTCACGTTCGCGCCTCCGCGCCTGTTCGTCGCCGTGGAGGCTTTCACGCCGCTGCCCTCCAGGCTCTACGCGGAAGGTGTCGCCTGCGTGACGCTCGAGCTGCAGCGGGAGAACCCGCACGCCAAGGACACCCGCTTCATCGCGACCGCGCGGCAGGCCTACGCGCGGCTGCCCGAGGGCGTGGAGGAGGGGCTGCTGGTGGCGCCGGACGGCGCGGTGCTCGAGGGGCTCTCGAGCAACTTCTTCGCGATCCGCGAGGGAGCGCTGCGGACGGAGGACGCCCGCGCGCTCGCCGGCGTCACGCGCGCGCTCGCGATCGAGGTGGCCGCCTCCCTGCTGCCGGTCCGCCCCGTCGCAATCCGGCGCGAGGAGCTGCCGCTCGTCGACGAGGCGTTCATCACCAGCGTGTCGCGCGAGGTGCTGCCGGTGGTGCGCGTGGACGGGCGGCCGGTGGGCGACGGCCGCGTCGGCCCGAGGACGAGCGGCGTGATGCAGTCCTTCGCCGCGCTCGTGGCCCGCGAACGGGAGACACTCTAGGACCATGGCGAGCGAGCGCGACCTGCTGAGCGAGGACGTCCACCGGCTCGGGGACCTCCTCGGGGACACGCTGGTCGAGCAGGAAGGCCGCGCGCTCTTCGACCTCGTGGAGGAGGTGCGGGCGCTCGCCAAGGCGCACCGCGCGGGAGACGAGGCGGCCGGCGAGCGGCTGCTGCGGCGGATCGAGGGCCTGCCGCTCGCCGAATCGCGGGGCGTGCTGAAGGCCTTCGCCTCCTACTTCAAGCTCGTCAACCTCGCCGAGGAGCGCGAGCGCGTGCGGGTGCTGCGGCGGCGCGAGCGCGAGGCGCACGGCTCGGGCGGTCCGGTCACCGAGACGATCGAGGCCGCGGTGCGCGAGCTGCGCGACTCGGGAGTGTCGCGGGACGAGCTGCAGGGCATGCTCGACCGGCTGTTGATCCAGCCGGTTTTCACCGCGCACCCGACCGAGGCCAAGCGCCGCACGATGCTCACGAAGCTCGCTCGCATCGCCGAGGTGCTGCGCACCTTCGACCTCGAGGCGAGAACGCCCGAGGAGGAGCGAGCCGCCCTGGAGGCGCTGCGCGAGGAGCTGGTCTCGCTTTGGCAGACCGAGGAGACGCGCGCCTATCGCCCCGAAGCGATGGACGAGGTGCGCAACGGCCTCTACTACTTCGAGACGACGCTCTACGACCTCGCGCCCGAGGTCGCGGCCACGCTGGAGCGCGCGGTCGCCCGCCACTATCCCGGCGCCGTGGTGCCCGACCGCTTCCTGCGCTTCGCGAGCTGGATCGGCGGGGACCGCGACGGCAACCCCACGATCACCGTCGCCACGACCGAGCAGGCGCTGCGGGCGCACCACGACCTGGCGCTGCGCCTGCTGCGCCGCGGGATCGAGCGGCTGCACGGCCACCTCAGCACGACCGAGCGGCTGGGCGTCGACGAGGCGCTGCTGCGCAGCCTCGAGCAGGACGCGCTCGCGTTTCCCGAGGAAGCGGCGGACGCCGAGGAGCGCTACCGGCGGCAGCCCTACCGTCAGAAGCTGCGCTACGTGTACCGCAAGCTAGGGGCGACGCTCGAGGCGGGCGGGCGGCCGTGGCGCACGGACCAGGCGCTCGCGCCGGGCGTGTACCGCGACGCGTCCGAGCTGCTCGCCGACCTGCGGCTGCTCCAGGCGAGCCTGCGGGCCCACCGCGGGGAGCGCCTGGCCGCGGGACGCCTGGGTACGCTCGTGCGGCAGGCCGAGATCTTCGGCTTCCACCTGGCGAGCCTCGACCTGCGGCAGGCGAGCGACCGCCACACGAGGGCACTCGACGAGGTGCTGGGCCGCTACGCCGTCGCCACGGGCTACGCCGGCATGAGCGAGGACGAGCGCGCCGAGCTGCTGACCCGCGAGATCCTGGCCGGCCGGCCGTTCGCCCCGCACCGGCTGGACTTCAGCCCGGAAACCAGCGAGACGCTCGACCTGTTCCGGCTCGTGCGCCGCGCCCACGAGCGCGTGGGCCCGCTCGCGGTCGAAAGCTACGTGGTGAGCATGACGCGCGGGCCGAGCGACGTCCTGGCCGTGCTGCTGATGGCGCGCGACGCCGGCGTCTCGGACCGCCTCGACCTGGTGCCGCTGTTCGAGACCGTCGCCGACCTGCACCGCGCTCCCGAGACGCTCGAGCGGCTGTTCGCGAACCCGGCCTACGCCCGCCACCTGGCCGCGCGCGGCGGCGCGCAGACGGTGATGGTGGGCTACAGCGACTCGAACAAGGACGGCGGCTACCTCACGGCCAACTGGGAGCTGCACCTGGCCCAGCGCACGATCGCCTCGGTGTGCGCGCGCCACTCGGTCCGCCTCACGCTCTTCCACGGCCGCGGCGGCACGGTCGGGCGCGGCGGCGGGCCGACCAACCGCGCGATCCTGGCCCAGCCCCCGGAGTCGCTCGGCGGGCGGCTGCGCTTCACCGAGCAGGGAGAGTCGGTGACGAACCGCTACGCCGACCCGACGCTCGCGCGACGGCACCTGGAGCAGCTGGTCCACGCGGTGCTGGTCGCCGGGGGCCGGCGTCCGACGGGCACGCCCTCGCGGGGCGGCGCCTGGGAGCACGCGCTCAACGAGCTGTCGCCGGTCGCGGAGCGGGCCTACCGCGCCCTGGTTCACGAGCGCCCGGAGCTTCCACGCTACCTCCACGCGGCGACGCCGATCCAGGAGATCGACCGGCTCAACCTCGGCAGCCGGCCCGCGCGGCGCTCGGCCCAGAGCGGCCTCGCGGAGCTGCGCGCGATTCCCTGGGTGTTCGCCTGGACCCAGAGCCGGGTGGGCCTGCCGGGCTGGTACGGGCTCGGCAGCGCGCTCCAGCAGTGGGCCGGCGACGACTCCTCGCGCTTGTCCCTGCTCGCCACGATGTACCGCGAGTGGACCTTCTTCAAGACGCTGGTGGACAACGCGCAGCTGGCGCTGCGCGGCGCCGATATGCTGATCGCCCGCGTCTACGCGACGCTCGCCACGGAGCCCGACCGCGCGGCGGTGTTCCCGCTGCTCGAGGCGGAGTATCGCCGGACCGAAACGGCGCTGTGCCGTCTCACCGGCCAGAAGGACCTGCTCGACGAGGCGCCCTGGCTGCAGCGCTCGATCCGCGTCCGCAACCCCTACATCGACCCGATGAACTACGTGCAGGTGGCGCTGCTGCGGCGGCTGCGCGCCCAGCCGGACACGCCCGAGGCCGAGGAGATCAAGGACGCGATCCGCCTGAGCGTCAACGGCGTCGCCGCCGGCCTGCGCAGCACGGGGTAGGCGCTCGCCGTCAGGCCCGCAGCTGCAGCACCACCAGCATCGGCCAGTCGAGGTACTTCTCGGCGCGGGGGAAGCGGGCGGCGAAGGCGGCGTCCGGGGCGTGCTCGCCGATCGCCTCGAGCGCGAAGCCGGCGGCGAGCGCCGCCATCACGAAGTCGCCGAGCGAGTGGGGCACGCTGCCGGGCTGGACCTTCTCGCCGGTCGCGGGATCGGTGAAGCGGGCCGCGACGCCCTTCAGGAACATGGCCGGGTGCATCGCGGACACGACCGCGCGGCCGCCCGGCTTGAGCACGCGGCGGGCCTCGCCGAAGACGAAGCGCAGGTCGCGGAGGTGCTCGAGCACGAGCCCGCTCACGACCCGGTCGAAGGCCGAGGCCTCGAAAGGCAGCGGCTGGTGGAGGTCGTGCGCCAGGAAGCGCACGCCCGCGGCTCCGGGCTTGCGGCGCGCCTCGCTCAGCATGCCCTCGGAGAAGTCGACGGCGGTCACGCTCGCGCCCGCGGCCGCGAGCCGCAGCGCGTGCCGGCCGGTGCCGCAGCCGAGATCCAGCACCGCGAGACCGCTCACGTCGCCCGTCGCCTGCCGGACCAGCGGCTCCTCGAGCGCCACGAGCGGGTTCAGCTCGTGGTCGTAGATCTCGGCCCAGCGGTCGTAGCCGCTGCGGATCGCGGAGGGATCGGGATTCTCGGCCTCGGGCATTCGTGAGCTCCGTCTAGAGCCTGGGGATCGTGAGGCCGCCGTCGACCATGATCACGGCGCCCGTGGAGTACGCGGCATCGCCGCGCGCGAGCGCGGCGACCACGCGTCCCACGTCCTGGGGCTCGCCCCAGCGGCCCTGCGGGATCAGCCCCTCGCCGATCAGCTTGTCGTACTTCTCGGCGACCGCCGCCGTCATGTCGGTGCGGATGATCCCGGGCCGGACCTCGTACACGGGAATCCCCGCCTCGGCCAGGCGCACGGCAAAAAGGCGCGCCGTCATGGCGAGGCCCGCCTTGCTGACGCAGTACTCGCCCCGGTTCGGCGAGGCCGCTTCCGCCGACATCGAGGTGACGAACACGATCGCGCCCTGGTAGCCGGCCTGCTGCCGCTGCTCGACCATGAAGCGCGCGACGGCCTGGGTCAGGAAGTAGGGCCCTTTCAGGTTGACGCCCAGCAGGCGGTCGAAGCTGTCCTCGCCCGACTCGAGCAGGTCGGCGCGGACGGCCGGGGCGACGCCCGCGTTGTTGACCAGCAGGTGCAACCGCCCGAAGGCCGAGCGCACGCCGGCCACGAGCCGCTCGCGGTCCGCGTGCGACGCGATGTCGGCCCGGAAGTAGCGCACCTCGCCGCCCTTGGCGCGCAGCTCCGCGAGGACGTCCGCCACCTGCGCTTCCTCGCGCAGCCCGGCGAGCGCGAGGTCGAAGCCCTCCGCCGCGAGCGCGCGGGCGACGGCGCGGCCGATGCCGCGCGTGCCGCCCGTGACGAGGGCGACGCGCCTCATGCGGCGTTCCCGGGGCCGAAGAAGGCGTAGTACGGCGCGCCGCGCGCGAGGCGCTGGACCGAGAGCGCCAGCTCGCGCAGGTGGTAGTCGCCCCACTGGCTGGACTCGCCGCACGGGATCTTGCGGCCGGGCGGCACGTAGTCCCAGCCGTTCGGCCGGTGGTAGACGGAGTGGAGCAGCAGCCCCTGGTGCGACGCGTCCTCGCTCAGGTAGGGCGCCCCGAGCAGCGTGCGCGCGCAGGTGAGGCCGGCCTGGAACAGGCGGCGTCCCTCCGCGGCCGCGCCGCGGCGCTCGAGCAGCCGCCCGAGGCGCAGCAGGCCCTGCGCCGCGATCGCCGCCGCCGAGGAGTCGACCGGCTCGAGGTCGTTCTCCGGATCGGCCGGCCGGTCGCGGTGTCCGGGGAGCTGCGCCAGGCCCGGCGCGCCCGTGTCCCAGTAGGGGACGCCGTCGGGCGGCGTCGCCTCGAGGTAGTGCGAGGCGACGGCACGCGCCGTCTCGAGCATCTCGGCCTCGAGCGGCTTGCGGCCTCCGAGCGGCTCGAGCTCGGCGTCCTTCAGCGTCTCGAGGAACTCGAGCTCCTCGGCGAAGCCGAGCAGCACCCACGCCTGCCCGCGCGTCCAGGTGGTGAACGGCGAGTAGCCCTGCTGCGTCGACGGGCAGCGGTAGCTGCCGTCGACCACGTCGAACAGGCTCTCGTGCGCGACACGGCCGGCCTCGTCCCAGCTGTCGCGGCCCCGGCCCTTGTAGACGGCGAAGCGGGAGGTGGTGCGCGCGTGCAGCCACAGCCGCTCCAGCAGGGACACCGGCCGGTCGCCCTCGTCGAGCAGCGCGTGCCCGAGCCGGTGCGCGAGCGCCAGCGAGCGCAGCGAGCGCATGGTGTCGGCGAACAGCGAGTGGGGGCCGTTGAACGAGTAGACGTAGCCGCCGCCGTCCGAGGTCCGGGTCCAGCGCCGGGCCTGCACGGCGCCGCTCGCCTTGAGCGCCAGCTCGCACAAGCCCAGCTCGTGGCCCTCGGCGGCGTAGCGGCCCTCGAGCGCGAGCCGGCGCAGGGCGCCCCAGGTGCTGACGTTGTTGAAGCCGTGGTCGTGGACCCCCATGTGCGTCACGTGCGGGGCCATGCGCGAGTAGGTGCGCTCGCGCCCGAGCTCGAGGAACGAGCGCTCGCCGGTGGCGTCGAACTGCAGCAGCGCCGACCCGAACTGGAAGCCCTGGGTCCAGTCGGTCCAGCCGCGCGCCGTGTAGCGGCCGCGCAGCGTGAACACCGGCGAGCCGTCCTTGGGGTTCCAGCTCTTCTCGAGGTCGAGGATCTTCTGCTGGGAGGCCGCCCACATCCGCGCGAGCCCGGGCTCCAGGTCGGCCGGCTGCAGCGCCTCGTCGACGCGGATCATCGGACCGGCTCCCGGTCGGTCTCGGCCCACTTGGCGTGGCCCTCGTGGACGCGAAGCGTGAACGGGAAAGCGAGCACCGGGGCGACCTCGGAGGCCAGTCGCTCGCAGATGTTCTCGACGGTCGGGTATTCCATGAAGTCGTTCCAGTGCCGATGGTCGTAGCGCGCCAGCACGCCGCGCAGCTGCGCCTTCAGGTCCGCGAAGTCCAGCAGCATGCCGCCACTTGCTTCACCTTCGACGACGAGCTCGATCCGGTAGGTGTGGCCGTGAAGCTGCCCGCACTTGGGATGCCCGGCCAGCAGGTGCGCGCAGTCGATGTAGTCTGTCACTCCCAGGCGCATGGCCCGAAGAGCCTACTGCGAACCGGCAGGTCGCTCAAACACCGAGAGCGGCCGGCTTGCGCGTGGGCCGCAGCGCGTCCGGGGTCGGGTCGGTGCCCCGCAGCAGCGCGTCGGCCACCCAGCGCGCGGCGCCGAACGCGAGCCCGGGCGAGAGGCGCGCGAAGCCACACGCGACGGCGAGCGGCCGGCCCGGCAACCGGCCGACGAGCGGAAGGCCGTCGACGGTCAGCTCTTCCTCGCTCTCACGCACGCGAGCCGCGCCGAGCTCGAAGGGAAGGCGGGCGGCGAACTCGCCGAGCGGATCCGGGTCCGACTCGGGCCCTCGCGCGCCCGTCTCTGCGAGCAGGAACGCGTTTCCCTGCGCCTGCCACGCGAGCCGCCCGTCGGCCGTGCGCAGGGCGCCCGGCAGCGTCGCGCCGGCGAGCGGCGCGAGCGAGACGCGCCCGAGCGGCCGCGACGACAGGAGCGGTGCGAGCTCCGGCAGCAGCCGGGCCGCGCCGTCGGTCGCCACCACCGCCGCGCCGCCGCGCAGCGAGCCCTGCTCCATCTCGATCACGACGTCCGAAGCCTGGATGCGGAGAGCGACCGCGCGACCGCCCGGGAACGCGACGCGAGCGGCGCGAGCGGCGTCGCCCAGCACGGACGCGAGCTCGAGCGGGTCGGTCTCCGCGTCCTCGGCCGCCCAGTAGGCCGCGGGGAAGCCCGAGATGTCGAAGCGCGTCTCGAGCATGTAGTGGTCGAGGAACTCGCCCGGGAAGCCGTCGTCGCGCAGCATGTCCTCGCTCTCGGCGAGGTCCTCTGCCTGACGCCGGTCGCGCGCCAGCAGGAAGCTGCCGCGGGCGAGATACCCGCACGCCCGCCCCGCCTGGTCGAGAAAGGCCTTCAGGCGCAGGTGGTTCTCGCAGCCCGCCGCCCACAGCAGCTGAGCCGCAGGCCGCCCGATCGCCTTCGCGACCGTAAGGTAGGGCCGGCCGGGGCCGAGCAGCATCAGGCCGAGGTCCGGAGCGCGTTCGCCGGATGCGGAATGCTCGACCATGGACACGCTCGCGCCACGCCGGGCGAGCTCGAGCGCGGCCGCCAGCGCGGGCAGGCCCCGGCCCACGACCACGACGTCCACCTGGGT
>CAZMRX010000164.1:0-1404 GCA_964568755.1 uncultured Acidobacteriota bacterium | reverse complement strand
GCCACCTCGTCGCACAGCAGGCAGTCGAGCTCGTCGGGCCCCATGCCCTGGTAGCCGGCTGGGCCGCGCGACCGACGCTCGGCTTCGGCGATCGCGACTTCTCGCACGCGCAGGCGCACCGGGCGACCGAGGCCTTGCGCCACTGTCTCGAGCCGCTCGAGGAGACGGGTGTAGGCGACCGGCTCGGGTCCGACGAGGTCGAAGACCGTCGGAAAGCTCCCCGCCGGGCGCGCCATGGCGGCCAGCACCGCGGCCGTCGCGTCGGCGACCGCGATCGGCTGCATGCGGTACGAGCCGTCGCCGGGCCGCTCCACCTCGCCTCCCTCCATCGCGCGCAGCACGGCCGGCACGAAGGCGTCGCCCGGGCCGACCACGTACGAGGGCCGGAACACCACGGCGTAGAGCGCCGAGCCGAACAAGAGCGTTTCCGCCTTCAGCTTCGAGAGAAAGTAGCGGCTGGTGACGCGGCGCGACTGTCCGTAGCGCGCGACGCCGAGGCCCGAGAAGAGGACGATGCGCGCGGCACCGGCCTTCTGCGCCGCCTCGACGACGCGGGCCGTGAGGCCGACGTTCACGTCCTCGTACGTCTGGCCCTCGCGCTCGGCCCCGATCTGGGCGAGGTGCACGACGACCTGGGCTCCCTCGAGGCTCCGGGCGAGCGCCGCCGGCTCGTCCGCGAGCGTCGCGGGCCGCCCCCCCGCCTCGCGCACACGGCCCGCCGCGCGCTCCGAGCGCACGAGCCCGGTCACGTCGTGCCCAGCGGCGACAGCCGCCCGCACCAGGTGGCCCCCGACGAACCCGTTCGCTCCGGTGATCGCGATCTCTGTCACGACCTGCTCATCCCGCGGAGCGTCTGCCCGGCATGTCGGAGATTCTCATGCGTTGCCGTTTCCTGCCGATGAGTTGCTGCTTTGTCTCACAAGCTGCGGGTTGATTCGCGGTGACGGCCCTCACCCACGCTCGGCCGCTCGCTCCCGGACTCGCTGCGCCCCTTCGAGCTTCGACAAGTCTCCGTCGAATGTCCCCAGGGGCAGATGGCCGGCCTTGCGTGCCGTCTCGAGCACCAGGCAATCCGAGAAGCTAACTGCCGGCTTCCCTCGGAACTGCTCCAGGGCCGCGGCCACCACCTCCGCCTCCTGCAACGTCAGATGCCGGTGGCTGAGCAGCATGGCCACCGCTGTCGCGAGCGCCGATGGCTTCAGCTTGTAGACGGACGTCAGTACCCAGATGGCTTCGACCAGGACGACGTGCGGAACCCACGCTCCCGCGGCCACGAACGCCTCTGCCGCGGCCACCTGGCGTGGATCATCCCGTGTCACCAGGCGGACGAGAACGTTGGTGTCAACGGCGCGCATGACGCCGCTTCGCGTGGCTCTTGAGACCGGCCTTCAGCTCGGCGAGCCG
>CAZMRX010000163.1:8652-11445 GCA_964568755.1 uncultured Acidobacteriota bacterium | reverse complement strand
GGATGCGCCTGCGCGTGGAGGGAGCCGAGCATCTCCTGCATCCGCAGCCGGCGCTGTACCTGTTCAACCATCAGAGCGCGATCGATCCGCTGCTGCTGTGCCGCCTGCTGCGCACCCGCTTGACCACTTTTGCCCCACCGGCGGGGGGGGGGGGGGGGGCATTCGCCCCCCCCCGGTTCCTGCCGGTCCTGCCGGTTCGTTCCGTCGGTCCGTTCTCCTGGCTCGTCGTTTGCCCGGCCAAGCTTAGAATCGCGTCGAATCACATGCTCCCCTCCAGAACCCTGCTCGGCATCGCCGTTGTCGCGCTGTCGTTCCTCGTCGTGCTGCCGTCGCCTGTCGCGGCCGGCGGCGACGCCCTCTCCGCCCTCGAGCCCCTGGACCTAGACCGCGGCGCCACGGGCCTCGCCCTCGCGCTGCGGCGCGTGGGAACGACCGCGCGCGTGCTCTACGTGACGGCGCACCCCGACGACGAGCACAACGGGATCCTGGTTAGGCTGTCGCGCGGTCTCGGGCTGCGCACGGCGCTGCTCACCGTCACCCGCGGCGAGGGCGGCCAGAACGCGATCGGGCCGGAGCTGTTCGACGCGCTCGGCGTGCTGCGGATGGGCGAGCTCCTGGCGCTCCACCGCTACGACGCGGTCGAGCAGTACTTCGGTCGCGCCTTCGAGTTCGGCTACTCCTTCAGCGTGGAGGAGACGTTCGCGAAGTGGGGCCGCGAGGAGACGCTGGGCGACGTCGTGCACGTCGTGCGCCAGTTCCGGCCGGACGTGATCGTGACGTTGCCGCTCGCCGGGACCGGCGGCGGCCAGCACCACCACGCGGTCGCCCAGCTCGTGCGCGACGCGTTCCGGGCCGCGGCCGATCCGGCGCGCTTCCCCGAGCCGACCCTGCCGGTGTGGCAGGCGCGCAAGCTCTACGAGAGCGGGATCGGCGGCCCGTTCGGGATCTCCGAGGCCAGCGCGCTGCGCGTGCCGACGGGGATCTACGACCCGCTGCTGGGCATGACCTGGCAGCAGCTCGGTATGCGCTCGCGGGCGATGCACCGCTGCCAGGGCACGGGACAGCTCGGCGTCGATCCCGGCCCCGCCGAGGGGCGCTTCCGGCTGGTGGATGCCGAGCCGGCCGTCACGGCAGCCGAGACCGACATCCTGGACGGGGTCGACGCATCGGTCGTCGGCCTGCGGCGCTTCGCACCCGGCCACGACGCGCTGGCGGCGGCGCTCGCCGCGCTCGACGGCCGGCTCGCGGCCGCTCGCGTCTCTCCCGCACCCGTGTCGCCGGAGGCCGGCGTGCCCGCCCTGGCCGCGGCGCTCGGGGCGACGCGCGTGCTGCGGGCCGAGCTCACCACGCTCCTGCCCGACACGCGCGCGCGCGCGGAGATCGACGGGCGCCTGGGGGACGAAGAGGGCGACGTGGAGGCGGCCCTGGCGCTCGCCCACGGGCTGGTGCTGGAGGCGCGCGCGGACGACGGCCTGGTGACGCCGGGGCAGTCGCTCGGCGTCGCCGTCGCTCTCTTCAACAACGCCGCCGCGCCGCTCGAGGTGGACGCGCTCGAGCTCGAGGCGCCTGGCGGCTGGACGGTCGAGCGGCGCGAGGGTCAGCCCGGGACGCTCGCGGGCGGCGCGGCCCAGCGCGCCCGCTTCGGCGTCACGGCCTCCCGCGACGCGCGTCCCGCGCAGCCCTACTGGCGGCGGCTGCCGGATCGGGACCGGCACGAGCTCGTCGTCGCGGCCGACGAGACGCTCCCCTGGAGCCCACCGGCCGTGACCGCCCGCGCCCGGCTGCGGGTGGCCGGCGTGCCGACGAGCATCCGCGTGCCGGTGGTGTGGCGCTACGAAGGCCCCTTCGTCGGCGGCGAGCGACGGCACGAGCTCACGGTCGTGCCGGAGCTGTCGGTGCGGCTCACGCCCGACGTCGCGGCGATTCCGCTCGCGGGTCCGAGGAAGGTGCTGGAGCTGCGGGCCTCGGTGCGCAGCTTCTCGAAGAGCGCGGCTCCCGCCGAGGTGCGCCTCGAGGCGCCGGCGGGCTTCACGGTGGAGCCGCCGACGGCCCCGCTGGCGTTCGCGACCGAAGGAGAGGAGGCGGTGGCCCGCTTCCGGGTGACGCCGCCCGCGGGCCTGCGCGCGGGGTCGCTCTCGCTGCGCGCGGTGGCGATCCGCGACGGCCGCGAGCATCGCGACTTCGTCCAGGCGATCGAGTACGACCACGTCGAGCGGCGCCAGATCCTGCGTCCGGCGGAGACGCGCCTCATCGCACTCGACGTGCGCACGACGCCGGGCGTCTCGGTGGGCTACGTGATGGGCTCGGGCGACGCGCTCGCCGACGCGATCCGGCAGCTGGGCGTGCCGATCACGCTGCTCGGCGACGACGACCTGCTGTTCGCCGACCTCTCTCGCTTCACCACGATTGTCGCCGGGATCCGCGCCTACGAGATGCGGCCCGACCTGCGCTCGGCCCACGGCCGGCTGATGCGCTGGGTGGACGCCGGCGGCCATCTCGTCGTGCAGTACGGCCGCGCCGCCATGAACCGGCTGGCGCCCGGAGCGCCCGCGCCGCCCGAGGGCACGCCCAGTCCCTACGTGCCGTATCCGGCGAGCGTCACGTCGGAGCGCATCAGCGACGAGACGACGGCCATGACTCTGCTTCACCCGCAGCACGCGCTCTTCGCCACGCCCAACCGCATCGGCGAGGCCGACTGGTCGGGCTGGGTGCAGGAGCGCGGGATCCAGCTCCTGGCCCAGAGCGACGCGCGCTACCTGGAGCTGCTCGCGGCCACGGACCCCTTCCCGTTCA
>CAZMRX010000163.1:0-8552 GCA_964568755.1 uncultured Acidobacteriota bacterium | reverse complement strand
CAGAGCGACGCGCGCTACCTGGAGCTGCTCGCGGCCACGGACCCCTTCCCGTTCAACGCCGGCGAGAAGCGCGGGCTGCTGGTCGAGGCCCGCGTCGGCCGGGGCACCTGGACCTACGTCGGCCTGGCGCTCTTCCGCCAGGTGCCGGCCGGCGTCCCCGGCGGCTGGCGCCTGCTCGCCAACCTCGTCTCCCGCCCGAGGGGCCAGGCCGCGAGGTAGGGCGTCTCGCGCGTCACGTAGCGGACCCGCTCGCGCTGCTGGAGGCCAGGGAAGTTGGGGCTACTGACGCTTCTCGTAGAGGACGCGGCCGTCCAGGATCGTCGCCAGCACCTCGGTCTGCATCAGGGCGGTGTCGGGGACCGACAGGATGTCCTGCGAGAGCACGACGAGGTCGGCCAGCTTGCCCACCGTGACCGAGCCCTTCTGCGTCTCCGCGAAGCTGCCGTAGGCGGCGTCCTGGGTCATGGTCCGCAGCGCCTCCGCCCGGGTGAGCTTCTGGTCGGGGTCGAAGCCTCCCGGCGGCTGCCCGTCGGCGCCGGCGCGCGTGACCGAGGCGTGGAAGTTCTGGATCGGCGAGACGTCCTCGACCGGCGCGTCGGTGCCGTTCACGATCCGCGCTCCCGTCTCGAGGAGCTTGCGCCAGACGTAGGCGCCCTCGGCCACGCGCGCGTCGCCGAGGCGCTTCGGCGCCCACGGGCGGTCGGAGGGGCAGTGGATGCCCTGCATCGAGGCCAGCACGCCGAGTCGGCCGAAGCGCGGGATGTCCGCGGCGTCGAGGATCTGGGCGTGCTCGACCCGGAAGCGCGGGTCCTTCGCGTCCGGCCGCTCGGCGAAGGCCTTCTCGAAGACGTCGAGCACGATCCGGTTGGCGCGGTCGCCGATCGCGTGGATGCCGACCTGGAAGCCGTTGGCGAGGGCGAAGCGGGAGGCCTCCAGCATCTCCTCGGGCGGCGTGCGCACCAGGCCGAGGTTGCCCGCGTCGTCGGCGTAGGGCTCGATCAGCGCCGCGCCGCGCGAGCCGAGGGCGCCGTCGGCGTACAGCTTGACCGAGCGCACGTCGAGCAGCCCGCCGCCGAGGCCGGACTCGGGCCTGCCGAGCGCGCGCATCGTCCGCAGCCCGCTCGCCATCACGTAGAGCCGGGTGCGGAGCTTCCGGGCCGCGGCCAGCTCCTTGTAGAGGGCGATCGCCTCGACCGGCGCTCCCGCGTCGGTGAGGCTCGTGACGCCCTTGGCGAGGCACTCGTCCATCGCGAGCTCGAGCGCGCGCCGCAGCTCCGGCTCGGTGCGCTCCTGCGGCGTGACGAGGCGCTCGGCGTTGTCGACGAAGACGCCCGTGGGCTCGCCCGCGGCGTCCTGGATGATCTCGCCGCCCTCGGGGGCGCGCGTGGCGCGGGTGACGCCGAAGAGCGCCATCGCCTTCGCGTTCACGAGCACCGCGTGCCCGTCCGCGCGCTCGAGGATCACGGGGTTGTCGGGCGAGATCGCCGAGAGCGCCGGATGCGTGGGGAAGCCGCGCACGGCCCCGCGCGCGGGGGCCGTCCACTTCTCCTCGTGCCAGCCGCGGCCCCTTATCCACTCCCCGGGAGCGCGGGCCTTCACGGCCTTCTCGACCCGCGCGAGCACGTCGTCGAAGGTCGCGGTCCCGACCAGGTCCACGTCCAGCCGCGCGAAGCCGATGCCGAGGAAGTGCGCGTGGGCGTCGTCGAAGCCCGGCACCACGGTCCGGCCGCGCAGGTCCATCACCCGCGAGCGCGGTCCGACGAACGCCTGGATCTCGGCGCTCGTGCCGACGCCGACGATGCGGTTGCCGCGCACGGCGACGGCCTCGGCGCGCGGCCGCCCCGGGTCGACGGTGTGGACGGTCGCGTTCAGCAGCACGAGGTCGGCGGGCTCCGCGGCGCGCAGGGCCCGCGTCGGTACGAGTGTTGGCAGCGCGAGCAGGGCCATTGCGGCCAGGAATGGACGTCGCAGCATGCGGGGAGCCTCCCGGGCGGGGAGCGAGTATACCCTTCGCTCCCGGGCGCTTGACACCCGCGGCGGGCACCTCCTAGTGTTTGCTCCCGCAGGCGTCGCGACGGGAGCGAGGCGAGAGCGCGAACAATGCCCGAGACAATCCTCGAGATCTTCGAAGCCGCGGCCACCGCCCACGCCGAGCGCCCCGCGATGGCCAGGAAGCGTTCCGGTGCGTGGGAGCTCACCAGCTGGCGCGCGTACCGGGAGGACGTGCAGCGCGCCGCCCGCGCCCTCGTCGCGCTCGGCGTCGAGCCGGGCGGCGGCGTCGTGATCCTGGCCGGCAATCGCCCGGAGTGGTTCGTGGCCAGCCTCGCGACGGCTTCCGTCGGCGCGCGCGCGGCGGGCATCTACACCAACAGCACCCCGGACCAGTGCCGCTACATCGTCGAGCACGCCGAGGCGGTGGTGGCGGTGGTCGAGAACGCGGCCGCGCTCGCGAAGCTCGAGGGAGCGCAGGGCCGGCCGCGAGGGCTGCGGACCGTGGTCCTGCTCGACGGGGCGAGCGCCCCGCCCGCCACGCTGTCGTGGGCCGACTTCATGGCCAGGGGCGACGCCGCCCACGAGGCCGAGGTCGCGCGGCGCACCGCGGCCCTCACCGGCGCGACCGTCTCGACGCTGATCTACACCTCCGGGACCACCGGCGCGCCCAAGGGCGTGATGCTGACGCAGCGCAACCTGGCGTTCATCGCCGAGAAGATCCAGGAGCTGGTGCCGGTCGGGCCGGCCGAGCGGCTGATCAGCTACCTGCCGTTGTCGCACATCGCCGAGCAGGTGGTCTCGCACCTGCTGTCGATCGCGACGGGCGCCACCGTCTACTTCGCCGAGAGCCTCGAGAAGATGCCCGAGAACCTGCGCGAGGTGCGGCCGCAGTTCTTCCTGGGCGTGCCGCGGGTCTGGGAGAAGATCCAGGCCGGCATCCAGGCGGCGGGCGCCACGGCGCCGCCGCTGCGCCGGAGGATCGTCGCCTGGGCCAAGGGCGTGGGCCGCGCGACGGTCGAGGCCGACATGGCCGGTCGGCCGCGGCCCTGGAGCTACGCGCTCGCGAACAGGCTGGTGTTCTCGAAGGTGCGCGCGCGCCTGGGGCTGGACGCGGCCCGCATGCTGTGCGTCTCCTCCGCGCCGATCGCCAAGGAGACGCTCGACTTCTTCGGCAGCCTGGGCATGCCGATCATGGAGGCCTACGGCATGAGCGAGTGCACCGGGCCCGCGACGATGTCGCTGCCCGAGCGCTACCAGCTCGGCCGCGCGGGCTACGCGATCCCCGGCACCGAGCTCAAGGTGGCCGAGGACGGCGAGGTGCAGATGCGCGGCCCGCACGTCTTCAAGGGCTACTACAAGAACGAGGAGGCCACGAAGGAGACGCTCGACGCGGACGGCTGGTTGCACTCGGGCGACGTGGGCGAGATCGACGCGGACGGCTACCTGCGCATCACCGACCGCAAGAAGGAGCTGATCATCACCGCCGGCGGCAAGAACATCGCCCCGCAGCACCTCGAGGGCCAGCTCAAGCAGATCGCGGCGGTGTCGCAGGCGGTGGCGATCGGCGACCGCCGACCGTACGTGGTGGCGCTGCTGACGCTCGACCCGGCGCGCCTCGCGGCCGAGGCGGCCAAGGCCGGGAGCCCCGCCCGCACGCCGGAGGAGGCCGCGCGCTGCCCGGTCTTCAAGGCCTATCTCGAGAAGCAGGTCGAGGCGGTCAACCAGCAGCTCGCGCGCTACGAGACGATCAAGAAGTTCGCGATCCTCCCGCGGGAGCTGTCGGTCGACGCAGGCGAGCTCACACCGACGCTCAAGCTGAAGCGTCGCGCGATCCACGAGCGCCACAAGGACGCGATCGAGGCGCTCTACACGTAGCCGCGCCCGGGGTCCTTGACCCGCGCGCGGAGCGGGGCGTAGTCTCTGGCGCTGCCGTCCCAGCGAAAAGCCGTCCAGGAGCGCCTTTGCCACCCTCCGCCGGCATGCGGTTCTCGCGCTTCGAGCTCGTCTCCCGCATCGGCGCGGGAGGCATGGGCGACGTCTGGCGCGCGCACGACAACGACCTGCACCGCGACGTGGCGGTGAAGTTCCTGCCCGAGCGCTTCGCCTCGGACCCCGCCCGCCTCGGCCGCTTCGCGCAGGAGGCGCGGGCCGCGTCCTCGCTCAACCACCCGAACATCGTGACGATCCACGAGATCGGCGAGACCTCGGGCCTGCCCTACATCGTGATGGAGCTGGTCGACGGGGAGACACTGCGCGAGCTGCTGCTCGCCCAGGAGGGCAAGCCGGTCCCGACGAGGCGCCTGCTGGAGATCGGCGCGCAAGCGGCCGACGGGCTCGCCAAGGCGCACGCGGCCGGCATCGTCCACCGCGACCTCAAGCCCGAGAACGTGATGGTGACGGCGGACGGCTTCGTGAAGGTCCTCGACTTCGGTCTCGCCAAGCTGCGCGCCGAGGACGCCCCGCGCCCCGGGCACACGCCTGGCGGTCCCGAGCTGTGGTTCGACTCGGGCCAGCCGACCTGGCCCGACTCGCCCTCTCCCCATACCGCGGTCGGCGCCGTGATCGGCACGGCGGGCTACATGTCCCCCGAGCAGGCGCGCGGGAAGGCCGTGGACTTCCGCTCCGACCAGTTCACGCTCGGCGCGATCCTGTACGAGCTGGCCACCGGGCGCCAGGCCTTCCGCCGCGAGACCCCCGCCCAGACGATCGTCTCGATCATCGAGGACTCGCCCGAGCCGCTCACCACGCGCAACCCCGGGCTGCCGCCGCCGCTGCGCTGGGTGATCGAGCGCTGCCTCGCCAAGGACCCTGCCGAACGCTACGCCTCGACGCTCGACCTCGCGCGCGAGCTGCGCGGGCTGCGCGAGCGCCTCCCGGAGGTCGACACGCCCGGCCCGTCCGGGCGCCTCGCCATCACGGAGCCCATGCCGTTCGGCTGGCGCCGGCCGCTTCGGATCGGCGTGGTCGGCCTCGTCGCGCTCGCTCTCGCCTGGGGCGCCGTGGAATCCTGGAGGCGCTCAACGAGCGCGCAGGAGGCCGTCAAGCCCCCGGTCGTGGCCGTGCTGCCGCTCACAAACCTCACGGGAGACGCCGACCAGGACGGCACTACGGTGGGGCTGGCCGAGGTCGTCGTGGGCGCCCTGACGCAGATCGAGGGCGTGCAAGTGCTCTCGCGGGCGGCCACGCTTCCCTATCGCGACCGCAAGCAGGATCTGGCGGGGATCGCCGGCGAGCTCGACGCGAGCTACCTGCTCGACGGCGTGCTGCAGCGCTCGCACGACGAGCTCCGTGTCAGCCTGAGCCTGGTGCACGTCCCTACCCGCATCGTCGCGTGGAGCGCCACCTACGACGGGGCGTTCCCCGCGATCTTCGACTTGCAGTCCCGCGCCGCAAACGGGGTCGCCCAGGCGCTGCGCCGGAGTCTGATTCCCGGGACGGCCCGCCCCGCCGTCACTCCCACGGCCTCCCCCGAGGCCTGGCGCGACTACGCGGAGGCCCTCCGGCTGCTCGACGCGGCCGATCGGCCCGCGAACGTCGACGAGGCCATCCGCCTCCTCGAAGCCACCTTGAGGAGCGCACCGAGCTTCGCGCGCGGCCACGCCGCCCTCGGCCGCGCCTGCCTCGCGCAGTACGACCACAGCTCCGACCCCAAGTGGGCCGAGCGCGCCCGCGACGAGATGACGGAGGCACTGCGGCTCGATCCCCAGGACGCCGAGGTGCGCGATGGCCTCGCTCGCCTGTACGTGGACACGGGTCGCATCCCGGAGGCCCTGGAGGAGGTCCGGCGAGCCCTCGAGACCCGGCCGCAGGCGGACCACCTCCACCGCCTGTTGGCCGAGCTCCTGGTCGAGACGGGAGACTTCGAGGGGGCGCTTCGGGAAGCGCGCCGCGGCGTAGCCCTGCGTGAGTGGTACCAGAACTACCACACGCTCGGCTATGTCCTGTACCGCGAGGGGCGCTTTCTGGAGGCCGCATCGGCCTTCCGTCGCGTGACCGAGCTGCGCCCCGACGACGCCTGGGGCTTCCAGATGTTCGGCACCGCGCTGCACGAGGCGGGGCACGTGGACGAGGCCGAGGCGGCGTACCGCAAGGCGATCGCCGCCGACCCCTCCGCCGCGGCCGGGGCCTGGACGAACCTGGGCACGCTCTACTACGAGACGGGCCGGATGGCCCGCGCCGTGGAGGCGTTCCGGAAAGCGGTCGAGCTGAAGCCGGAGTCGGGCCTGATGCACCGGAACCTGGGCGACGCGCTCGCCCGTCAGGGCCAGCCGGTTGATGCGCGCGGCGAATGGAAGCAGGGTGCGACCCTGAGCGCGGCCGCCCTGCGCGTGAACCCCAAGCAGCTCTCCGAGCTCACCAATGCCGCGCTGTGCCAGGCCAAGCTCGGCGAGCGGGCCGCGGCCCTCGAAAGCGTGGCGACGGCTCTGCGGGTCGCTCCCGCGCACCGGGAGTCCCTCTACACCGCGGCCGCCGTCGAGGCGCTCGTCGGCGACCCCAGGACGGGCCTCGGCTACCTGGAGCAGGCCCTGGAGAAGGGGGCGAGCGCCGACCGCGCGGCAAAGGACGACGACCTCGCCAACCTGCGTGCCTTACCGGGCCACGCCGCAGTGATGGCTCGCTTTGCCCCTCGAAAAGGAGGCTGATCCCATGCGTGTCGCTTCTCTCGTCAAGGCCGCTGCCATTGCCCTCACGTGCTGGGTCGGCGCAGCGTGCGCTCAATCCCCGGCGCCGTCCCCGACTCCGAGCCCAAGCCCGACCCCAAGCCCGACTCCGACTCCGACTCCGACTCCGACGCCGACCGCGAGCGACCTCACCATCTCCGTTCACCTCTCCCGCCAGGCGGTTCCGCCGCACAAATGCCTCGTCAGCTTCGACGACGAGAGCGCGAAGTCCGGAGTGGCCTACACCGGCTATCAGGTGATCTGGCGGATCTCCAGAAACGCGTGCGGCGACCTCAAGAAGGCGCCGCTTGGCAAGGCGCTCGGCTTGAAGTTCCTCAAGCACCGTGGCACCGGGAAACCGGCGAAGTGGCGCGACCGCTGTACGACCCTGCCCTTCGTGCCCGAAGTATTCGACGCGCCGCCGCAGGTCGCGTGCTTCATCCCCGCACTGGCGGACAAGGAGATCGACAAGAAGGACGTCGAGGGGCAGTACGAGTACGAGCTCGAGGGAGACTCGGTCGACCCCGTGGATCCCGGCCTCGACGTCCGACCGGGGCGCTGAGGCGGCGACACCTCGCGAGGCGCTAGCGCGGGGGCTTGTCCGACGGGTTGCGGCGCTCGCGCCGGCCGAGCAGGCTGGCGCGGGTGATCGCCTCGTCGCCGAAGCGGCGTCGGACCTCGTCGCGAACCCGGTCGACCGGGGTGGGTACGGGCGGTGCGTCGAACAGGCCGAGCTGCGGCGTCGCCTCGCCGAAGTGGGAGGCGTAGACCCCCAGCAGCCGCACCTTCTTGCGCCCGTGCACCTCGGCGAACAGCTCGCTCGCCACGCGGAAGATCTGGTCGCCCGAGTCGGTGGCGCGCTTCAGGGTCCGGGCGTGGGTGGTGGTGCGAAAGTCCTCGTCGCGGTACTTCAGCGTGATCGTGCGCGAGCGCAGCGCGTGGGCGCGCAGCCGCGCGCCGACGGCGTCCGCGACCTGCAGCAGCGTCGCGCGGAGCCGCTTCGCGTCGGCCGTGTCCTCGTCGAAGGTGTGCTCCTGGCCCATGCTCTTGGCCCCGGCCGCCTCCGACGACACCTCCCGGTCGTCCTCGCCGCGGGCGAGCCGCTGCAGGTCGTGGCCGTGCGTCCCGATCCGACGCTCGAGCCGCGCGGGGTCGAGCGCCTGCAGCTCGCCGATCGTCGTGACGCCCAGCTTCGCGAGCGCCTCCTCCATCTTCGGCCCCACGCCCCAGAGCCGCCGCACCGGCAGCGGCGCGAGAAACGCGGCCTCCGTGCCGGGAGCGACCACGGTCAGGCCGTCCGGCTTGCGCAGGTCCGAAGCCACCTTCGCCACCAGCTTGGAGGCCGCGACGCCGACCGAGGCCGAGAGGCCGGTCTCGTCGCGGATCGCCTGCTTGAGCTTGCGGGCGATCGTCTCGCCCGGCCCGAGCGCGCGCGCGCTGCCGGTGACGTCCAGGAACGCCTCGTCGATCGAGACGGGCTCGACGAGGTCGGTGAAGCGCCCGAGGATCTCCATGATCCGCTCGGACTCGCGCGCGTAGCGCTCCATGTCCGGATGCAGGTAGACACCCTGCGGGCAGCGGCGCCAGGCCTCCGAGATCGGCATCGCACTGCCCACGCCGAAGCGGCGGGCCTCGTAGGAGGCCGTCGAGACGACGCCCCGCCCGCGCCCGCCCTTCGGGTCGGCGCCGATGATCACGGGCAGGCCTCTCAGCTCCGGCCGGTCGCGCACCTCGACCGCCGCGAAGAACGCGTCCATGTCCACGTGCAGGATCGTGCGGGGGCGGGAAGTCACAGGCAATGCCAAGAGGCTACCGCAGCAGGTGGACCGGAGAGGACCGGAGGACGGACAACGGACAAACGAAGAGGGACCAACGGCATGGCTCAGAGTTCCTTCGGAG
>CAZMRX010000162.1:0-11476 GCA_964568755.1 uncultured Acidobacteriota bacterium | reverse complement strand
CCGCTCCAGGCACATGAGCGTCATGTCGTCGCGGGGGCGGGCGTTGCCGCAGTGCTCGAGCACCTCCGCGATGACGCCGTCGATCAGCGCGCGGCCGGGCTGCTCGCGGCTCGCCTGCAGCCAGGCCCCGAGCCTTTCGTCGCCGTACTCGCGGTCGGCGGCGTCCTCCGCCTCCGTGATGCCGTCGGTGTAGAGCACGAGCCGGTCGCCCGGGTCGAGCTCCAGCGTCATCTCGGCGAACTCGGCATCGGTCGTGATCCCGAGCGCGATCGCGGTGGCCGCGAGCCGCGCGGGCGGGTGGCCCGCCTGCAGCAGGAACGGCGGGTTGTGGCCGGCGTTCACGTAGCTGAAGCGCCCCGTGGCCGCCTCGAGCTCGGCGTACACCAGCGTGATCAGCCGGTTCGAGGGGATGTTCGCGCACAGGTGGGCGTTCAGCTTGGCCATCAGCTCCGAGCCGCGCAGGCCGGCCGAGACGAGGGTTCGCAGGCTCCCCTGCAGCAGCGCCATCAGCAGCGCCGCCGGCATGCCCTTGCCCGCCACGTCGCCCACCGCCACCGCCAGGCGCCCGTCGCCGAGCTCGATCACGTCGAAGTAGTCGCCGCCCACGGTGTTGGCCGGGCGCATCGCCGTCGCGATGCGCACGCCGTCCTTGTCGTACGGCTCGAACGGCAGCAGGCCGAACTGGATCTGCCGCGCGATCTCGAGGTCGCCCTTGAGCGAGAGCTTGTCGCGCAGCTCGAGCACCAGCAGGAACGCGAGCAGCGTCGCGGCCACCAGCAGCCAGCTGCGGCCCTGGAACAGCGGGTCGAGCGAGAACGGGCCCGCGGCCAGCAGCCCGAGCGTGAAGCCGAGCCAGGCGAACCCGATCACGAGCGCCGAGGCCGCGAACAGCACGCGCCGCCACGGGTTCAGCCGGTAGGCGATCGCGAGGAAGAAGCGGACCAGCGCGCGCGGGTGCCGCCGCCACCAGGACAGGCCGGCGAGGTCGCTCGTGTCCACCTCGCGCGTCAGGAAGCTGAAGGTCTCGCGCACCTCGTGCTGCAGCAGCCGGCTGAGGTCGGCGTGCGTCACGTCGCGCGTGAACAGCTGGTGCAGCGAGCGCCAGTACTCCTCGCGCAGCGCCGGACCCGCCGCCGGGCGCGCGCGCGACCCGATGCGGGCGGCCAGGTGCTCGAAGCGCTCGCGCGAGCTGCCGGCGAGCGGCAGCAGGTCGGGGACCGGAGGGCGGCTCATGGCAGGAGCAGCGACTTGCGCACCGCCCGGCCCGAGAGCTCCTGCAGCCGCTGTCGCTCGGCCTCCGGCAGCGCGTGGACGCCGGCGCGCACCACGTCGCGCAAGGCCTGGCCATCGGCCGGCAGGACGGGGCGGCCCGCCTTCACCTCGTTCAGCAGACCGGCGAGCCTCACGCGCTCCTCCTCGGCAACGGGCGCCCAGATCTTCTGGTAGATCGCGCGCATCTCGTTCGCCTCGGCGACGTCGAGCGCGTCGAGACCGCGGCTGACGGCGCGCAAGGCGGCCTGGGGCACGTCGTCCAGCCCGCGGTCCTGGCTCATCCGCTCCGCTATCAGGAGACGCAGCGCGTCCTTCGAAAGTTCCGGCACGTCCACCGCCAGCCGCTCCACCGCCTCCTCCACTCGCACGGCGACCTGGCCCCCCGGGTGGAGGCCCTTGCAGATCGTCTCGAGCTCCGTGGCGAAGCTGTCGCCCAGGGCCGCGGGCGCCCAGGCCTCGAGCGAGAACAGGTTGTAGCCGTCCGCCCAGGCGACGGTCGCGCCCTGCATCGGCACCAGCTCGTCCTCCCAGGTGGTGCGCACCATCCGTCCGCGGCCGCGCCCGAGCTGCAGCTCGCCGCGCGCGCTCTCGCGCTGCGAGGGCTGGCGGGACAGCCGCTGCTGCAGCACCTCGGCGAGGTGCGCGTCGAGGTCGTCGACCATCGCGGGCCGCACCGCGAGCGACACCGCGGCGAAGACGCCCTTGGTCGGCTGCGCCAGCGCCAGCCGCGCGCCGGGCCGCACCACGTACGGGTTCTCGTTGCGCAGCGCCAGCCAGCCGGCCGGCAGCTCGACCACGAGGCCCGAGCCGGGGTCCTCGACGCGCCGGTCGGCAAGCGCGTAGCGCCGCACCTCGGCGATCGCCTCGCGGCGGGCCAGGAACGGCCGCAGCAACGCGAACATGCCGGCCACCAGGACCGCCACGAGCCCGAGCCCCACGGCGGCGAGCAGCAGGCGGCGCTTCTCGGCGCGCCCCAGCCCGCCCGGCGCGCTCTTCACCTCGCCCGGCGCGGAGACTTCGGGCGCCTTCCCGTCGAACGCGGGCATCCGCATCGAGGGGCGGGTCTGCGGGTCGTCGTAGTGAACGGGAGCGGCGGGCGCCGTCGGGCGCGGCGCCTTCGGCGCAGCGGCGGCCTTGGGCTTCGGCTCAGCGGCGGCAGGGGCCGGCTTCGCAGCCGCCGGGCCCTGAGGAGCGGTTCGTGGCGCGGGCTGCGCCGGAGCGGCAGCGTGCGGCGCCGGAGCGGCCTCGAGCGCGAGCTTCAGGCTCATCCACTCGGGCGCGCCCTCCGGCCACACGAGCGTGTCCTCGGGCAGGCGGCCCTCGGTCTGCCAGGCCTCGAGCGTCGCGCGGTCGATCGGACCGTACTGCGTCCCGTCCGGCAGGTGCAACAGGAACTGCTGGTACATGGTCAGTACACCCCGGTCAGTACACCCAAACGAGCTCCTGGCGGAGAAGCGCCACGCCGCCGCGCACGGGCGCGGCCGCGACCTCCTCGAAGCGCGCCGGGTCGACCTCGAGGAAGGCCCGCTGCTGCTCCTCGAGAGCCGCCACCTCGGCGCGCAGCGACTCGAGGCGCGCCTCGGCCGTGCCTTCCATGCGGTTCTTGGTGAGCACGGACGAGACGCCTGTCACCGAGCGCTTCCGGCCGACGAGCAGGCCGATGTTCTTGAGCACGGCCGAGCCCACCGCGAGCCACTTCTCCTGGCGTCGGCCCGCGACCTCCTGCTCGCGCACCGCGAGGTCGTTCCGCTTCTTCTCCAGCTTCTGGGCGAGCGCCCTGGCCTTCTCCCCTCCGCCCCCGGCCCCGAGGCGGGCCGCGAACGCCTCGCGCGCCTCGCCGGGCTCCGAGCTCTCGCCGGACACCGGGTCGCGGAACACGGGCAGCGTCAGCTTGTCGGGCAGGCGCGTCTTGAGCGCCCGCTCCAGCTCGCGCTCGGCGCCGTCGTCGAGCCAGGCCGGCAGCTCGCCGTAGCGGATCCCGGCGGGCGCCTCGTCGGCGATCGCCTTCTCGTCGACCACGAGCGGCTCCGCCTCGAGCGCCTCGAGCGCGCTTCGGCCCGCGAGCGGCCACGCCAGCACGCCGGTCACCTCGCCCTCGCCCTTGTAGCGCGCGGCGTACTTCACGAGCACGTGCGCCTCGGCCCGCTGCCCGCCGCGCCGGGACAGGTAGCGGTGGCCGAACGGGGGCGGCAGCACGGGCAGGGCCGCCGCTTCCGTCGCGCGCGGCGCTTCGGCCCGCGCGGCGGGAGCCCGGTCCTTCATGAGCAGCGCGATCTCGTCGCGCGTGAGCGGCCCGCGCAGGTACGACATCGCGAAGCGCGAGTGGACCAGCTCCGGCCGCTTGCGGTGGACGTCGTGGAGCAGGAACACGCGCTTCCGGGTGGCGGCGAGGAGCTTGCGAGCCGCCCCGGCCTCGAGGCCGGCGCCCTGCAGGCCGCTTTCGAGCCGCTCGCGGTCCTGCTGCGTCTGCAGCGTGCCGACGAGCCAGGTCCCCATGTTGGCGAGCCCCTTGTAGTCGAGGTCGACGGGGTTCTGGGTCGCGAGCACGATGCCCACGCCCTGCGCGCGCGCCTGCTTCAGCAGCGTCAGCAGCGGCCGCTTGGTCGGGGGGTTCGCGGGGTGGGGCGGGAAGTAGCCGTACACCTCGTCCATGTAGACGACCGCCCGCAGCGCCGAGGTGCCGCCCTGGCGGCGCATCCAGGTCTTCACCTTGTCGAGCAGCAGCGCCGTCACGAACAGCCGCTCGGCGTCCGCGAGGTGCGCGGTGGACACGATCGAGAGCCGGGGCCGCTCGGGCGAGGCGAGCATGCGCCCGACGTCGAGCGGCTCGCCCTTCCTCCATGCCTCGAAGGACGGCGAGGCCAGCAGCGTGTTGAGCGACGTCATCAGCTTCTGCCGGTCCTTGCGCGGGAACGCCGTCTCGAGCGGCAGCGCCCCGATCTTCTCGAACGGCGGGTCCGCGACGGCGCCGATCAGCGTCTCGAGGCTGAAGCCCCTGCCCGCGCGCCAGCCGTGCTCGACGAGGCTCGCGAGGAAGACGGCGGCCGGCGACTGCAGCGGGTCGGCCTCGATGCCGACGAGCGTGAGCAGGCCGGTGACGATCGACTGGATCTCGTCGCGCAGGTCCTCCTCGGCGTCGGCGAACGCTCCCGCGGGCGCCTCGAGCGACTGCAGCACGTTGAGCGGCACGCCCGCGCTCGAGCCCGGCGTGTAGACGACGGCGTCGTGCGACTTCTCGAGCGCCGCGATCTCGGCCCCGCCCAGGCCCCACTCGGCGAGCCCCTTCTTCCAGGTCGCGGCCACCTCCGCGGCCGCGGTCTTCACGTCCTTGCCCTCGCGCCGGGCGGCTCCCGCGTCGATCCAGGGCTCGAAGTCCGAGGCCGCCTGGTCCGCGAACAGCAGCAGCAGGTTGGCGAGGTCGCCCTTGGGGTCGATGGCGATCACCGGCACGCCCTGGCGCAGCAGCTCCTCGAGCAGCACGATCGCGAGACCGGTCTTGCCGGAGCCGGTCATGCCCACGATCAGGCCGTGCGTCAGCAGGTCGGCGGGGTCGATCTCGACCTCGGCGCCGAGGGTGCCCTCGTCCGGGTCGACCTGCTTGCCGACGTAGAGCCCCTTGCCCACTTCCTCCCCCGCCTCGGGTGATGCCTCGAAAGCGCAGTATATCCGCCACGCCCCCTCGCGCGTGCGAGTTCGCGGCGCGCTGGAGCGAGAACGAGAACCTCTCCGCGCGGTTCGACCGCTGGTTCCCGAACCGGCTCCCGCGCGAGCAGCCGCAAGTCCAGGCGCCGGGCGTTCCCGTCGTGGTCCACGGAACCAACTCGATCGCGGCCCGCTGCCGATACGGCGCGCTGATCGACCCCATCTCCCAGGCGCGGGGGCGCCCCCCCAGCTGTGAGCCCGGACACCCCGGGCCTGCGCTTCCCTGGAACCCGCCGCGGTCGAGCCACGTAGTCCCTCTATAGAAGAGAGAGAGTGACAAGCCAATGAAGTACCCCCATGCCGGAATCCGAATCCACCAGATCCCCGCGGAAGAGGGTGGGGGGCTGATCTTCGCGATCGGCACCGCCGCGATCTTCCTGCTGGCCTTCCCGCAGCTCGTGCCGGTCGCCGGCGCGGCCGCGCTGGGCGGCCTGGTGCTCGCGCCCGTCCTGCACCGCCTCTACCGGTAGGCGCCGGGGCGGGCTCAGGCCGCGGGCGGCTCGGGCAGCGTGAAGCACACGGTCGTTCCGCGACCGCGGCCCTCGGACTCGACCCAGACGCGACCGCCGTGCACCTCGATGATCCGCCGCACCAGCGCCAGCCCGACGCCCGTGCCTTCGGCCTTGGCGTCGAGCTTGTGGAACAGCCCGAACACCTTCTCCGCGTGGCGCGGGTCGATCCCGATGCCGTTGTCGGCCACGAACAGCACCGGGCCCTCGCCATCCCGCGGCGGGCGCGCGCCCACGCGGATGAAGCGATCCGGGTGCTCGGCGTGGAACTTCGAGGCGTTCTCGACCAGGTTCTGCACCACCTCGACCAGTCGGACCCGGTCGCCGAAGACGTCCGGCAGCGGCTCCTCGACGACGAGGCGGATCCCCCGCTCCTCGAGCCGCGAGCGCAGGAACGTGACGGCGTCGCGCACCACCGGGCCGAACGGCACGCGCTCCGACGGGTTCACGACCCGCCCGATGCGCGACAGGCGCAGCAGCTCGTTGAGCAGCCGCTCCATCGAGTCCGCCGCCGCCGCGATCCGCTCGATGTCGCCGCGCAGCCGGTCGTTGCGCCCCTCCTCGAGGTCCTTCGACAGCATCCCGAGGAAGCCGCGGATCGTGATCAGCGGGCTCTTGAGGTCGTGCGACACCGTGTAGCTGAAGCGCTCGAGCTCGGCGTTCTTGCTCTCGAGCTCGCGGATCAGCGCCTCGCGCTCGGCCTGGCGGTCGCGCTCCAGGCGGTCGCGGTGCAGGATCGAGACGACCGCGAGCCCGCCCGCGACCGCGACGAGCGCCAGCGGGTGGACCAGCACCTGCAGGCTCGGGACGGCCTCGGGCGCGACGACGCGCGAGAGCAGCACCGCGAGCGCGGTCAGCACGGCAAAGGCCAGCGTGCCCCGCGCCGGCAGCAGGATGCCCGCGAGCTGCACGCCCAGCGCGAGGTAGGCGAGCGACAGGGCGGGCTCCTGGCTGCCGCCGCTCGCGACCCAGACGAGCAGCACCGTCGGGAACATGGCGAGCGTCAGCGCCGCGGCGGTCGTGTAGCGGTTCGAGCGGTTGAGCAGCCACGCCACGAGCAGGAACAGGTAGCCGTACCACGGCGGCACGTAGCCCGGCACGTAGAACACGCCCACCAGGTCGACCAGGCCGAAGACGACGAACATCAGGCACAGCAGGGTCGCGAGCAGACGCGCCTCTCGGCGCCGGGCCGGACCGGGCGCAGCGCGCTCGTCGCTCATTGCGGCGGATTCTACCCCCGCGCGGCCGCGGCGCACCCCGGGCTGGCCAGCGTGCCGGTCCTCCGCTAGGATCGAAGGAAAGGGGAATCCATGAGCAAGAAGACGATCGCGGTGGTGGGCGCCACGGGTGCGCAGGGCGGAGGGCTGGTCCGGGCGATCCTGGGCGACGCCGGGGGCGAGTTCGCAGCGCGCGCGCTGACCCGCGACGCGGGCTCCGAGAAGGCGAAGGCGCTCGCTGCCCAGGGCGTCGTCGTGGTGGCCGCCGACTCGGACGACCCGGCGAGCCTGCGGCAGGCCTTCGAGGGCGCGCACGGGGCCTTCTGCGTCACGGCCTTCTGGGAGCACTTCTCCGTCGAGAAGGAGCAGAGCCAGGCACGCAACATGGCCCGGGCCGCGAAGGACGCGGGCGTCAAGCACGTGATCTGGTCGACGCTCGAGGACACGCGGCTGCGCGTGCCGCTCGCGGACCCGCGCATGCCGACGCTGCACGGCAAGTACAAGGTCCCGCACTTCGACGGCAAGGGCGAAGCCAACGGCTACTTCAGCGAGCTCGGCGTGCCGACGACGTTCCTGAACACCTCCTTCTACTGGGACAACCTGATCCACTTCGGGATGGGGCCGAAGCCGGGGCCGGACGGCACGCTCGCCTTCACGCTGCCGATGGGCGACAAGAAGCTGCCGGGGATCGCGGTCGAGGACATCGGCCGCTGCGCCTACGGCATCTACAAGCGGGGCGGCGAGCTCGTCGGGAAGACGGTCGGCATCGCGGGCGAGCACCTCACCGGCGCGCAGATGGCCGCCGCGCTCTCGAAGGCGCTCGGCAAGCCCGTCGCCTACAACGCGGTGACGCCCGAGGTGTACCGCGGCTTCGGCTTCCCCGGCGCCGACGACCTCGGCAACATGTTCCAGTACAAGGCCGAGTTCGAGGCCGAGTACTGCGGCGCCCGCGACCTCGCCTTCTCGCGCTCGCTCAACCCGCAGCTCCAGACGTTCGCGCAGTGGCTCGCGGCCAACAAGGAACGGATCCCGATCGCGTGACGCACGACCCCGCGCCGGAGGGCCGGCCGCGGGTCCTGGTCACAGGGGCGACCGGCTACATCGGCGGGCGGCTCGTGCCCCGCCTGCTGGCGGCCGGGTACCCGGTGCGCTGCCTGGCCCGTTCCCCGCGCAAGCTGGGCGATCGGCCCTGGGCCGCTGATCCGCGGGTCGAGATCGTGCAAGCCGACGCGGCCGATCCCGAGGGCCTCCGGCGCGCCATGGCGGGCTGCGGCCTGGCCTTCTACCTGCTGCACTCGATGCTGGCCAAGGGGGCCGACTACGCGGCCCACGACCTGCTGCTGGCGCAGCGCTTCGCCGAGGCCGCCGCGAGCGCCGGCCTCACCCGGATCGTGTACCTGGGCGGGCTCGGCGAGCTGGGCGCGGGCCTGTCCGAGCACCTCCGCTCCCGCCGCGAGGTGGAGCGCGTGCTCGCCTCGGGCCCGGTGCCGCTGACCGTGCTGCGCGCGGCGATGATCATCGGCTCGGGCTCCGCCTCGTTCGAGATCCTGCGCTACCTCGTGGAGCGGCTGCCGGTGATGGTGACGCCGAAGTGGGTGGCGACCGAGTGCCAGCCGATCGCGATACGAAACGTGCTGCAGTACCTGGTGGCCTGCCTCGAGGTCGAGGAGACAGAAGGCGCGACACTCGACATCGGCGGCACCGACGTCGTGTCGTATCGCGAGCTGATGCGGATCATGGCGGAGGAGCGGGGGCTGCGCCGGCGGCTGGTGATCCCGGTGCCGGTGCTCACCCCGCGCCTCAGCTCGCTGTGGATCCACCTGGTGACGCCGCTTTCACGCGAGATCGCGATCCCGCTGGCCGAGGGGCTGCGCAACCGGGTGGTGTGCCGCGACGACGCGGCCGTGCGGCTGATGCCGCAGACGCTGCTCGGCGTGCGGGGCGCGATCCGCGCGGCCCTGGACCACGTCGAGAGCAAGGACGTCGAGACCACGTGGTCGATGGCCGGCCCGATCCCCGGCGACCCGGACTGGGCGGGCGGGACGACGTTCGTCGACCGCCGCGCGATCGCGATCGAGGCGCCGCCCGCCACGGTGTTCCGGGCCGTGTGCCGCATCGGCGGCGGCCACGGCTGGTACGCGGCGGACTTCCTGTGGCGGGTGCGCGGCTTCCTCGACCGGCTCGTGGGGGGTCCCGGCCTGCGCCGCGGCCGGCGCGACCCCGAGGACGTCGCCTTCGGCGAGGCGCTGGATTTCTGGCGGGTGACGGGCTTCGAGCGCGACCGCCGCCTCAGCCTGCGAGCGGAGATGAAGCTGCCCGGCGAGGCGCTGCTGGAGTTCGAGGTCGACGCGGCGAGCGGGGGCGGCACGCGGCTCACGCAGACCGCCCGCTTCCTGCCGCGCGGCCTGCTCGGGCTCGCCTACTGGTACGCGGTGCTGCCGGTCCACGCCTTCGTGTTCCGCGGGATGCTCGACGGCATCCGCTCGGCCGCGCTCACGCTGCCGCCCGCGACGCCCGGAGCGCACGAGCCGCAGCGGCCTTGACGCGTCCCAGGCGCCCGCGCGGGCGCCCGGGCCGGCTACTCGTCCAGGTCGCTCTGCAGCGCGGCTCGCTGCTCGGCCGAGAGCACCGTCTCGTGGCGCAGCTCGGGGTCGGGGTGGTCGCAGCCGATCGCGACGGGTGCCACCTCCCCCACCTCGAACTTCAGGTACTGCACCGACGAGACGCGCGTGTCGCCCACCTGCCGCTCGTCGAAGCGCGCGTAGGCCTTCCTGCCGTCGGCCCGCTTCGCGTAGAGGTGCTTCGGCAGCGCCAGCCACCGGGAGAGCTTCTCGGCCCGCTGTGCCGGGTCCTCGAGCTCGACCAGCAGCGTGGCGCCCAGCTCGCCCTTGCCCCCGAGCAGCTCGTTGTAGGTCTCGATCTCGTGGCGGATGTCGGCGTCCTTCACCATGCGCTCGGTGCGGACCATCTCGAGCACCTGGTAGCGCATGGTGTCGTGGTTCTCGAACAGGAACGTCAGGTGCGGACCCACGTGCACGCGGCGCGCGGCCTTGGTCCGCATCACCGCCTCGCGGACCGAGCCGCGCTGCTCCTCGTAGGTCACGAAGTCCAGGATCTCCTCACGCGCCACCGTCTTCGTCACTGCTTGCCGCCTTCCTTCGCGCCCCCGTCCTTCTTCTTTCCGCTCGCCTGCGCGGGCGCTGCCGGCTCGAGCCTGGTGGCGAAGCCGTCTTCGCGGTAGGCCCGAGCCAGGATCGACATCGGGTGCATCGGCTTCTTGCCCGCGTGCTGCTGGAACTGCAGCGCCGCGAGCGGGCAGTCGGTGGCCCAGACCTCGGCGCCCGCGTCCTTCATGCCCGCGAAGGCCTTCTGCCCCACCTTGATGCTCGCCTCGAAGCCCTCGACCTTCATGGCGTGGGTGCCGTCGTGGCCGCAGCACTCCATCGTGATCTTCGGCTGCACGCCCGGGATCTTGCGCAGCAGGTCGCGGCCCTTGAAGCCCACGCGCTGCGCACGCAGGTGGCAGGGTGCGTGGTAGGCGACCGACGGCCCCGGCGTCGACTTGAAGTCGGTGTTGAAGCGAGCCTCGGAGCGGATCTCCCACAGCAGCTCCGACGGGTCGCGCACCAGCGCGGCCAGCTTGCGCGCCTCGGCGCGCTCGGCCTCGGGCAGCAGCTCGGGATACTCGACGCGCATCATCATCGCGCAGGTCGGGTTGATCGCGACCACCTTCGCGCCCGCGTCCACGAACGGCTTCAGCAGCTTCAGGTTGTGCGAGGCCTGGCGGCGCACCGAATCGAGATCGCCCGTCTCCCAGGCCGGCATGCCGCAGCACTGCAGGCCCTTCACGCAGGCAGTCTTCAGCTGGTTGCGGTCGAGCACGTCGAGCGTGTCGCGCCCGATCTCGGGCTCGTTGTTCTGCACGTAGCAGGTCGGGAACAGCACGGCCTCGTGGCCGTCGGGCCGGGGGGCGATGCGGCCCTGCCCTTCGGCCCACTTCTCGAAGGTGGTGGGCGCGAAGTCGGGCAGCAGCTTGTCCTTGTGGATCCCGAGCGCCGCCTGCATGAACACGCGGTGCAGCGTGACGCGGTTCATCACGTTGGCGATGCCGAAGCTCGCGCGGGCGAGGGCGCCCGCCGTGTCGGGCCTGGCCAGGATGCGGTCGCGCAGCGGGATGCCGCGCTGCTTCGCGCGCTGCGCCTTGTAGCGGTGGATCAGCTTCGGGAAGTCGAACTGGAACTCGTGCCCCTCGCGCGGGGTATAGGGGCACTGCACCTCGCACAGCTTGCACTGGAAGCAGGCATCCATCACGCGGTCGGTCTCGGGGCGCGTGACGCGCGTGACGTCGCCGTCGTGCTTCTTGTCGATCAGGTCGAACAGGATCGGGAAGCTGTCGCAGTACTTGAAGCACATGCGGCAGCCGTGGCACAGCTCGAACGCGCGCGTGACCTCCGACTGGAGGGCGGCCGCGTCCCAGTAGCGGGGCTCGTCGGGGTCGTAGGAGAGGCCCGCGGTGGGCTTGTAGGAGATGTTGTGGGGGCTGCCGGGTGTCGTCATGGTCGCTTCGGGACGCCACGGGCGGCGAACGCCGCCCGTGGCGCGGGTCCCGCCTAGCTGATGCTGTCGAGCAGCTTCTGGAAGCGGCCGGCGTGCGACTTCTCGGCCTTCGCGAGCGTCTCGAACCAGTCGGCGATCTCGGCGAAGCCCTCGTCGCGCGCGGCCTTCGCCATGCCCGGGTACATGTCGGTGTACTCGTGCGTCTCGCCGGCGACGGCG
>CAZMRX010000161.1:10018-11482 GCA_964568755.1 uncultured Acidobacteriota bacterium | reverse complement strand
TCGGCATCAGCGGCGTCGACCACCAGGGGTTGGCTTTCACCGAGCCGAAGATGAAGCCCACGTAGCCGTGCAGCAGGAACGCCGAGGGAATGCCGATCAGCGTGACCACGAAGCCCGCGCGCTCGTCGACGCGCAGCGCCTCCTCGCTCACGTCGTACGAGCCGAGCGTGAGCAGCCGGTAGAGGTAGCGCAGCGGCCCGGTGGTGCTGCGCGCCAGCTGCACGATCTCGCGCCGATAGTCGAGCCAGATCTCGAGCAGCAGCACGGCCATCAGGTACCAGAGATAGACGAAGCCGAACATCGCCATCGCCGAGGCGGTGTGGGGCGTGAGGTACATCTCGAGCGAGCGCTCGGGGTGCCCGAGGTGGAGCTGGAGCGGCAGCGGCGCCACAAGCAGGAACGCGAGCGCCGTGAGCAGCGCCAGTCGGTAGGTCGGCTTGACCGACTCGACGCGGAACACGCGCTCGAGCGACGCCAGGATGAAGGCGCCCGCCACCAGGCCCGTGATGAAGGGATACAGCACGATCAGGATGCTCCACTGGAGCTCCATCTCGTTCGGGTACATGTAGCCTTCGACCCCGTGGAGGATGGATTCCATACGCTAGCGGGGGCACGGGGGGCGCTCAGCCCCCCGCTGGCTCAGTCCAGAAAGTCCTGGCCGTTCCTGACTCACAGTTCCTCTTCCCCTCTCGAGATCTCTCGTCTCGTTCAGAGCTCCGTTTCGCTGGTCCGGGGCTACCGCACCGAACCATCCAGCCCGGCGTAGTAGGCCTTCGACCCGGTAGCCATCTGCGGCTTGAGCACCTGGATCTTGTGCGTGCGCAGGAACTCGTGGATCGGGTCCTTGGGGTCCTTGAGGTCGCCGAGCACCCGCGCCTCGGTCGGGCAGGTCTCGCAGCACGCGGTGGTGAGCCCGCGGGTGATGCGGTGGTAGCACAGCGAGCACTTGTCCACGGTCGAGGTGCGCGGGTCGATGAAGCGGCAGCCGTAGGGGCAGGCCTGCACGCAGTAGCGGCAGCCGAGGCAGTAGCTCTTGTCCACCAACACGACGCCGTCCTGCGCCTCGAAGGTGGCGCCGACCGGGCACACCTGGACGCACGGCGAATGCGCGCAGTGGTTGCAGAGCTTGGGGACGAAGAAGCTCTTGGCGCCGTCTCCCGCCCGGTACTTCTCGGGGAAGCCGTCGTATCCGCCGTTCGGCGAGTCGACCTGGGGGTGCTCGATGTCGCCGTTCGGGACGTGGTAGCGCTCGACCCAGGTGCGGAAGTAGAAGGGCTCGCGCGGGACGTCGTTCTCCTCCTTGCACGCCCGCACGCAGTTGCCGCAGCCGATGCACTTCTCGACGTCGATCGCCATCGCCCACCAGTGGTCGGTGGTCTTGTAGTTGGGCGCGGCCTCCGGCTCGCCGCGCACGACCGCGTCGAACGCGAGCTGGGCCGCGCCGGTGAGCAGCAGCAGGTGCGT
>CAZMRX010000161.1:1605-9918 GCA_964568755.1 uncultured Acidobacteriota bacterium | reverse complement strand
CCCTTCGCCGCCTCGGCGGCGTCGGCGTGGCAGTCGAGACAGGCGGCCCGTCCGGCGTACGCGATCGGATGGGCGCGCGCGTCGTCGAGCGCCCCGGCGCGGTAGTGGCCGTAGCGGCCAAAGCCCTCCGGAATCAGGAGCCGCTGCAGGACGACGAACACGACGATGCCGGCCAGGAACAGCCCCAAGACCCGCACGAGGTGCTCGCGGTGTCCGAAGACGCGCCCCATCGCCCACCCCCGACGCGACCCGAGGCGCCCAAGCACCCCGAGGCACGTCAAGTGTCCAAAGGAACCGCCTGCGGACCAAGAAGCGAACGGCTCATCCTCCCGGATCAAACTGACCAGGGTGCGCGAACCCTTTACGCGCGCGAGGGCTTGCCCTAAGCTTCGGGCGGCTTCACCTCGAGAGGAGACGAATGCGAAACGTCGTCGGCACCTTCACCCGCTTCATCGCGCACATCACGCGCAACCCGCTCGGCATGGCGGGAGCCGTCGTCACGACGGTGAGCGCCATGCTGTTCCTGACGCTCTTCGTCCTCGACGCGGTCGGCTATCACGGCGGGCCGTACATCGGGATCCTGGCGTTCCTGATCATTCCCGGGCTGTTCGTGCTCGGGCTGCTGCTGATCCCGCTCGGCCTGTGGCGCGAGCGAGTCCGCCACCGGCGCGCCCTGGCGGCGGGCCAGGACTTCGAAGAGACGCTGCCGGTCTGGGACCTGAACGTGGACCGCGTGCGCCGGAACGTGCTGGTGTTCCTGCTGCTGTCGGTGGTCAACGTGGTGATCCTGGCGGCCGCGACCTACAAGGGCGTCGAGGTGATGGAGTCGACGGCGTTCTGCGGCTCCGCCTGCCACTCGGTGATGGAGCCGGAGTACACGACCTACAAGCGCTCGCCGCACGCGCGCGTGAAGTGCGTCGAGTGCCACATCGGAGAAGGCGCCAACTGGTTCGTCAAGTCCAAGCTCTCGGGCTCGTGGCAGCTCGTCTCGGTGGCGCTCGACCTCTACCCGCGGCCGATCGCGGTGCCGGTCCACAACCTGCGCCCGGCGCGCGAGACGTGCGAGCAGTGCCACTGGCCGAACAAGTTCGTGGGCGACCGCTTCCGGGTCAACACGCACTTCTCGGAGGACGAGGCCAACACCGAGACGAAGACGGTGCTGGTGGTCAAGGTGGGCGGCCGGCAGGCGGGCCGCAGCCACGGGATCCACTGGCACGTCGATCCCGACCACGTGGTGCGCTACCGCGCCGACGCGAAGCGCCAGACCGTGTACGAGGTCGAGATGTCGGCCAAGGACGGCACCACGCGCCGCTACAAGGGACCGGCCGCCGACTCGAAGGAGGCGCAGGCCGCGAGCGAGTGGCGGACCATGGACTGCGTCGACTGCCACAACCGGCCGACCCACGTGTACCGCGAGCCCGCGCGCGAGCTGGACGCGGCGCTGCTCGACCGGCGCATCGACCCCTCGCTGCCCTACGTGCGCCGCGAGGGCCTGAAGGCCCTGCTCGTCGAGTACCCGAGCCACGACGCCGCGCGCGCCGGGATCGCCAAGGCGATCGCGGATTTCTACGCGAGCACCTACCCCGAGATCGCGGCGCAGAAGCAGGACGCGGTCGGCGCCGCGGGCAAGGCGCTCGGCGACATCTGGGCCTGGAACGTGTTCCCCGCCATGAACGTCAAGTGGGGCACCTACTCGAACCACATCGGCCACCCGGAGATGAGCGGCGAGGTCGGCTGCTTCCGCTGCCACGACGAGCAGCACACCACGGCCGACGGCAAGACCATCTCCCAGGACTGCAGCACCTGCCACTCGGTGCTGGCGCAGGAAGAGAAGGACCCGGAGATCCTGAAGCGGCTGCTCGACTGACGCGGGCGCTTGCGCGGCGCCATCCCGATCGCGCATGATTCGGCATCCACTCGAGGAGGTCTCATGGCGAAGGCAAGGCGCACCACCCACCGCAGCAGCAAGGGCAAGAAGCTGTACGCGGTCCGCGACGCGGGCGGGAAGTTCAAGGATATCCAGACCTACGAGCGCGCCCACCGCGCCGACCTCGCCAAGACCGCCAAGGCGGAGGCCGGCAAGCGCAAGGGCAAGAAGAAGGCGGCCAAGAAGGCGGGCCGCAAGAAGGCTGCGAAGAAGCGCTGACAGCCCGAGGACGCAGGACCGTGAAGCCTCTCCCCGTCCGCGGTCGGTCCGCAGCGTGGGTCCGGGCGGCCGTCGGCTGCGGCGCGCTCGCGGCCGGGCTCGGCATCGTGACCCTGGCTGCGCCCCTCGCCCGCGCGCAGCAGTTCAAGATGCCGAAGGTCGAGCTCGAGTACGACAAGGCGGCCGACTTCAAGGCCTTCAAGACCTTCAGCTGGAAGGACACCGGCCAGGTCGCCGAAGACCCCGCGATGCACGCGCGCATCGTGTGGTACGTCGAGCGCGAGCTCGAGAAGAAGGGGCTCGAGAAGGCGGCCTCCGGCGCCGGCGACCTGCTGGTCCGCTACTACGCGCGGAAGCGCGAGGCGCTGCAGGGCACCGCCAAGGACAGCGAGACGACGCTGCCGGGCGGCGCCGGCCAGCACACGACCAGCGTCGACATCGGGAAGGTGACGGAGGGGACCCTGCTCGTGGAGCTGCAGCGCGCGAGCGACCAGAAGCCGGTCTGGACCGCCTCCACCGACTACCGCTCGATCGACAAGCAGCGGATCGACGCCGAGACCAAGGCGGCCGTCCGCCAGCTGATCGCGAAGTACCCGCCGCCGAAGCCCTGAGCGTCCGCTCTCAGCGGCGCAGCGCCAGCGTGACGGTCGGGTCGAGCGGAAAGCGCCCGCTCGCTTCGCCGTAGACGGCCAGGCCCCCGGGCAGCGCCGTGTCCACCTCGAGACGGACGCGCAGCTCCCCCGCCCGCGCGGCCTCGGCCAGCGCCGCGGCGGGCAGCGTCGCCGTGACGAGCGTCCCGTACGAGCCCGCCTCGTCGAGCTTCCCGTCGCGCTTCTGCGCGTGCCACGACAAGAGCCCGCGGTGGTCGGCCGCGTCGTCCGGCAGCTCGAACGTCCCGAGGGCGATGCCGTTCGCGACGATGCGCACCGCGCTCGGGTGCCGCGAGCCGTCTGTCATCGGGTAGGAGTTGGGGTTGAGGCCGGGGTCGTTCGTCCCGCCCCCGAGCATGAAGTCGCCCTCGACGCGGCCCTTGTCGCGGCGGTCCTTGCCGAAGAGCTGCTTGGCCCCGAGCTCGGCGACGAAGCTCGCGCCCAGCACGTCCTCGGCTCGCAGGTCCTTCGGCCAGGCGAGCCGGTACTCGAAGAAGCCGGCGCCCGCGCCGTTCTGCTTGCGGCCGTCCATCGCCGTCCAGTGCCGCTCGCTCCAGCTTGAATCGCTGAAGCTGTCGGGGGCCACGCGCAGCAGCCGCAGCGTCGCGCCGTCCGCGGCGAGCGTCTCGTCGCGCGGCGAGGTGCCCTCCCCCACCAGGAAGCTCGTGAAGTTGCGCTGCAGCACGCGGCCGGCGGCGTCCTCGAGCGTCGCGCGCAGCACGGCGACAGCGCGGGACCGCGGCATCGTCACGAGCACCGGCTCGAGCGCCCGCGACAGCCACGGCTCGAAGCCCACCCTGCGCTCGCCGCGCCACCACTCGCGGAAGCGGCCGAGGCCGTCGTGGCCCACCAGCTCGAGCCGCAGCCGCAGCTCCGGCCCCGGCGACACGTCCGTCATGAACGACGCCCACAGCGGCACGGACACGGTCTCGCCCGCGCGCGCGGACGTCGTCGGATAGGCGCCGACAGCGACGTAGAAGGGGGCGTGCCAGTCGCGCAGCGACATGCCGGGCACGAGCTCGCCCACGCCCGTCTCCTTCTCCGAGCGGTCGGCGCGCACGTAGCCGTTCCACTCGTTGATCACGTCGTGGTGCTCGGTGTAGAGCCAGCCGGCCGTCTTCGGGTGGCGGCGGAACTCGTCGATCATGGCGTGGTAGTCGAAGCTCCAGTCGACGTCGCCGGTCGAGCCCTCGTAGCCCCAGACGTTGCCGCACTCGCTGTTGAGCATCGGCTCGCCGCGCTGCTTTCGCCCGCCCAGGTAGTTCCAGGCGGAGCCCGGGAACGTCTGCGCCTCGGCCGCGTCGAGCTCGGCCTTCCACTTCCAGCCGGGCAGGTACATGTGCCAGCTGTTGAGGTCGGTCTTGACGTGGCCGCCGCCGCAGCAGGGCGAGTTGTCCTCGACGAGCCGCGTCGGGTCGAGCGACTTGGCCAGGTCGTAGCGCGTCTCGACCCAGGCCTGCGTCTCCGGCAGGAACGTCTTCTTCCCGTCGCTGCCCTTCGTCAGCAGACCCCACTGCTCGTTGAACAGGACCCACGAGAAGATCGCGGGGTGGTTGAAGTCGCGGCGCAGCATCCCGCGTAGCGCCGTCTCCCACTCCTGACGCATCGCCGCGTCGGGCTCGCCCCAGGAGTTCGGCACGTCGCTCATCACCAGCACGCCGAGCCGGTCGGCCCAGTACAGCTTGCGCGGCGGCTCGACCTTGACGTGCGTGCGGATCGCGTTCAAGCCCAGCCGGCGCGCGATCAGGACCTCCTCGCGCATCGCGGCGTCGCTCGGCCAGCTGGTGAAGCCCTCGGGGTGCCAGCCCTGGTCGAGCGTCATCTGCAGGTAGACGGGCGTGCCGTTGAGCGCCACGTACGGGTGGCCGAGGCCGGGCAGCTTCGCGACGCCGATCTCGCGCAGGCCGAAGTAGCCCTTCACGGCGTCTCGGCCCGAGGCGGTCGTCAGCGTCACGCTCGCCTGGTACAGGTGCGGGTCCTCGAGCGACCAGAGACGCGGGCTCGCCCCCAGCGGAAGCGTGAGCCGCGCCTCGCGCGCTCCCGGGGCCACGGCCTGGCGCGCCTCGGCGAACGAGGGGTCGCCCGCGCCTGCCATCGGAACCCGCAGCTCGAGCGCCGTGCCCGCGGGGGCGGGGTCGCTCAGCCGCACGCGCAGCTCGACGCGCTTCCCGGCCACGCTGGGGTGGAACTCGAACGACTCCACGTGCAGGGCGGGTCGCGCTTCGAGGTAGACCGTCTGCCAGAGGCCGCGCGCCTTCCCGTAACCCTGCTTGCCCTCGAGCTTGAATGCGTGCGGCGTGTCGTCCACGCGCAGCACCAGGCTCTGCTCCTGCCCCGGCTTCGCGAGCGCCGTGAGCTCGAGCTCGAACGGCGTGTAGCCCCCCTGGTGCGAGCCGAGCGGGGCGGCGTCGAGCCAGGCGCTCGTCTTCCAGTCGGAGGCGCCCACCACCAGGAACACGCGCTGGCCCGCCCAGCTCTCCGGCACGCGGAGCTTGCGCGCGTACCACGCGACGTCGGCTTCGTCCGGGACGCCCGACAGCTTAGAGCCCCACGGGAACGGCACCTGGATCCTGAGCGGGAACTCCGCGAGCGGCGCCGCGAACCACCGCTCGCGCTCGCCCGCGCCGTCCTTGTCGAAGCGGAAAGCCCACTCGCCGTTGAGGTTCACCCACTCCGCCCGCTCGAGGTCGGGTCGCGGGTGCTCGGGCAGCGGGATCGCCGCGACGGCAGCGCCGCGAGACGCCGCCAGGCCGAGCGCCAACGAGGTGGACAGGAGCACGACGCCGCGCAGCCGCATCGACAGGACCTCCGGGCCGCCGGCACCCTATTCCGCGGTCACATCCGGGTCAAGGCGCTCGAGGCGCGCGGCCGCGGCGTCAGCGCGGGGCGTCGTCGGGCAGGAGCAGCGCCCAGATCGGCAGGTGATCGCTCGCTTCGCGGTTGTCCGCGACGACGCCGAGGGCGGGCGGGCCGGCCGCGAGGCGCAGCCCGCGCGCCAGGAAATGGTCGTAGCTGAGGCCGGTGATCGGGATGCCGAGGAGCCGGAAGCGCGTGGTGTCCCCGAGCTCGCGCGTGAGCCAGGCGAAGCCGGCGCGCTCCAGCTCCGCGACCTTGCCGTGGCTGTTGAAGTCGCCCGCGATCAGCACCGGGTCGGCGCTCCGTGCCGCGTCTTCGGCGAGGACGCGCAGCTGCTCGCGCCGCGAGCCGCCCGAGATCGCCAACGGCGACGGCAGGTGGAGCGAGTAGACGCGGATCCGTTGCGCGCCGCGGACGACCGTCGCCACCGTGACGGAGCGCCGCAGGCCGCTGCCGCGCGCCCCGTGCGGCAGCACCAGCTTGCGCGCCTGCTCGAGCGGCCAGGGCGACAGCACGGCGCAGCCGAAGTCGCGGTCGTGCTTGGGGTGCACGCCGCTCGGGAAATAGACGGCGTTCATCCCGAGCGCTCTCGCGATCCGCTCGGTGCCGGGGGCGTCCATCTCCTGCAGCGCCAGCACGTCGGGGTCGCGCAGCGCCGCCTGCTCCCGAAGCACCTCGAGCGCGCGGTCGATGTGGACCGCGTAGGCGATGTTGAAGCTCACCACGCGCAGCGGCCCGGGCGTGTTCGGCGCGGGCGGCTGCGACTCGCGCCGGAGCTGGTGGAACGGCCCCCCGGGATCGAGGTAGCTCGTGGCCGACGCGCAGGCGAGGCCGGTCGCGGCGGCGGCCGCCGCGGCCAGCCGCCGCCAGCACACGGCTAGCCGCCGCCCACCTTGCGCGGCAGGCTGGTCTTGCCGAAGCCTTGCGTGTTGGTCGCGGTCTTCTTCCAGGGCTGACGCGTCACGTGCTTCGGCCGCGCGCCCGGCGCGGGGGCCGCGCCTTCCGCCTCCGGTTCGGCCGCGGGGGCCGGAGCGGCGGCCGTGGCCTTGGCGCGCGCCTCGCGCTCCTTGGCCTCGTCAGCGGCCAGGTGGCACTGCTTGTACTTCTTCCCCGATCCGCAGGGACAGGGGTCGTTTCGTCCCGTGTTGGCTGGCACGTCGTCCTCCACGTCCACTCTACCCGCGCCCGCGAGCGCACGCCAGTCGCCTGACCGCCGACCCGCCGACCGTCGACGCGACACAAGAAGCAACGAACTACAGACTACCGACAAAGGGCAACGAGCAACCGGGGGGTCTGGGGGGGGGCGTTCCCCCCCCCCAGAACAGGAACGCAGGCGAATCATGCCCCTTCCAAGATCCCCCTTTGAGAGCCAACGAGCCACGAGTCCTCCCAAGATCCCCCTTTGAGAGCCAAGAGCCACGAGCCTTCCAAGATCTTGAGAGCCGAGGAGCCACGAGTCCTTCCAGAATCCCCCTTTGAGAGCCAGGAGCCACGAGTCCTCTCTGAATCCACCTTTCTCGAGGGTCTCTGCAAAACACGCGGGTCGTGCGATCCTCACGCAGCTTCTGCAGTTACCCGTCCGTTTGGAGGGTATGGCCTGCCTTCACACTAACCTCACGCTCCTCATGGATTTGTGTCACCATCTCAGGAGGTGGCGCAAGACTTGCCGAACAAACGTCTCGTGACGCCCGAATCGGAGCAGAGCCTCGCCGAACGGATCGATGCGCTCGAGGCGAGCGTGGCCTCACGCGAGCGCGAGCTCGCGATCCTCGCCGATCTCTCCGCCCGCCATCACCGCCAGGAAGACGTCGACGCAATCCTCGATTCGACGCTCGAGGGCCTGCTTGACGGCCTCGGCCTGCGCTCGGCGTGGGTGCTGCTGTGGGACGACGCCGGAGGCCGGCTGCGGCTGGCGGCGCACCGGGGGCTCTCGCCCGAGTACCTGGCGCTCGTCGAGCGCAAGGGGCTCGGCGAGTGCCTGTGCCGCGAGGTGCACGCCACCGGCCACGGCGGCCAGGCGCGCAACACCGAGCAGTGCCCGCGCATGCCGATGATCGCCGAGGGACTGGAGCAGCCGGCCGCGCACGCTAGCGTGCCGCTCGTGCTCAAGGGCCCGAGCCGCGGAGTGCTGAACGTGGCGGCGCTTCCCGGCGAGACGTTCGACGCCGCCGAGCTGCTGTTCCTCGAGACCGTCGGCCGCCAGCTCTGCCTCGCGGTCGAGGGGGCGCTCCACCTGAAGGCCGAGCGCCTGTACAACCAGGAGGCGCGGGCGCTCGCGGCGCTCAACAAGGGCATCGGCCAGTCGCTCGACCCGGAGGCCGTGCTCGAGGCGGTTGGCCAGACGGCGCTCGGTGTCGTGCGCGTCGACCGCGTCCACATCCTGCTCGGATCCGACCCGCGCGAGCTCGTGGTCGGCCACCTGGCCGGCCTCGCTCATCCCGAGCTGCGCAAGGGCGAGCGCGTCGACCTGACCGAGCTCGGCGACAGCCTGCACCGGCGCGCGCTCGAGCAGCAGGTCCCGATCACCGTCAACGACTGGAACCAGGACGCGGGCGTCAACAAGGAGCTGGCGCGGCGCTGGGCGGGGGCGGCGGCGCTGGTGCTGCCGCTCGTCGCGCGCAAGGCGACGCTCGGCCTGCTGGTGCTCACCTGCGAGCGGCC
>CAZMRX010000161.1:0-1595 GCA_964568755.1 uncultured Acidobacteriota bacterium | reverse complement strand
CTGGAGCGAGGACCAGATCGACGTCGCCGAGGCGCTCGCGTCGCAGGCCTCGGTCGCGCTCGAGAACGCGCGGCTCTACGACAAGGCGCGCCGCGCCTACCGCGAGCTCAACGAGGCCCAGGCCCGCATCATCCAGAGCGAGAAGATGGCCGTCGTCGGCACCTTCGCCTCGGGCCTCGCCCACGAGGTCCGCAACCCGCTCAACTCGATAGCGCTCCAGCTCTCGGTGCTCGAGCGCCGCGTGGCTCCCCTTCCGGCCCCCGTGGCCGGCCAGATGAAGCAGCTGGTGGGCGTGATCCGCGAGGAGGTCAAGCGCCTCGACAACCTGGTGGGCGACTTCCTGCAGTTCTCGCGCAGCAACCGCGTGCAGTACCGCCCCGCCAGCCTCGACGCGATCGTCGACGAGGTGACGCGGCTGCTGCGGCCCGAGGCCCGCGCCACCGGCGTCACGCTGCGCCGCGAGCGGATCGGCGAGCCGCCCCCGGACGTGCGCGTGGACCCCGAGAAGATGAAGCAGGTGGTGATCAACCTGGTGCAGAACGCGATCGAGGCGATGCCCGACGGCGGGACCGTGGAGGTCGCGACCGGCCTGGTGGACGGCCGCGCGCTGCTGGTGGTGAAGGACACGGGACCGGGCCTGCCGGAGGGGCTCGACGTGTTCCAGCTCTTCGTCACCACCAAGGCTCGCGGCACCGGCCTCGGCCTCAGCATCGCGCAGCAGATCGTGCTCGAGCACGGCGGCGAGATCGTCGCCACGAGCGAGCCGGGCGCTGGCGCCGTGTTCACGGTCAGCCTCAAGGTGGAGCGGCCCGACGCGGCCGCGGGAGACGAAGCATGAGCAGCAAGGGCCGGATCGTGGTGATCGACGACGAGGTCAACGCGGCGGCGGCGCTCGAGACGCTGCTCAAGGAGGACGGCTACGACGTCGAGCGCGCCCACGAGGCGCGCACGGGCCTGCAGCTCGTCGAGCGGCACGACCCCGACCTGGTGCTGACCGACCTGCGCATGCCGGGCATGGACGGGATCGAGCTGCTGGCCAAGATCAAGGAGCTGCGCCCCGAGACGATGGTGATCGTGATGACCGCCTACGGCACGGTGAAGACCGCGGTCAAGGCCATGAAGCTCGGGGCCGAGGACTACCTGGGCAAGCCGATCGACGTCGAGGAGCTCGAGGTGGTGCTGCAGAAGGCGCTCGAGCGCAAGGGCCTGCTCGCCGAGGCGCGCTCGCTTCGCGAGCGGCTCGAGCACAAGTACAAGCTCGACAACCTGGTCGGCGAGAGCCCCGAGATGCTGTCGGTGTTCAAGACCATCCGCCAGGTGGCCGCCTCGTCCGCGTCGGTGCTGCTGCTCGGGGAGAGCGGCACCGGCAAGGAGCTGTTCGCCCAGGCGCTGCACCAGACGAGCCCGCGCCACAAGAAGCCGTTCGTCAAGGTCGCCTGCGCCGCGCTGCCCGAGACGCTGCTCGAGAGCGAGCTGTTCGGCCACGAGAAGGGCTCGTTCACCGGGGCGATCTTCACGCGCGCGGGGCGCTTCGAGGCGGCCGACGGCGGGACCCTCTTCCTCGACGAGATCGGCGACATCACGCCCACCGTCCA
>CAZMRX010000160.1:10751-11517 GCA_964568755.1 uncultured Acidobacteriota bacterium | reverse complement strand
GCCGGGAGCGACCGGCCAGATCCCGAGCGCGACCGCGCCGGTCGCCGAGATGCTGCGCCTCAACGGCTACAGCACCGCCGCCTTCGGCAAGTGGCACGAGACGGCGGCCTGGGAGACGGGCGTCTCGGGGCCGTTCGACCGCTGGCCGACGCACCAGGGCTTCGACAAGTTCTACGGCTTCATCGGCGGCGAGACGAACCAGTGGGCGCCCTACCTGTTCGACGGCACGGCGCCCGTGGAGCTGCCCGACGACCCGAAGTACCACTTCATGACGGACATGACCGACAAGGCCGCGGCCTGGATCGGCTACCAGAAGGCCCTCACGCCGCAGAAGCCCTTCTTCGTCTACTTCGCGCCGGGCGCGACGCACGCACCGCACCACGTCCCGCCCGAGTGGATCGCCAGGTGGAAGGGCAAGTTCGACCAGGGCTGGGACAAGGTGCGCGAGGAGACGCTCGCGCGCCAGCTGAAGGCGGGCATCGTCCCGCCGGGGACGACGCTCGCCCCGAAGCCGCCCGCGATCCGGGACTGGGAGGCCCTCTCGGCCGACGAGAAGCGCCTGTTCGCCCGGCAGGCCGAGGTGTTCGCGGCCTTCGTCGACTACACCGACCACGAGGTCGGGCGGATGCTCGACGCGGTGGCCGCCACCGGTCAGGCCGACAACACGCTCGTCTTCTACATCGCGGGCGACAACGGCACGAGCGGCGAAGGGGGTGCCAACGGGATGTTCAACGAATACACCTACTTCAACGGCGTCCAGGAAACG
>CAZMRX010000160.1:0-10741 GCA_964568755.1 uncultured Acidobacteriota bacterium | reverse complement strand
GTGCTCGACAAGTGGGGCTCCCCGGAGACCTACCCGCACATGGCGTCCGGCTGGGCGGTCGCGTTCGATGCGCCCTTCGGCTGGATGAAGCAGGTGGCCTCGGACTTCGGCGGCACTCGGAACGGCATGGTGGTCTCCTGGCCGAAGCGGATCCGGACGAAGGGCGAGATCCGCACGCAGTTCGGTCACGTGATCGACGTCGCTCCGACGATCCTGGAAGCGGCCGGGCTGCCCGAGCCGAAGGTCGTGAACGGCACGCCGCAGATCCCGATGGAGGGCACGAGCCTCGCCTACACGTTCGACGACCCGAGGGCCAAGGAACGACACGTCACGCAGTACTTCGAGATCGCCGGCAACCGCGCGATCTACCACGACGGCTGGCTCGCGCGCACGATCCACAAGGCCCCGTGGGAGCCGAAGCCCCGCCGGGGCCTCGCCGAGGACGCCTGGGAGCTCTACGACGTGCGGTCCGACTTCAGCCTTTCGACCGATCTCGCGGCGAAGGAACCGAAGAAGGTCGAGGAGCTGAAGGCCCTCTTCCTGAAGGAAGCCGAGAAGCACCACGTGCTGCCGCTCGACGACCGCTTCCTGGAGCGCACGATGGCCTCGGTCGTCGGCCGGCCCGACCTGATGGGCGGGCGCACCTCGCTGACGCTCGCCGAGGGAATGACCGGGATGATGGAGAGCGTCTTCATCAACGTGAAGAACCGCTCGAAGACGATCACCGCCGAGGTCGAGGTCCCGCCGGGCGGCGCGAACGGCACGATCCTCGCGCAGGGGGGCCGATTCGGCGGCTGGTCGCTCTACGTGAAGGACGGGCTGCCCGGCTACGACTACAACTTCCTCGGCCTCTCGCGCAGCAGCATGAAGGCCACGGCCCCGCTCGCGCCCGGGAAGAGGACCCTCCGGCTCGACTTCGCCTACGACGGCGGCGGCCCGGGCAAGGGGGGCGTCGCCACTCTCTCCGTCGACGGCCAGCAGGTCGCCCAGGGGCGCATCGAGCACACGCAGGCCGCGATCTTCTCCGCCGACGAGACGGCCGACGTCGGGATCGACCTCGGAACGCCCGTGGTCGAGGCGGTCGGGGCGGAGGCGAAGTCGCGCTTCACGGGGCGTATCCCGAGGGTGACCGTGGAGGTGCGCGACGCGAGCGCGAAGGCCGACGCCGCGGTGAGCGAAGCGCAGAGGGAAGCGAGGCGCCGCACGGAGTAGCGCGATCGCGCGCGGCCCGCCTGGGCCCGAGCGAGAGTGCCATGAAGCGACACACCCGATTGGCCTCGTGGAGGGCCTCGTGAAGAGACGTCTGTCGCAGGCCGCGGGAGTTCTCCACTTCGCGATTCGTTCTGATGTCGACGCGTAACGCAGGTCTGGCGACGTTGCAGAAGGAGTGAGCATGCGGAAAACGCATTGGGTGGTCGCATTCGTCCTTTTGGCGGCCGTAGTGGCGGCTCAGGAGCCACCGCCCCCGCCGATCGAGCCGGAGCTCGCCCCCGGGTCGCGGCTCGTGGACGCGAGGGCGGACGAGCTCGTGCGCCAGATGAGCGAGCGTCTCGCCCGCTCGGCCGCCTTCGCCCTCGAGGCGGAGGAGATCTACGACGAGGTGCCCGAGCACAGCCCGAGGCGCCAGCTCACGAGCACGCGCCACGTCGCCCTGCGGCGGCCCGACCGCCTCGTGGGCGACGCGTCGGGCGACGCGGTCAACCGCTCCTTCTGGTACGACGGCAAGGCGCTCTGGGCGCTCGACAAGGAGCAGAACGTCTGGGTGAGCGGCACGGTGCCCGACACGATCGACGAGGCGCTCGACTGGGCGTTCGAGAAGACGGGCACGGTGGTCCCGCTCGCCGACTTCCTGTACGCCGACGTCTACTCCCGGCTGATGCAGAGCGTGCAGCGCGGGGTGTACCTGGGGGTCCACGAGGCGGCCGGGGTTCCGTGCCACCACCTCTCGTTCGAGCAGGCCACGATCGACTGGCAGCTCTGGATCGACGCAGGGAAGGACCCGGTACCGCGCAAGCTGGTGATCGCTTACAAGACCGAGGACGAGGTGCCGCAGTACTCGGTCACGATCCGCAAGTGGAACCTCGACGCCAAGGCTCCCGACGAGCTGTTTACGTTCGTGCCGCCCGAGGGGGCGCGCCGGGTCGAGATCCCGGCGTTCCTCGAGGACGGCGTTCCCGTACCCGCCGCGACGGCCGAAGCCGCGCCGAAAGCGAAGGCCGAGAGCAAGCCGGAGGTGAAGCCATGAGGCGCGAAGCCACGGCGGTCGTCATGGCCGCCCTCGTCGCGTTCGGACAGGGCGTGCCGCTCTTCGCCGCGAGCCGACGCGGCTCCGTCTCCGCCGCGTCGCGCGGCAGCTACAGCCACTCGGGCAACACGGGCTCCTGGCAGGGCCAGCACGCGAGCGGCTCGCGAACGGTCAGCCAGACGGGCGAAGGCTACAACGTCAACAAGCAGGTCCAGACCCAGAGCGGCGCCTCGAAGAGCGTCAACAAGGACATCAACACCCAGGACCCGAGCGTCGAGCGCAGCTCGACCGCCACGAACGCCTGGGGCCAGTCGGCCTCGCGCGAGCGGACGGTCGAGGGCCAGGGAGGCTACGCCACCGTCGAAGGCAGCGCCAGCACGAGCACCGGCCGCGAGGCTTCGGGCCAGGGTGCCGTGGGCCGCAACGCCTACGGCCAGCCGGTGGCGGCCGGCAGCGTCAACACGAAGTACAACGGCAGCTACGCGGGCGCGGCTGCGAAGAACCCCTACGGCGGCTGGAACACGGCGACGGTGGGGCCCTACGGCGGCAAGGTCACGACGACGCTGCCCTCGGGCTACAAGACGTCCACCTACTACGGCCGGCCCTACTACTCGTACGGCGGCGCCTACTACCGCCCGTACACCTATGGGGGTGCGCACTACTACTACCCGGTGCCGCCGCCCTACTACTCGTACTACTCGAGCCCGCCTGCGGGCGCGGCCGTGCTGATGGTCGCGGGCGTCGCCTACCTCATGTCCAAGGACGGCAGCTACAGCAAGCAGACGACGAGCAGCCAGGGATCGGTCGTCTACCAGGCGGTGCCGGCGCCCACGGGCGCGCAGATCCAGGCGCTGCCGGCGGAGCGCGTGCTGGTGACCGTCTCCGGCACCACCTACTACCTCTACTCGAACGCGTTCTACAGGCGCGTGGTGAGCGGGAGCCAGGAGAGCTTCGTGGTCGTGACGGCGCCGGCCGGCGTGGTGTTCATCCCCGCCCTGGCCCCCGACTTCCAGGTGGTGCAGCTCAATACGATGTACTTCGCCGCCAACGGCCAGTACTACGTGCCGTACCTGTCCGCGGACGGCAAGGAGCTGTACGTGATGGTGGACCGCCCGCCCCAGCCGCCGGGCGGTGCTTCGGCCCCTGCGTCCGGGGCTTCGCCCTCCGCGGGCGCGCCGCCGGTGACGACGGTCGCCGAGTCGATCGTCGTGCCGGCGGAGACCGTGCTCGTCGTCCGACTGGCCTCCGACGTCACCTCGGACACCGCGAAGGCGGGCGACCGCTTCCAGGGCTTCCTAGACGCCGACCTCTCCGCGGGCGGGCGGTTCATAGCACCCCGCGGGGCCCGCGTGTACGGACTGGTCGCTTCCGCCGAGCACGGGGACAACATGCGTGCGAAGCCCTCGCTGAGCGTGACGCTGACCGAGCTGCAGGTGGGGGAGCGCGCCGTGCCCATCCAGACACGGCCGATCACGGTCGCGGGAGAAGCGGGGCACGGGGGCAAGAAGATCGTCCGGGGCGCGAGTCTCGGACGCAAGATCGGCGACGCGGCCGACCCCTTCGACGGAGCCTCCACGGGGGCGGCGGTCGGCGCCGCCGTCGGGATGGCAGCTGCGGCCAAGTCGAACCCCGACGCGGCCGTGCTGCACGCCCAGTCGCAGCAGGTCTTCACGGTCGCGGCGGCCTTCAAGGTGGACGTCATGACGAGCGTGGCGGTGCGCTAGCTGGCAGGCGCACGGGGCCGCGGGTTCGTGCGAAGCGCTGGACCTACGCTACTCGTCTCTTGGCCAGCAACTCGTCCAGCTTCCGGGCGACAGCTCGGCGCCTGGACGCGGGCTCGATCCGTTTGACGATCGAACGGGCGACGCCCGGCCTGAAGGTCTTCGGCCATTCGAGCTCAGGGAGTGCCCGAAAGAGCCGCGACCGGGCCGGCGTGAGGTACAGGAAGTCGACGAGGGCTTTCTCCGGCGTGGCGAGGCGGCCACCGGCCCGCCCCGCGTCCTCGTAGCCGAAGAAGAACGTCGGCTGGACGTGATGCAGGGACACGGTCCCGAGCGGCGTGACGAAACGCCGGGTTCGGGCCAGCGTGACGGCATAGGTCACGGCGGGAATCTGCGAGACCATCCCGTGAAGGTAGAGCGCGCTCTGTAGCGAAACGTAGGCCGGAAACGGGGCGGTCAGACACTCGGGCAGCGCCAGCGGATCGACACGGTTCGGCAGGGCCCAGACACCCCGCCGGAGGCGAACGACGAGCCCGGCCGCCTCGAGGCGCGCGAGCGACACGCTGGCGTGTCCGTTCGGCACGCGGAGGTGCGCCGCCGCATCCCGGGTCGTGAAGACCGGCGCGTCGAGCGAAACGAGGGTGCCGAGGACGTCGACGAGCCTCACTCCGCCGCTCCCCGGAGCGCCTCCACCACCTCCAGGACGATCGTGTCCCATGCCGAGCGCGCGTCGTACTGCGCCTGAGCGTCGGGCTCGAGGTAGGCCAGCACCTGGCTCTTGAACGCGTCGAAATCGACGGCCATGGCATTGGCGCGCGCACGCTCCACGACGTCTCGATCCGCTGTGGGCGATGCGCGCAGCCTGGCGCCGCCGGCGAGCAGGTGGTGCAGGTCGAAGACGTCGCGCGCCTGGGTCTCCCGCCGGCCGGCCAGCGCGCCGATCTTCTGCCAGAGCGCTGAAGCACCGTCATAGTGGCTGACCAGGAAGGGGGGGAGCCGATACGCGCGGGCGACGACCGGATCGACGCTTCCGAGGACGATGCCGTCGTCGAGACCGCGGCGCGAGCACTCGATCCGCGTCGGCAACGGATGAGGGGCGCCCTGGACGCGCAGGCCCAGCTTCCACCTCTGGGTCGTGTCGGTCGGCTTGGGCTCCGACACGCGCTCGATGGCGACGCCCCTGGCCTCGAGGACCTGGGCGAACGGGCGGGAGGCCAGAAGCTCCCTCACCTTGTCCCGGAAGGCTCCCACGCCGATCTCGCCGAGATCGAGGTCCATGTCCTCCGAGTACCGGACGCTCCCGTGGAAGAAGCGGAGGTTGCAGCCGCCCTTCAACACGAAGAGCGCGGGCTTCACTCGCCTCGCGAGCTGCGCGAGGAAGAGCAGGTGAAACTGCTCGACGAATGTGGCGGGGTGCGTGGCGTCCACGTCACAGTAATACGAGTTATCAACACATATGTCAATATCAGGATGCGGTCCACGCGCGTGACGTCCTACTGCGAGAGCTTCAGCACCCAGGCCGGCTGCGCCAGCAGGTCTTCAGGCAGGTCGGGCAGCTCGATCGCGATCGTCGAGCCCGTTTTCGTGAAGCGCAGGGCGCCCGCGGCGCCGAGCAGGCTCACGGCCTTCGGAGCGAGCGCTGCCGCGTCCTTCCAGATGAAGCGTCGCCCGGGCCAGCGCGGCAGGATCGCGTAGACGGCGTCGCCCTTCCGCGTGAAGAAGGCCTCGATCGAGGCCTTGCCGGGCGCGGGCTTCGCCGTGAGCTGCGAGACGTCGTAGACGCTGTCGTACTCCTTGTTGTACTCGACCCTGGGCACCTCGCCGTCGCTCCACTGCTTCGAGGCGGTGAACGGGCGCGTGCCGTAGATTGCGTCGCCGTTCACGGCGAGCCAGGCGCCGATCCCGGCGAGCCGCTCTTCCATGATCACGGGGATCGTGCCATCGGCGTCGGGGCCGATGTCGAGCAGCAGGTTGCCGCCGCGGCTCACGGTGTCCACCAGGATCATGACCAGCGTGCGCGCGCTGTTGTAGTGGGCGAGCGTCTCGGCGCGGTTGTAGCCGTACGAGAAGCCCATCCCGCGGCTCTCCTCCCAGGGGTGGTCGGTGCCCGCCATGCCGGGCGTGTACTCGGTCGTCCAGTAGCCGCCGTGCTTGTGGCGCGAGTCCTTGCCCCAGCGGTCGTTGACCACGACCTCGTCCTTGACCTTGGTCTCGTTGAACAGCCACGCGAGCAGCTCCGGGCTCCGCCACTCGGCGGACGGCAGGTCCCACTCGCCGTCCGAGAAGATGATCGAGGGCTCGTAGCGCGTCACCACGTCCTTGAACTGCGGGAACAGGTGCTCGCGCACGAAGCGCGGCTTGTCCTCGAGCCAGAGCGGGTTGTACCACTCGTAGAGCGAGTAGTAGAAGCCCATCTTCAGGCCCTTCGCGCGCACGGCTGTCGTCAGCTCGCCGAGGAGATCGCGCTTCGGCCCCACCTCGACCGCGTTCCACGGACGGCCCCAGGTGGCCGAGGCCTCGCGGCTCGGCCACAGCGCGAAGCCCTCGTGGTGCTTCGAGGTCGGCACCACGTACTTCGCTCCCGAGCGGCGGAAGACCTCGGCCCAGTGATCCGCGTCGAAGAGCTCCGCGCGGAACTGCGGCGCGAAGTCCATGTAGTCGAAGTCCGCCCCGTACTGCTTGCGGTGGTACTCCCAGGTGCCCGACTGGATCGGGCTCGGGCTCTCGCCCTTGCCGCGCGTGAGCGCGTTCCAGTACCACTCGGCGTACGCCAGCTTGCCGGGCAGCACCGGCGCGTACGCGGGCACCGAGTAGACCCCCCAGTGGATGAAGATGCCGAACTTGGCGTCCTGGAACCAGGCCGGCGTGGGCCGCTTGTCGAGCGACTCCCAGGTCGGCTGGTACGGCTGCGCGCTCGCGAGGCCCGCTGCCCCGAACAGGACCACCGTCACGGCCAGGATCGCTCGTCTCATGCCGTCCTTCCTTTCGGGGTGCGGGCTTCAGCCGCGGGTCCTCCGCAAGCGCGACGCGCGGGTGCGTTGCTGCAGGTCGGATGTTAGCGTCTCTCGCGGCGCGCGCATCCCTGGTTGCCGAGGCTCCCGCATCCCGTCCGGCCGGCCGCGAGCGGGCGGGGGTCCCGCCGGGCGGGCGGGGACTCGCGGGGATGGCCGTTCCGGTGCACAATCAGGCGTCTCCGAGAACCCCGCTTCCAATGATCTGCCCCGCCTGCAAGGCACTGAACGACGACAGCGCCGAAGCCTGCTTTACGTGCGGGCGCGCGCTCACCGCCCTCACGCAGGGCTCGGTGATCGGGAAGCGCTACGAGATCCTGAGCCCGCTCGGCAAGGGCGGCATGGGCATGGTCTACAAGGCCCACGACCGGGAGCTCGACGAGACCGTGGCGATCAAGGTGCTGCGCGCGGAGTTCGCCAACACCGGCGAGATGGCCAAGCGCTTCCGCCACGAGATCAAGCTCGCGCGCAAAGTCTCCCACCGAAACGTGTGCCGCATCCACGACTACGGCGAAGACAACGGCGTGCGCTTCATCTCGATGGAGTACGTCGAGGGCACAGACATCAAGCAGTTGGCCCGTGACAAGGGCGGCTACCTGGAAGCCGACGAGGCCTTCGACGTGGCGACCCAGACCGCGGACGGGCTGCAGGCGATCCACGACGTCGGCATCATCCACCGCGACCTGAAGACCTCGAACATCATGCGCGACAACACGGGCCGCGTGCGGCTGATGGACTTCGGGATCGCCAAGATCGGCGGCAACGACCGCAGCACCGGGGGCGGCGGGCTGACCAGCACCGGCCAGATCATGGGCACGCCCGAGTACATGAGCCCCGAGCAGTGCCTGGGCGACAAGATCGACCACCGCTCCGACATCTACGCGCTCGGGATCGCGGTCTACGAGATCTTCACCGGCACCGTGCCGTTCCGCGGCGACACGCCGGTCGCGACGCTGTTCAAGCACATCCAGGACCCGGTTCCGTTCGAGGGCCCGGTCGCGGCGCGGATCCCGCTCTCCGCCGTCCCCGTGATCCGCAAGGCGCTCGCCAAGAACCGGGCCGACCGCTACTCGAACGCCACCGAAATGGCGGAGGCGCTGCGCAAGGCGCAGCAGCAGGCCAAGTCGGGCGTGCCCGCCGACGCGGCCCCCACCGGCGGCCACCCGGTGATCGTACCGGTGGAGGAGGCGGGCGGGGGCGCGACGCCGACCCCCTCGGACCGCCGCCGAGTCACCCGGCTCGACATCTTCGTGAACTTCATCATCCGCCGCGTCGGGACCGCCGGGACCGTGCTGCAGGAAGAGCGCACGATCGCGGAGAACGTGGGCCGCGGCGGCGCCCGCGTCATGACCAGCATCTCGTCGCTCGCGCCCGGCGACATCGTCCACCTCGAGGAGGTGGGCGGACCCTTCAAGACCCGCGCCGAGGTGCGCGGCAGCTACGTGGGCAAGGACCGCATCCGCCGGCTCAACCTGCGCTTCCTCGACAGCCCCGCCCCCGACTACCTGGTCCACGTCGACGAAGGCGGTACGGGCGGACGGAAGCGCTAGCGGGGGCTCGGGGGGCGCTCAGCCCCCCGCAATGCCGGTCAAGAGAATCCGTCGGGCTTCCTGCTGCTGCCCGTTGTGCGTTCTCCGTAACTCATCAGGTCCGACGGTAGCGGGGACACGATCGGCCAACGGGGCTGTTGCCAGCTTCCTTTGTTCTGGGAGGGGCTTCGCCCCCCCAGGCCCCCCCTGTTGTCTCTTGCTCGTGGCCTCTTGCTCTTGACGTGCCTCCTAAGGCGTGGCAGCGGGTGCCGTTCTCGGCACGACCGTCACGGTCACTCGTGACGGGTACTTCCTCGAATGGTGCACGCTGTTGCGCGCCACCTTGAAGGCGACCTCGTCGTAGTTGTTGCCGCCGGTGTTCAGGTTGCGGTCGAAGCGAGGGAAGTTGCTGCTCGAGATCTCGATCCTCAGCCGATGGCCTGGCTTGAAGGTGTTGCTGGTCGTGAGCGGCTGCAAAGTGACCTCGTAGACCTGGCCTTTCTCCATCCACACGAGCGGTTTGTCATAGCCGTTGCGGTAGCGCATGCGCTGGACCGACTCGTCGAGGTTGAAGGCCCGGCCGTCGGGAGCCACGTCGACCACCTTGACGGTGAAATCGGTGTCCTTGGCGTCGGAGGAGACGTACAGGGTCGGCACGATCGGGCCGCTGAGCTCGGTCGCCTCGGCGAACGGCTCCGACGTGTAGACGAGCACGTCCGAGCGGGCCTCGCTCGGGCGCTGGTCGAAGGCTCCGGCCTCGATGGCGTTGCCCGTGCAGCAGACGTTGCCGCCGCGCGAGAGCACCGGGTTCGCCGGGTCGTAGGTGAAGCTGTCGGGGCGATCGACGTCGGGGCTCGCGGCCGTGAGCGCGCCATCGCCATGGAGCGAGTTGGCCCGGCCGCCGCTCGCCAGGTAGAAGGTCCGCTCGCGGGCGCCCGCGGGCGGCCAGGTGTCCGAGGTCCGCCACTCGTTCGTGCCCATCGTGAAGTAGGTCACCTTCGGCAGCTTGTCCAGGCGCGTTTGCGCCTCGCCCTTCAGGAACTTGTCGAAGAAGCCGTACACGATCTCGTCGTAGTCGAGCCGCGCGTCGCCCATGCTCCGCTCGCCCACGACCGTGTCGGCGGTCGCGCGCGTGAAGGCGCAGTGCGCGACCGGGGCGATTACCGCCCACTGCTGGTCCGCGACCTCGCCCCGCGCGTGCTTGCGGACGTGGTTGAACATCGCCAGGTTCGGTCCGACCGACACGTCGTACCAGGACATGAACCACAGGCCCGGGACGTCCAGCTTCATGTGGTCGTGCCAGAGCCCGCCCTTGTACCAGGCGGGGTCGTTCGGCGCGCGCTGGACCATGCGCCCGCCGGTCGTGCCGAGGGTCGCGTCCGCGAAGATGCCGTGCGGCGCGTCGATCGCCTTCAGGATGTCCTGCACCGGCAGGTGCCAGAACGCCTTGTCCCACTCGACCGGCGGAAGCTGCTGCGCGAGGTCGAAGGACCTGGCGGCCCGCACCAGGTCTTCCCGCTTCGTGTCGGGCGGGAACATCGGCCGCACCTGGTTCTGCTCTCCGTACAGCCAGGAGATGAACAGCATCTGCGTGGCGCCGCCGCGGTACCAGTTGCCCTGCTCGTAGTACGGGCCGACGCGGCCGACCCCGGCGCCGAAGCCCTGGACGTTCATCGCCGCGAAGGCGGGGTGGCCTTCCGCCGCGATCGCCATCTGGTACTCGGCCGTCGAGGAGCAGCCGGTCGTGCCCACCTTGCCGTTCGACCAGGGCTGGCTGCGCATCCACTCGAGCGTGTCGACGCCGTCGCTCACCGGCGCGCCCAGGATCTCGTAGTGACCCTCGGAGAAGAAGTGGCCGCGCTCGTTCTGCAGCACCAGCGCGTAGCCGCGCTTGACCGCGGCGAGCTGTCGCGTCATGTCGGCCGGCACTCCGTTCTTCACGTCCCAGAAATTGAAGTTGTAGGGCGTGCGGACGAAGACGATCGGCACCGGGCCCTTCGCGTCCCGCGGCCGGTAGACGTCGGTCGCGAGACGCACGCCGTCGCGCATCTTCAGCATCAGCTTCCGCTCGACGATCGCGAGCGACTGCAGCTCGCGCTCCGTCTCGATGCGCTTGGTGCGCTCGGCGGCCGACAGCGGCGCCGGCTGCGCGCGCGCCGGCGCAGCGGCGGCGATCAGCACGGCGGCGAGCAGCGCGGCGGCGGGGAAAGGCAGCGGGCGGGACGCCTTCATGCT
>CAZMRX010000159.1:0-11548 GCA_964568755.1 uncultured Acidobacteriota bacterium | reverse complement strand
TCCGCGGCCACGCCCTCGAGCGCCGGCACGGCCTGGCCGATCGTCTCCAGTCGATCGAGGTCGAAGGCGGCCGCGAAGAGTGTGCCCTGCTGCATGTAGATGAGGTGACCGCTCGGCACGTACCGACCGTAGTAGCCGCCCCGGACGACGACCTTCGGCGCTCCACCCGAAAGCGGCGCGATCACGAGGTTGGCCCCGTCGAAGGCGGTGGTCGTCGAGTGCTCGGTGTAGAGCACGCCCTTGCCGCCAGGGAGCGCGTGCGGCCACCGCTGCACGACACCGCCCTCACCGAAGCTCGCGAATGCCGCAGGCGCTCCACCAGAGGCCGGGACCCTCATGAGCCGGGTGTTCGCGGCGATGGCCGGCGTGAAGATGATCGTGTCGTCGTCGGTCCAGGTGCCGCCGCGACCGCTCGGCGCGTCGCACACGTTGAGCGGAGCCCCGCCCGTGGCGGACACCTTCTTCAGCTTGCCTCCCGCGAAGAACGCGATCCACTGGCCGTCCGGGGAAAAGAACGGGAACGCGGCATCCTCGGTGCCCGCGAGTGCTATCGCCTGCAGCTGATCGAGCTTGCGCACGAAGAGCACGCCCCTGCCCGACCGTCGGGCCGCGAACGCGAGCGTCGTCCCGTCGGGCGACAAGATGGCCGACGCGCCACGGTTGGTCCACAGAGAGGCGTTGGCGCCGATGCTGGCGAGGAGCGTGCGCGGCGCGGGCCCGGGCGGGCGTCGCCAGGGCGCCCACATCAGGAGTGACGCCACCAGCGCCGTGCTCGACAGGGCGGCGAGCGTCGCCCACGGCAGGGCGCGCCGCCAGACGGGGACCCTGACCTCGGCGGCGCCGGCCGGAGCCGACGCGGCGCTCTCCGGCCCGCCGGCCTCGATCCGGGCGAGCTTCACCCGCGCCTCGCCGATGTCGCGCAACCGCGTCTTCAGGTCGCGATCGAGGCAGCGGCCGATCAGCCGCTTGAGCGGCGGCGGCGTCTCCGCCGGGAGCGCGTCGAGCGGCAACGTGTCTTTCAGGACCGACGCCAGCGTTTCCGAGACGTCGTCGCCCTTGAAGGCGCGCTGCCCCGTCAGCATCTCGTAGAGCACGACGCCGAATGCCCAGATGTCCGCGCGCCGATCGACGGCCTTGCCCTTCGCCTGCTCCGGCGACATGTAGGCCGCGGTGCCGAGGATCATCCCGGCCAGGGTGCCCTGGTTGGCGAGCGTCGGCGAATGACTGAGGCTGGGACTCGAGCCCGACGAGCCCGACGAGTCCATGGCCTTGGCGAGACCGAAGTCGAGCACCTTGACCGTGCCATCGGTGCGGAGCTTGATGTTCGCGGGCTTGAGGTCGCGGTGGACGATGCCGAGCTCGTGCGCGGCCTCGAGGGCCTCCGCGATCTGCCGCGCGATCGGGAGCGCCTCGGCGATCGGAATCGGCCCGCGAGCAATGTGAGCGGAGAGGTCTTCGCCCTCGACCAGCTCCATCACCAGGGCGCGGGAGGCCGGGCCCGACCCGCCGTCCGCGACGACCTCCTCGATGCCGTAGATGGCAGCGATGTTGGGGTGATTGAGCGCGGCGAGCGTCTGGGCCTCGCGCGTGAAGCGCGCGAGCCGCTCCGGGTCGTCCGCGAACGCCGCCGGCAGGACCTTGATCGCGACGTCGCGGTTGAGCTTCGTGTCGCGTGCGCGGAAGACCTCGCCCATCCCGCCCGCCCCGATGGCGGCGGTGATCTCGTAGGAGCCGAGACGCATTCCCGGGGCGAAAGCCATGTGCGATTCTATGCCTCGATTGGCTCGTGCCCCGCGAACCCGCTGACCGGCGGAGCGCGGCCGAGCCGAGGCAGGCCGACCGCCGCCGCCGTGGCGTAGAATCCCGGCCTCAGGCCTCCATGACTGACGGGGCGAAGACGCACGAGGTGACACGTCTGCTCCACGCGTGGCGCGGAGGCGACGAAGCCGCGCTCGGCGAGCTGCTGCCGATCGTGCACGACGAGCTGCGGCGGATCGCGCGCCGGGCCCTGCGCGGCGAGGGGAAGCGGCCGCTGCAGACGACCGAGCTCGTCCACGAGGCCTACCTGCGCCTCGTCGGCAGCCAGGGGGCCGAGTGGCAGGGCCGCACGCACTTCCTGGCCGTGGCCGCGCGCGTGATGCGCCACCTGCTGGTGGACGCCGCCCGGCGGCGTCAAGCCGAGCGGCACGGGGGCGCCGTCCGCCGCGTGACGCTCGACGCCGGCATCCCCTCCCCGGCTTCGGGCGACGGGCCCGAGATCCTCGACCTCGACAGGGCGCTCTCGCGCCTGGCCGAGATCGATCCGAGGAAAGCGCGCATCGTCGAGCTGCGCTACTTCGCGGGGATGACGCTCGAGGAAACCGCGGATGCCCTCGAGCTCAGCACGATGACCGTCTCGCGCGAGTGGACGAAGGCCCGGGCGTTGCTCTACCGCACGCTGCGCGGCGACGAAGGTGCGCTTGGGTCCTGAGCGCTGGGCGGAGCTCGACCAGAAGCTCGACGAGCTGCTCGCGCTCCCGGAGCCGGAGCGACACGCGGCGGCGTTGCGCCTGGCCGGTGCGGACGCCGAGCTGCGCCGGGAGCTGCTGGCGTTCCTGGCCGCCGACCTGAAGGCTGGGGGGTTCCTCGAGTCGCCCCCGGAAGAGGAGCTGCTCGCGCTGGCGGCCGGGGACGCGGGCCGCCACGTCGGCAGGACGGTCGGCCACTACCGGCTCGACGCGCTTCTCGGCGCGGGCGGGATGGGCGAGATCTACCGCGCCACCGACCTGCGGCTCGGGCGGGCCGTGGCGGTGAAGGTGCTGATCGGCTATGGGGGCGACAAGGCCCAGGCCCTGGAGCGCTTCGAGCGCGAGGCGCGCGCGATCGCTGCGCTCTCCCACCGCAGCATCCTGGCCGTGCACGACCACGGGATCGAGGACGACCTCGCCTACACCGTGATGGAGCTGCTCGAGGGCGAGACGCTCGCGGAGCGCCTCGAGCGCGGCCCGCTGCCGTGGCGCGAGACCGCGACGCTCGGGTGCGAGATCGCCGAGGGGCTCGCGGCCGCTCACGCGAAGGGTGTCGTCCACCGCGACCTGAAGCCCGACAACATCTTCCTCACCGTCGACGGCGCCGCCCGCATCCTCGACTTCGGCATCGCGCGCCTGCTCGAGACGGGCGACGAGGCTTCGGGCGGGACCGACACCGGCATGGTGATGGGGACGCTCGGCTACATGTCCCCCGAGCAGGCGCGCGGCGAGCGGGTCGGCCCGGCGAGCGACCTGTTCTCGCTCGGCTGCGTGCTCTACGAGATGGCCGCGGGGGCCCCCGCATTCCGGAGGGCCACCACCGCCGAGGCGGTCGCGGCGATCCTGCGCGACCCACCCCCGCCGCTGCCCTCGTCGATGAGCGCGCTGCCGGAGGGTCTCCGTCTCGCGATCGAGCGCTGCCTGCAGAAGCAGCCCGCCGAGCGGCCGAGCTCGGCGCGCGCCGTATCGGCGCTGCTGCAGCCCCTGGCGCTCACGGCGGCGGATCCGGGCTCGGCCACCGTGACGACGTTCGTCCGCGTTCCGCGCGCGCGCCGTCGGCTGCTCGCCGGCGTCGCCGCAGCCGGGTTGGCCATCGCCGGGGCCCTCGGCTACTACGCCTGGCGGCCGCAGGACCGACCCGCCGTCGCGTCGCTGGCGGTGCTGCCGTTCGAAGTCGAAGCGGGAGAGTCCGACCTGCGCTACGTGGGCGACGGCATCGCCGAGGGCGTGATCGCCGACCTGGGGTCGGTGCGCGGCCTGCGCGTGATGGCCCGCAGCACCGCGTTCCGCTACCGCGACCGCGGCCTCGACCCGCGGCAAACCGGCCGAGAGCTCGAGGTGGAGGCCGTCGTGGCGGGGCGCGTGGCGCGCCGCGAGGGCCACCTGATCGTGGACGCGGAGCTCGTCCGCGTCGCGGACGGCTCGCGGCTGTGGGGCCGGCGCTACGATGCCGCCAACCCGGGGCTGGCCCTGACCCAGGCTGACATCTCGGAGCGGCTGTCCGACAGCCTCAGGCTCCGGCTCACCTCCGCGCAGAGACGGCGGCTCGGGCGCCCGGGGACCGACAGCCCGCACGCGTACGAGCTCTACCTGAAGGGCCGCTACGCTTGGAACCTGCGCACGCTCGAGGGCGCCCAGGAGGGGCTCCGCCTGTTTCAGCAGGCGGTGGTCGAGGACCCGGGCTTCGCTCGTGCGCACGCCGGGATCGGGGACGCCATCTTCATCCTCGGCCCGATGGGACGCGGCGTGCTCGCGCGCGAGGAGGCCCACGCGCGTCACCGCGCCGCGGTGCTGCGGGCGATCGAGCTGGACCCGAGCCTGGCGGAGGCGTGGGCCTCGCTCGGCCTGCTCAAGCAGGTGTACGAGTGGGACTGGGACGAGGCCGGCCGGGCGCTCGAGCGCGCGATCGAGCTCGGCCCCGGCTACCCCCTGGCCCACTCGTGGTACGGCGCGTATCTCATCGCGCGGCGGCGATTCGACGAGGCGGAGGCCCAGATCCGGGCCGCGCAGGAGCTCGACCCGCTCGCGATCCCGCCCCAGCTCGCGCTGGCCGGGCTCCATTACTACGCGCGCCGCTTCGAGCAGGCGGTCGCGCAGTACCAGCGGCTCGTCGATCTCAATCCCAGCTTCTACGTTCCGCACATGGACATGGCCCAGGCGCTCGACCAGCTGGGAAGGCACGCAGAGGCCGTGGCCTCGGCCCAGAAGGCCGTGGAGCTCTCCTCCCGCAACCCCGAGGCGCTCGCGATCCTGGCCCACGCGGCGGCCAGGGCCGGCGACGAGACGCGGGCGCGGGCGGAGCTCGAGCGCGCCCTCGCGGGAACACCCCCGGGCCGTGCCGCCGCGCCCTGGTTCGTGGCTCAGGTGGAGCTCGCTCTCGGCGAGCGGGAGGCGGCGCTCGCGTCGCTGGAGCGGGCCGCGGCCGAGCGCTCGCCGCACCTGTGCTACCTCGCGGTCGAGCCCCGCCTCGACGCGCTCCGCGGCGAGCGCCGCTTCCAGGCCCTCCTCACCCGGGTGGGGCTCGCGCGCTGACGCCGCCTGGCGCAAGGCCGCGTGTTGGAGCTTTCGCCCGGATCGCGCCTATCCAGGTAGAGGCGGACGTTCCGCTTCGAAACGGAGGAGAGACCGATGCGCGAATCCAGGTTCGGGACGAAGACGTGGATGCCGGCTGCTGCCGCGGCGTTTCTGCTCGTGGTGCCCGCCGTCCAGGCCGGACCGCCCGGGCCGATGCAGGACTGGGTCACCCTGTCGGTCGCCCTGAAGGGCCCGGACGAGTCGCTGCGAGATTCGAGCGAGACGAGCCTCGACCTCCCCGAGTGCCCTCAGGGGACCGAGTTCCTGGTGCTCGGCATCTCCGGCGGCCCGTCGATGGACACCCCGTCGGACGCGAGGCGCAGCGTCGGGGCCTGGGCCGTCTACGCGGAGTTCGTGCAGCAGACCACGGGCACCAGAGAGAGACACCACCTCGCCGCCTACGGAAGCGGCCGAGCCCATGCCTCGGCGTCGCTCGGCGCCGGGCAGCCGGCCTCGCCCGGGTCCGGCCGGATCCGCGTCGGCGCGGTGCTGGTGTCCTCGCCGTCCGCGAAGCGCTTCCGCATCGACGTGACCGGCGCCTGCGGGACCGTCTCGGTCCGCTAGCGGGTCAGTCCTCGACGTAGAAGGTCGCGAGCTTGGGCTCTCCCGCTTCCATCAAGACCCATACGTGGGCGGAGAAACCCTCGAGCTCCTCGCCGCCGGGCTCGAAGTGAATCACGCCCTCCGCGGCGATGAGCTCGCGGAGCTCTTCGGGCACGAGCGTCGCGGACTCCTTGTCGTAAGGCTCGACGGAGATCTTGATCTCGAGCGCGTCGGGGAGGCCGTCGCGGTAGTGGCCGAAGTTCTCCTGGAGGTCCTGCAGCGTCAGCGAGGCGCGGCGCGATGCCGCCACGGCTTGGTACGCCGACGCGTAGTCGCGCGCCACGATGGCGGACGCGAAGCTGCGCAGCGCCGCCTCGATCCTCGGATCGGGCGGCGCGCCCGAGGGAGACGGCTGCGGGGCCGGCGTGGTACAGGCCAGCGAGGCCACGAGGCCGGCGACGACCAGGGCGATGCCGCGTGTGCGCATGCTGTGCTTGCGGAGGATAGCACTCTCAACCTCGTCGTCGCGAGGCCCGCGGCAGGGTAGACTCTCGCTTCTTTCCGGAGGTTCTGATGAGGCCACTCCGCCCCACGCGCGTCTCCGCTAGCCTGCTGGCCATCCTCGTGGCGGCCGGCGCAGCAAGCGCGCAGCCTGCCGCGGCGCCGTCCAAAGCCGCTCCGCCCACGATCGAAGCGAAGACCTCCGGGATGCAGAAGCTCGACGGCTTCCTGCCGCTCTACTGGGACGAGAGCGAGGGCCGGGTCTACCTGGAGATCGCCCGCTTCGGTGTGGAGCTGCTGCACTCGAACGGCTTCGCCTCCGGCCTCGGCTCGAACGACATCGGGATGGACCGCGGCGCGCTCGCGGGCTCGCGGATCGTGCTCTTCGAGCGCGTCGGCCCGAAGCTGCTGCTGGTGCAGCCGAACTACGAGTTCCGCGCGAGCTCGACGAACCCGGAGGAGGTGCGCGCGGTGCGCGACGCGTTCGCCCGCTCGGTGCTGTGGGGCTTCACGGTCGCGGCCGAGAGCGCAGGGCGCGTGCTGGTGGACGCCACGGAGTGGCTGGTCCGTGACAACCTGAACCTCGCGCCGCGGCTGCGGCCGGGCAGCTACAAGCTCGACGAGAAGCGCAGCAGCCTCTACCGCGCCGGTACCTTCAACTTCCCGAAGAACACCGAGCTCGAGGTCGAGCTCACCTTCGTGCTGCAGCAGCCGTCGGGGCCGCCTGCGGGTGGCGCCGCGCCGGGCGCCGGCGCCGACTTCTCGGGCAGCCGCTTCTTCGAGGGCGTGGGCGACGTGGCCGCGACGGCCGAGGCCGCGAGCCTGCGCGTGCACCACTCGTTCATCGAGCTGCCGGAGTCGGGCTACCGGCCGCGCGCCTACGACCCGCGCGGCGGCTACTTCGGCATCTCCTACCAGGAGCGCTCGGCGCGCCTCGACGAGCCGCTCGAGCGGCGCTTCATCGCGCGCCACCGCCTGGAGAAGAAGGACCCGAAGGCGAAGCTTTCCGAGGTCAAGAAGCCGATCGTGTTCTACCTCGACCCGGGCACGCCGGAGCCCGTCCGCACGGCGCTGCTCGAGGGCGCACGCTGGTGGGCGGCTGCCTTCGAGGCTGCGGGCTTCAAGGACGCCTACCGCGTCGAGATGCGGCCGCCGGACGTGCACCCGCTCGACGCGCGCTACCACGTGATCAACTGGGTGCACCGCTCGACGCGCGGCTGGAGCACCGGCGGCGCCGTGATCGACCCGCGCACGGGCGAGATCATCAAGGGCGTCGTGACGCTCGGCAGCCTGCGCGTGCGCCAGGACTACCTGATCGCCGAGGGCCTGCTCTCGCCCTACGCCAAGGGCGACGAGAACCCGCCACTGCTCCAGGAGTGGGCGCTCGCGCGCCTGATGCAGCTCTCGGCGCACGAGGTCGGCCACACGCTCGGGCTGTCGCACAACTACTACAGCAGCGAGCGCGGGCGCATCTCGGTGATGGACTACCCGCACCCGCTCGTGACGCTGAGGCCCGACGGCACGCTCGACGCCTCGAGCGTCTACACGCGCACGATCGGCGAGTGGGACAAGGCGGCGATCGCCTGGGGCTATCACGAGGCCGCCCCCGGGACGGACGAGCGCGCGGCGCTCGCCGCGATCCTCGACGAGGCCGGCAAGCGCGACCTGCGCTTCCTGACCAACCAGGACATCACCGCCCACCCTCGCGCCGACTGGTGGTCGAACGGCGCCGACCCCGCCAAGGAGCTCGTTCGCATGCTGGAGCTGCGGCGTCGCGCGCTCGCGCGCTTCGGCGAGAGCGCGATCCGCCGCGGCCGGCCGATGGCGACGCTCGAGGAGACGCTGGTGCCGCTGTACCTCCACCACCGTTACCAGGTCGAGGCGGCGGCCTCCGTGCTCGGCGGCCAGCACTACGCCTACGCGGTGCGCGGAGACGGCGCCGCGCCGACGCGCCGGGCCACGGCGGCGGAGCAGCTTTCGGCGCTCGAAGCCCTGCTGAGCTCGCTCGATCCTGCGGAGCTGCGCCTGCCCGAGCCCGTGCTCGCGGCGATCCCGCCGCGCCCGTCGGGCTACGGCCCGCACCGCGAGCTGTTCCCCCGCTACACCGGCTCGACCTTCGACGCCGTCTCGCCGGCCGTGGTCGCGGCCGACCTCACGCTTTCGCAGCTCCTCGACCCGGAGCGCGCCGCGCGCCTCGTCGAGCAGAAGGCGCTCGACCCGAGCCTGCCCGGGCTCGACGACGTGCTCGAGCGCTTGACGGCGGTGACCGGGAAGAAGGCGGCACCGACGGCCTCGCCATACGAAGCCGAGATCGCGCGGGCGGTGGACCGCGTCGTGGCCGAGCGGCTGATGGGCCTGGCCGGGGGCGCGCGGATGCCGCAAGTACGCGCGCTCGCGACGCAGGCGCTGGCGCGGCGCATCAGCTCGCCGGCGGCAGGATGGCTGGGGGAGGCGCACGAGGAGCTGCTCGGCCAGGACGTCCGGCGCTTCCTGGAACGGCCGGCCGCCCCGCTCACGTCAGTCGCGATCCCGGCCGCCCCGCCCGGTCCTCCGATCGGGGAACCGGCTCTCGACTACCTGCGCTCGCTCGAACCGGACTGCTCGCGGTATTGACACGCCGCCCACGCCAAGATTCAAGACCTGACCCCGTTCGTCTAGAGGCCGCGGTTGGGGCCGAGCAGCGACCGCGCGCCGTCGGCGATGTACGGCGCGAGCCAAGCGCGCCGACCGCCAAGACACGGCAGCAGGTCGGGGACGGGCGACGGGCGCCCGTCCCCGGGGGTGGCTACTTCTTCGGCTCTTCCTTCTTGACCGCGAGCGCCTTGCCGGTCGCCTTGGGGCTCCAGAAGTCCGGGTCCGCGGACGCGATCTGCGGCGCGGGCGTGCCGAGCCTCGGGTTGAAGGCGTAGAGGACCGAGCGGACGCTCTGGATGCTGGCCTCGACCGTCTGGCGCCGCAGGCGGACGACTTCCTCGCCGCCCAGGGCGTCGTCGAGGGCCTTGCTGCGGGCCGCCATGCCGGCACGATCGGCGTCCATCTCCGCCATCGAGCCGCGGGCCACGAACGACAGGAACGTCCCGAAGGGTGCTCCGCTCGTGACCTGGAAGACCGACGTGCTCTCGGTGAGGTTCGCCTTCTCGCGCGCACGATTGGTCTGCTTGGTGTAGGCCTCGTAGTCCGCCGCGTGGCCCAGCTTGGTCTGGATCGTCGCGATGCTGACGTAGCGTGACTTGCCGACCGCGGCGGCGCTCAGCGGGCGGTAGCTCAGGTCGGGACGGAACACCGCGATCATGGTGCGCTGGCTCGCGTGCTGCGGGCCGCTGTTGCGCTCGAGGGCCTCCAACTCGGCCGCCAGGGCCGGCGACCCGGCGAGAGCCGCTTCGAGCTTCTTGTCGCTGGCCTCGAGCGCCTCGAACGAGGGGAAGCCCTCCAGGTAGACGACCTGGTTCTGGTCGCCGGAGACCGGGACCACGCCGAGCCGGGACTGCGGCGCCTGCAGCCGGCTGAAGAGCGCCATGTAGGACCCGACCGACTTCTCGTGGGCTGACATGTTGCCCGGCTTGATGTCCTCGACAGTGATCCGCAGGACGGGCGGCGCACCCAGGGTCTCTTGCGCAACCGCGGGAAGCGTGAGCGACCCGAGGGCCGCCAGTGCGACTACGACCTTGGCAAATCGCATCTCTTCATGTTCTCCATTTGTCGTCGCGCGGGGCTGTTGGGGGAACGAGCGTACTCGGACGCCTGGCTGAGCCCCGCCGGGTTTTCGTCTATTCGACTGGTTGTCGTCCGAAGTCGTGGCCGACACCCTACTCCCTGGACACCAGGGCGTCAATTGGGCCCGCGGGGCTGGTCAGCTCACGGCCTGGTCCGACCGAACGCCCGCGCGAGCACGCCACCGAGCTCGGGTCGCGCGGCAGCCGCGGCGCGCACGCGTTCGACGAGCGCCTCGCCGCCCAGCGACGCCAGCGCCTGGAGATTGTAGCGTCTCGCTTCGCGCGCGGAGCTGGCACACAATACCGCCTCATGTCCTCTTCCCAGGCCGCCCCACGTCCGCTCACCCTCACCGAGTGGCTGATCTGCTTCGTGGCCGCCCTCGGCTTCGCCTTCGACATCTACGAGCTGCTGATGCTGCCGCTGATCGTGCGGCCGGCGCTGCTGGAGCTGCTCGGCATCGCACCGGGGAGTCCCGAGTTCAACGCCTGGGTGGGCTGGCTGTTCTGGGTGCCGGCCCTGGCGGGAGGGGCGTTCGGCCTGCTGGGAGGGTACCTGACCGACCTGTTCGGCCGGCGCCGCGTGCTGGTGTGGAGCATCCTGCTCTACGCCTTCTCCGCGCTCGCCGCGGCCTACTCGACGACCCCGCAGATGCTGCTGTTCTTCCGCTGCACCACCTTCATCGGCGTGTGCGTCGAGTTCGTGGCCGCGGTCGCGTGGCTGGCGGAGCTGTTCCCCGACCCGCGCCGGCGCGAGCTGGTGCTCGGCTGGACGCAGGCCTTCTCGTCGATCGGCGGCCTGATGGTCACGGGCGCCTACTACCTGGCGGTGCACTACGCCGACTCGCTCCCCGAGATCCAGGGCGGCCACCAGGCCTGGCGCTACACGCTCGCGTCGGGGGTCATCCCCGCGCTGCCGCTGATCGTGATCCGGCCGTTCCTGCCCGAGTCGCCGGCCTGGCAGGAGAAGAAGCAGGCGGGCACGCTGAAGCGCCCGAGCCTCGCCGCGATCTTCGCGGGCGACCTGCGCCGCACCACCATCGTCACCACGATCATGTTCGCGTGCAGCTACGGCGCGGCCTTCGGCGCGATCCAGCACATGCCGCGGATCGTGCCGGGGCTCGCCGAGGTGCGCGACCTGGCGCGACCCGCCCAGGAGAAGGTGGTGAGCGCCGTGCAGGGCTGGCAGGAGGTGGGCGGCCTGGTCGGCCGCATGCTGCTGGCGGTCCTGGCCGTGCGCATCGTGGGACGGCGGCGGCTGCTGCGCGTCTTCCAGGTGCCCGGTCTGGTGCTGCTGCCGCTGGTGTTCGTGTTCGCCGCCGGCTCCAGCGTCTCCACCGTCCAGTGGGGCATCTTCGTCTGCGGCCTGCTGACCGTCGCGCAGTTCAGCTTCTGGGGCAACTACCTGCCGCGCGTCTACCCGACCCACCTGCGCGGAACCGGCGAGAGCTTCGCCGCCAACGTGGGCGGCCGCATGATCGGCACCTCGGCGGCGCTCGTGACCACGACGCTCGTGGCCTACATGCCCGGCTCCTCGCCCGCGGAGAAGCTCGCCTGGTCCGCGGCGCTCGTGGGCCTCGTCGTCTACGTCGTCGGCTTCACCGCAAGCTTCTTCCTGCCCGAGCCGAAGGCCGAAGAGCTTCCAGACTGAAGCACCGCCCCAGGGGGGCCCGGGGGACGCCCCGCCCAGGGGGGCCCGGGGGGCGCGGCGGA
>CAZMRX010000158.1:4606-11591 GCA_964568755.1 uncultured Acidobacteriota bacterium | reverse complement strand
GGGGTCAGGTCTTGAATCTTGGCGTGGTGACGGCGGAGGGCAGCAGGTCTTGAACTTTGGCGGCGTAGGGAGCAGAGGCGCGATCGATAGAGGAGAGACAGGAATCATGGAGCAGACAGTGGCGGCGCCGAGCGGTCTTCTGACCACCGACGGAGTCGAGGTCCCCCTGGTGGGCGTGAGCGTGCGGGCGGAGATCCGGGACTACGCCTGCCGCGTCGTACTGTCGCAGCGCTTCCGAAACGACGAGACCCAGCCGATCGAGGCCGTCTACAAGTTCCCGCTGGACGAGGGCGCCGCCGTGTGCGGCTTCGAGGTCGAGATCGACGGCCGCGTGATCAGGGGCCGCGTCGAAGAGCGCGAGAAGGCCTTCGAGGCCTACGACGAGGCGATGACCGCGGGCTACGGCGCCTATCTGCTCGACGAGGAGCGCGCCGACGTCTTCACCGCCAGCGTCGGCAACCTGCCGCCCGGCAAAGAAGCCGTGCTGCGTCTCACCACCGTCTCGGAGCTGCCGCTCGAAGGCGACGCGATCCGCTTCACGCTGCCGACGACCATCGCGCCGCGCTACGCCCCGGCGGCGGACCTGCAGGGCGTGGGGGAGAGCGAGGCCGACCGCGTCAGCCCGCCCTACGCGCTCCAGGTCCCCTACGGCCTCACGCTCGAGGTGGACGTCCAGACGACGGCGCCCGTGCGCTCGGTCGAGTCGCCCTCGCACCCCGTCGCCGTCACGATCGAGAGCGGCCGCGCCACCGTGCGCCTCTCCGGGCGCGAGGCGGCGCTCGACCGCGACGTGGTCCTGAAGATCACGCTCGCCGAGACGCACGCCCCGCGCGCCGTGGTCGAGCGGGCGCCCGACGGCCGTGCCTACGCGCTCGTCTCGTTCCGGCCGAAGCTCGAAACGGGCCTTGCCCCCGCCGAGGTGATCTTCGTCGTCGACCGCTCCGGCTCGATGCAGGGCGCCTCGATCGCCGAGGCCCAGAACGCCCTGCAGCTGTCCCTCCGCAGCCTGAGGCCCGGCTGCTTCTTCAACGTCGTGGGCTTCGGCTCGCGCTTCGGGTCGCTCTTCCCGCAGAGCCGCGCCTACGACGACGCGAGTCTCGCCGAGGCGACCAAGCACGTGAAGGCGCTCGACGCCGACCTCGGCGGCACCGAGATCCTGCCCGCGCTCGAGCACGTGCTCGCCGCCGAGCGAAAGACGGGCCTGCCGCGCCAGGTCTTCGTCCTGACCGACGGCGAGGTCAGCAACACGGACGCCGTCATCGACCTCGCCCGCCGGCACGCCGCCCACGCGCGCATCTTCACCTTCGGCATCGGCGCCGCCGCGAGCCACCACCTGGTGCAGGGCCTCGCGCGAGCGGGGGAGGGCGAGGCCGAGTTCATCGCCCCCGGCGAGCGCATCGAGGCGAAGGTGCTGCGCCAGCTCTCGCGCGCCTTGGCGCCCGCGCTCAGCGACGTGAAGGTCGAGTGGGGCGGTCTCGTCGCCGAGCAGGCCCCGCACGAGGTGCCTCCCGTCTTCGCCGACGGCCGCGTGTTGCTCCTCGCGAAGCTCGACAAGCCCGAGGCGGCCACCGTCAGTCTGCGTGCCGTGGCCAAGGAAGGCCCGGTGAGCTTCGCGCTCCCGCTCGACCCCGCCTCGGCTGCCGAAGGCACACTCGTCGGCACCCTGTGGGCGCGCCGCACGATCCGCGACCTGGAGGAGAGCCGCAGCGAGCTCCACCCGCGGCGCGGCTCGCGTCAGGCCCGCGCCGTGGGCCTGAAGGACGAGAAGGTGAAGGCCGCGATCGTGAGCCTGGGCACGACCTGGAGTCTCGTCTCGCGCCACACGTCGTTCGTGGCGGTGGAGGAGCGCGAGACCCCGACCCAGGGCGACGCGCAGCTCCGCAAGGTACCCGTCGGGATCACGAGCGGCTGGCACGGCCTGGGCCAAGCCGATATTCGGTTCGGAGGGGGAGTCCCGATGCCCGTGGCCTGTCAAAGGCAGGTCTTCGACAGGGCGGCGTACTCGGAGCTCGGCGACGAGCAATCCGTGCTGGGGCGCAGCATCCAGGAGCTGCCTTTCGACGCCCCCCTCGCGCGGGACGCCAGCCCCAGCCTCGTGCGGAGCATTGCCGATCGGCTCGCACCGCGCGCAACCCAGCGGCCGTCCAGCCGCCCGCTCGACCGTCTCGTCGCTCTGCAACGCGCCGACGGCTCCTGGAAGCTCGACAACAAGCTGGCCCTGGCGCTCGGCTGGCCCGACGCGAAGAGCCTGAAGAAGGCGGTGGGCCGGGCTCTCACCGCCAAGAGCGACGAGCACGCCGCGGCCACGGCCCTCGCACTCGTCTGGCTCGAGCAGGAGTGCCCGGACACACGCGACGAGTGGCGCATCCTCGCCGACAAGGCCCGCGAGTGGCTGTCGCGGACGCCAGAGGGAATCGACACCTGGCTCGCCATCGCCGGCGAGGCGCTCGCGCGCCGCTAGGAGAGCATGCGGGACAGGTGCGTGCATCGCGTGAACGCTTCCCGCGTACAGCTGCACGCAAGCCGCTGTGCCGCGGCAGGTTGCCGGGTGGACCGGACCTGCCGCGGCACCCTCGCACCCTACACTGACCTCGCATGACAAACACACTTACGCTCCGCGCCGACCGTTCTCTCATCCGCGCCAAGTCCCGCAGCCGACGCCATCTCCTGGTCGAGCTCCGCGCCCCCGAGGCCCCGCCCCGCGAGGGGCGCCTTTCCGTCAACATCGCCTTCGTCATCGACCGCTCCGGCTCGATGCACGGCGCCAAGCTCGAGTACGCCCGCCAGGCGGTCGTCCAGGGCATCTGCTCGCTGCACGAGAGCGACCGCTTCGCCGTCGTGACGTACGACGACACCGTCGACGTCGTGGTGCCCGCGGGACCGGCGACGGCGGCCGCCCGCGACGCCGCTGTGGCCGCAGTCAAGCGGATCCGCCACGGCGGAAGCACCGACCTGCACGGCGGCTGGTCGAAGGGCTGCGAGCAGGTTGTCGAAGCGCTGGCGAGCGACGCCGTCGGACGTTGCCTGCTGCTCACCGACGGCCTCGCCAACCACGGTATCAAGGACCACGACGAGATCGTCCGCCAGTGCGCCGGCTGGCGCGACCGGCGTGTCGTCACGACCACCCTCGGCGTGGGCGCCGACTTCGACGAGGACCTGCTGCGGCGCATGGCCGACGCCGGCGGCGGCAACTTCCAGTTCATCGAGTCGGCCGCGCAGATCGCCGACTTCGTCGCGAGCGAGGTCGGCGAGGCCCTCGCCACCACCGTGCGCGAGGGCGTGCTCGTCGTGGACGCGGGGGAGGGCGCGGTCGTCGAGTCGCTCAACGGCTTCCCGTGCCGGCAGGAGGGCGGCGCCTGGCGCATCGCGATCGGCTCGCTCTTCAGCGGCCAGGCGATCACGCCCGTCCTGCGCGTCACGTTCCCGGAGGGCGACGCCGGCCAGACTCGCGACGTGAGCGTGCGCGCGGAAGACGAGGACGGCGCGCTCGGCCACACGACCGCCACGGCTCGCTTCACCTGGGCGAGCCACGAAGACAACGACAAGCAGCCCCGGGACCGCGTGGTGGACCGCCAGGTGGCGACGATCTACGCCGCTCGCGCCGAGCGCGAGGCGCTCGCGCACAACCGCAAGGGCGACTTCGAGGGCGCGCGTCGGGCGATCGAAGCCTGCGCCGGCCGCATCCGAAAGTACGCCGGAGACGACCCCGAGCTCCTGAAGATCGTCCGGGACCTCATGGACAAGCTACAGAGGCTCGGCAGCCGGATGGACGCGCTCTCGAGCAAACGGCTCTACTCCGCCAGCCACGCCTCGATCACCGGCAAGCCGCGGCGCGTGCGTCCGACGCTCGAGGTCGAGTACCTGCTCGGGCGGGTGATCCAGCGGCTGGCGGCCGCCAACCCTGACCTGCTCAACGGGCTCGACGTCCAGCTCCTGCCCGAGCGCCTGGCGCATACCGACGCTCGCGGCTGTCTCCTCGACCCGACCGAGGACCCGGCGGGCGCGCTCGAGGTGCGCCTGCGGGCGGCCGACCTCTGCCTGCAGTGCCGAGCAGCGCTCGAAGCCCAGGGCGTGCCCCCCGACCGGCTGCGGCAGATCATCGAGGCCCTGCGCCTGCTGGGCGCCCCGAGCGGAGTGGTGCACTGATGGCGCCCGACAACCGTCCCGTCCCCACGCTCGCGTCCTGCCTGGCGCGCGACTCCGGCCGCGCCTTCCAGCAGCGGATGGAGCGCGCCCGCTACTACGTCGGCATCGACCTCGGCACCACCAACTCCTCCGTCACGCTCGTCGACGCGCTCGCGCTCCTGCGCGGCGACACCGACGCGGCCGTCCGCCTGCTGCCTATCCGCCAGCAGACCGATCGCGGCGCGGTCGAGAGCCCGTACCTGCCGTCGGTGGTGGCCGAGGTCCAGCCGCGCTGCTGGAGCGTCGGCCAGGGCGCGCGCGAGGCACGTAGCCGCGGCCTGCTCCGCAACCGGCAGATCTTCTACTCCACCAAGCTCGAGATGGGCCTCGGCCCCGAGCCCTTCTACCCGTCGGCTGGCTCCGCCGAGTACGACTCGCCCTACAAGGTGGCCGGCCGCATCCTGCAGGAGCTGAAGCAGGCGGTCGAGGACGAGGCGGGGGAGGACGGGCTGAAGCGGGTCGTCGTCACCGTGCCGGCGTCCTTCCAGCTCGCCGCCCGCAAGGACACCTTCCGCGCCGCAAAGATCGCCGGCCTCGAGCTCCAGGAGCAGTCGCTGCTCGACGAGCCGAACGCCGCCTTCCTCGACTGGGTGCTCACCTGCCGCCACCTCACCGAGGATGGCCAGCACTTCGACTTCACGCGCTCGCGCAACGTCCTCGTGTTCGACTTCGGCGGCGGCACCTGCGACGTCTCGATCCTGCGCACCCACGCCGACCCGGCGACGCAGCGCCTCGAGCTCGCGAACCTCTCGATCGCCCGCTACGAGCAGCTCGGCGGCGACAACATCGACGCCTCGATCGTCGAGCAGGTCCTCCTCCCGCAGCTCCTCCAGCAGAACGGCCTCGAGTCGCTCGACCTCACCTTCGGCGAGAAGCGCGAGCGCATCCTCCCGCAGCTCCTCGGCACGGCCGAGGCCCTCAAGCTCGCCCTCTGCGGCGGGAAGGCGCCAGAGATCCCGCGCGCCATCCAGGTTGACCTGCCCCCGCGGCCCGGCCGGAACCTCCAGAGCCTGACCCTCCAGCGCCCGGCCATGTCCAAGAAGCAGTTCGAGAGCGTCCTCGAGCCCTTCCTCGACCCGGACTTCCTCTACCCGCGCGACACCGAGCTCACGCCGGTCTCGTCGGTCTTCGGCCCGATCCAGAACGCACTGAAAGGCGCACGGCTCGAGCCCGGCGACGTCGATGGCCTGCTGCTCGTGGGCGGAAGCGCCCTCATCCCGCAGGTCGAGAAGGCGCTCGCCCTGTACTTCCCGCGCGCCCAGCGCCTGCGTCTTCCGGATGCGGAGCGCGCGCTCTCGGCCGTCAGCCGCGGCGCCGCGCTCCAGTCGTTCTTCCTGCACGCCTTCGGCAAGCCGCTGATCAACCCCATCGCGCAGGAGAGCCTCGGCGTCCTCACCCAGCAGGCCGGCTTCGTCGAGCTCGTCCCGCGCGGCGCCGAGCTGCCGTTCCCCGCTGAGGGCGAGGCGGTCTACAAGGGCCTCGTCGTCCCCCGCGACCTCATGAAGGACGTGCAGATCGTCGTCGCCGCCGGCGGCCCAGACAAGCCCCTCGGCATCGAGCACCTCGAGGTCCCGCTCGTGCGCTCCGCGGGCGAGCCGATCGACCTCCGCTTCCGCCTCGACGCCAACAAGATCCTGACCGTCCACGCCGCGCTCGCGAACCAGCGCGGCTCGCACTGCACCGTCCGCCTCGAGAACCCGCTCTGCGCCGTGGCCTTCGGCAGCGCCCGGCAGCGGGAGATCGCCGAGCTCGAGGTCGAGCTCGCGCGGGCCACGCCCGCGTCGCACACACCCCTGGAGGTCGCGAAGCGCGAAAGCCTGATGCGCCTCTACGAGGAGGAGGGGAAGTACGAGCGCGCCATCGACGAAGCGCGCAAGGTGATGGAGGCGGAAAGGCGGCCGAGCGAGTACCTGCTGAACCTGACTGCGGGGTGCTACAAGCACCTCGGCGCTCACGACCGCGCCGAGAAGTTCTACCGCGAGGCGATCCGCGTCGCACCGGGATCCACCGTCGCCCGCTTCAACCTCTCTCTGGCCCTGGAGACCCAGGGCCGGATCGACGAGGCCGTCGCCCTGATGGACGAGGTGGTGAGACTCGAGCCCGGCGAAGGCGTCTACCGCGGCTGGCGCGCAATCCTGATGCAGAGGCGCCGCAGCCCCGAAGCCCTCGGAGAGCTGCGGGCCGCCGCCGCAACCCTCGACGCGCTGCCCTCGCTCGACGCCTGGCGCCGCTACTGGCGCAGCCGCATCGCCGAATCCCTGGGCGACGCTGTCACGGCCGCGCGCCTCTCGCGCGAGAGGGACCAGGCGCCGGCCGCATCCCCCGGCTATGACGAGTCGCGGCTTCCCGGGCACGCGGGCGCACTCGCGCGGAGAGTCTCGTGAGAAGAGCGAGCGAGCCCGACACGCCGGTCGCCGAGCCCTCCTGGACGACCGCCTTCTCCGAGGCGGAAGCCGCGTCCCGCCACCTGCGGCAGGCCACCGCCGCCCTCGATCGCCTCTCGCGCGAGCTCGCGTCCCTGCGGGAGTGGGGCGACGCGACGGCCCGCCTGGACCTGGCCCACGCCCTCACCGACGGACCCGACGGGGGAGTGCTCCAGGCCCTGCTGACGGCCGCGTCAGACGAGTCGGCCGCCGCCGGCCCACGCCGCACCGCCGAGATCCTGCTCGAGCGCCTGACGACCACTCTCGCCCTCGAGCCGGTCTGCGAGCGCGGCGAGCACCTGCGCCTCGCGCCGGAAGACCTCGCCGAGTTCGACCTCCGCGGCGAGGTGCGATCCGCCGACGGAACCGGCCGAAGC
>CAZMRX010000158.1:0-4506 GCA_964568755.1 uncultured Acidobacteriota bacterium | reverse complement strand
CTCATGTGTCAGCCCGCCACGGGAGACGGAGCTGCCGGGCGCGCCGGATCCCCCCACAATCGCGCCAGCTCGAGCTCGATCGCCTCGAACGGCTCAGCCCGCACGACGGCTGTGTCTTCCCACACGGCGACGATCGTCCAGGCCCCCTCTCGCAGCCGGAGCACCTCGAGCGTCCGATCCGAAGGCTTGACCAGCCACGCGTGCGTGACCCCGGCCGCCGCGTAGGCCTTGAGCTTCTTTCCCCGGTCGATCCGCTCGGTGGAGGGCGAGAGCACCTCGCACACCCAGTCCGGCGCGAGAGTGAAGAAGGCCTCGTCCGGGATCGCCGGCATTCGGTCACGCCGCCATCCGGCGAGATCGGGTACCAGGATCTGGTCGTCGAAGTGAAGTTCAGGCTCGTCGAGAATCCACCAGCCGCCTGGCCCCCCCCGGCCCTGATGGAACGGGGGACCGAGCGTCATCCCGAGTTCAGAAAGAACGACCGAGTGCCTGGGCGCCGGTCGCGGGCTCAGGACGAGCTCCCCGTCGAGGATTTCCGCCACCTTGTCCTCGGGCGCGTTCAACACGTCCTCGTACGTCGCGCGTTTCATTGTCTCGGGCTCCGCTGGTGTGGACCCGGACCAGTCTATGCCCTCGCTCGACGCCCCCGCAATGTTTGCTCCTCCCGCCACATCTCACCTCCGACGGACGGATGCTCTCATGGCGAATGGACAGCGAAGGTCCAATCCGGTGCCGAAACATCGGCCGAAAGCACGACACGAGGCAGTCTGGATCTTTTGCAGTGGAGCGGGGTAACTCCATGGAATACAGACTATTAGGCGAACCGACACCACCTTCGATGCCTGGCACGGTATTGGCTACTTAGTGCACGGATGCCGTCGCGTGCTGAGATTCCCGATCGGGACTGAACCATGGCAAGCAGGTGGCGCGTGAACGCGGCGACGACCAGCTTCGTGGAACTTGGAGCCAACCTCGACGTAGACGGCCGTCGCGGAAGCCTCGGGGTCGTGCATGCCTGACACCACCCTCCGCGACCTCGTCCTGAGGCGCCTCGACGCCGACACCAAGCCCGAGGACGAGTGGTCGGCCCTCGTGCTCGCCGCCCTCGACGGCGAAGCCGAGCTCACGAAGCTCCTCGACGAAGCCAAAAGCCAGCAGAGCAAGCCGCAGCCAGCCACAAGCCCCGAGCCGGCAAGAGAACCCGAGCCGCCCCCCCGAGTCGCGTTCCTCAAGAGCATCAGCGTAGAAGGCTTCCGCGGCATCGGCCCGAAGACGACCCTCGACCTCACCCCCGGCCCCGGCCTCACGCTGGTCGTCGGCCGCAACGGCTCCGGCAAGTCCAGCTTCGCCGAGGCCCTCGAGCTGCTGCTCACCGGCGACACCTACCGCTGGGAGAACCGCAGCAAGGTCTGGCGCGAAGGCTGGCGCAACCTCCACCACCCGAACGCAAGAGTCGCCGCCGACTTCGCACTCGAGGGCGAGAAGCTCGGCTGCACCGTGGCGCGCGAGTGGCCCGACGATGCCGAGCTCGACGCCGCCACCACCTGGGCCCAGCTCAAGGGCAAGCCGCGCGCGGGCCAGGACTCGCTCGGCTGGGAGACCCCGCTCGCCGCCTACCGTCCCTTCCTCTCCTACAACGAGCTCGGCTCGATGCTCGACGAGGGCCCGTCGAAGCTCTACGACGCCCTCGCCAAGGTGCTCGGCCTCGACGCCCTCGTGGACGCGCAGACGACGATCACGCAGGCGCGCACAGCGAGGGAGAAAGAGCAGAAGGACGCCGACGGCGGCCGCAAGACGATTCTGGCCACGCTCGAAACCCTCACCGACGAGCGGGCGGCAAGAATCAAGGAAGCGATCGGCAAGAAAGACTGGGACCTGAGCGAAGTCGAGGCCGTCCTGGCCGGAGACAAGCCCAGCAGCGGAAGAGACAGCGCCGAAGAAGTCCTGAAGCGCCTCTCCGTCCTCCCGTCACCCGACAAGGCCGCCATCGAGACGGCCGCAAGAGCGCTCCGAGCCGCCGCGGAGCGCCAGACCCAAGCCGCCCAGACCGTGGCGGGGAAGTCGGACGACCTCGCGAGCCTCCTCGACCACGCCCTCCGCTTCCACCAGTCCCACGGCGACGGCGACTGCCCCGTGTGCGGGAAGAAGGACGCGCTCGACAAGTCCTGGCACCAGGACAAGGCGAAGGAAGCCGAGACCCTGAGGCAAGCCGCCCGAGACGCGACCGAAGCCCGACAAGCCACGAAGGCGGCGATCGGGAACGCAAGAAAGCTCCTCAGCCTCGACCACGAGCTCCTGAAGAAGTCCGCGTCCGAAACCACCGACCCGCTGGCAGCGAAGGTCCTGAGCCACGCGCAGCGAGCCCTCCCGCAGACAGCGGAAGACACCCCGCAGGCGGCCGAGGCCCTCGCCAAGGCTCTGGAAGAAGAGGCCGGCGAGTTGGTCACCCAGCTCGACCAACTGAAGCTGGCCGCCGCGAAGGAACTCGAGGCCCGACAAGACGCCTGGCGCCCCCACGCCACGACGCTGAACGAGTGGCTGCCCAAAGCCAGAAGGGCCAAGAAGGCCACCGAGTCCCTCCCGGACCTGAAGGATGCCGAGAAGTGGATGAAGGCGGCCGCCGACGCCATCCGCAACGAGCGCTTCGCCCCGATCGCCGACCAGACCAAGGCCATCTGGGACCAGCTCAAGCTCCAGAGCAACGTCTCGCTCGAGAAGGTCCACCTCGGCGGCACCGGCAAGCAGCGAAAGGTCGAGCTGAAGGTCACCGTCGACGGCCAGGAAGGCGCCGCCCTCAGCGTGATGAGCCAGGGCGAGCTCCACTCCCTCGCCCTCAGCCTCTTCGTCCCGCGCGCCACCCTGAAGGAGAGCCCCTTCCGCTTCATCGTCATCGACGACCCGGTCCAGTCCATGGACCCCGCCAGGGTCGACGGCCTCGCCCGAGTCCTCCAGGCCGCCAGCAAGGACCGCCAGGTCGTCGTCTTCACCCACGACGACCGCCTCCCCGAATCCCTCCGCCGCCTGGGCATCAAGGCCACGGTCGTCGAGGTGACCCGCAAGGAAGGCTCGCTGGTCGCGACGAGACCCTCGAAGGACCCCGTCTCGCGCTGCATCGACGATGCGATCTCCCTCGCGCAAACAACCGACCTGCCGGCGGAGGTCGCCCGACGCATCGTTCCCGGCCTGTGTCGCGAGGCGATCGAGGCCGCCTGCATGGAGGCGGTCCGGCGACGCCGGATCGGCAGGGGAGAGGCGCACACGCAGGTGGAGACCTTGCTCGCCGAAGCCGGAACGAAGGCCCTCGCCGCGCTGGCCCTCTTCGACGACAAGGAGCGCGCCAGCGACGTGATGACGCGCCTCAACAAGCAAGACAAGGCCGCGGCCGACACCTTCCGGGCCGTCAACGAAGGCAGCCACGTAGCGCTCCCCGGCCCGCCGCTCGACCTGGTCCGCAGCGCGGAGAGGCTCGCGCGCTGGATGCAGGGGCTGGCATGACACCAGATCAGCTCCTGACCGCAGCCGAGCGGCTTCTCGAGCGGCCCGACGCGAAGACGGCCGGCGCCTGGCCGCGGGCGGCGGCGCTCCTGGCCCGCCAGGCCCTCGAGCAATCCCTCGACGCCTACTGGAAGCTCAAGGGCCTGCCGCTCGACAAGCTGCCCACCGGACCGCAGCTCATCTGCCTGTCGGACTACCTCGCCGAAGAGTCCCTCGGCGAGCGCGTCCGGCACGCCTGGGGCGCCCTCAGCGACGCCTGCCACCACCACCCGTACGAGTTCGCGCCCAGTGCGGACGAGCTGCGAGGCTGGATCGAGACGGTCTCGGCCTTCGCGCGACAGACGCAGACGTCGGCCGCCCCGGAGCCAAGGTAGAAAATGGAAGGGGCTGTCGTGCGTCCTGGAGCGAAGCTAGATCGGTGGTGGCACGCGCCTGGCGTGCCAGAAGGCAACGACCTGGACAAGGCGCAGGCGGGGCGCCAGCCTGTAGTACAGGTGGTAGTCCACTCGTGGCAGGTGGATGCGGCGCAGGCCGGCGTGCCTTCGGCTGGGCGTCGGTGTTCCGCACATCGGTTGCTCGCCAATGAGCGCCACGACGCCGCTGAGGTCATCGCGGAATGCGTCGGGAGCGGCGGGGCGGTTGGCCGACCACCAGGCGGCGGCTGTGCCGATCTGACGCGCCGCGCGGCGCGTGAAAACGACCGGAAGCGCCACGGTCAGCGGGAGAGTCTACGGAACAGCTCGGCAGCCGAGATGACGTCCCCTCGCTCTGCCTCGGCGATGGACTCGTCGAGCTCACGTTCCTGTTCGGGGGTCAGCTCGATTGGCGCCTCGCGCTCGCCGGCGATCACCGTGACGCGAGCGCCCTCGGGCAACGCGACGCCCTGGTCGGGCACGATCGCGCCGCCCTTGACGAGGGCCGTGAAGACCTGCATGGCCATAGTGTACCTCCGAGAGATCGTCTCCAAGTCGACGATCACTGGCCCGAAGGGTACCGCCGTGTGCGGACAGG
>CAZMRX010000157.1:0-11704 GCA_964568755.1 uncultured Acidobacteriota bacterium | reverse complement strand
TGACCTACGGCCAGGTGAAGCCGCGCCCGAACGCGCAGGACGGAGTGGACTGGCGCGCCTTCACGACGCTCGCCGGCATCGAGCAGAAGCACACCGGCGAGGGCGAGTTCGACGCCCCCGACGCGCAGCTCGCCGCGATCCAGGCGCTGCGCGCGGGCAGGCAGAGCCCGTTCGTGGCGCCGGAGCTCGGCGACGTGCCCGTGGACTTCCTCTCGACCGTCGACATCACCGGCGGCAACTCGGGCTCGCCCACGCTCAACGCCCGGGGCGAGTTCGTCGGCCTGGTGTTCGACGGCACCTTCGACACGGTGGCCTCTGACTACGTCTACGACAGCGTGCGCACCCGCTCGATCCACGCCGACGTGCGCTACCTGCTCTGGGTCATGACGGAGGTCGAGGGCGCCTCCCACCTGGTCCGCGAGATGGGCGTCGAGTAGAGCCGCAGGAAACCTGGGGAATGTGAGCCTCCTGGTTTTCGCGCTCGCGGTCGTCGGCGTGGGGGCGCCTGCCGACGCCCCGCGCGAGGCCGCCACGGTCGCCGTCTTCGAGGGCCTCGTGCGGGGCGACGAGCCCGGGCTCGCGGTGCTCGTGCGCCTGGACCGCGAGACTGTCTTCGAGCGCTGCTACGGTGTCCGCGACCTGCGCACGCGCGAGCGCATCGAGGCGCGCACGGCGTTCCGCCTGGCTTCCGTCACCAAGCAGCTCACGGCCGCCGCCGTGATGCTGCTCGTGCGCGACGGCAAGCTGCGCTACGAGGACGCGCTGACCGACGTCTTCCCGTCGTTCCCGGCCTACGGGAAGGGGATCACGATTCGCCAGCTGCTCACGCACACCTCCGGCCTGCCCGACTACGAGGAATTGATGACGGCCGCGGAGCAGGGCCGCGCGCCGATCTGGAGCGCGGAGCGCCAGATCCGCGACGAGGAGGTGCTGGCGCTGCTGCGGAGCGCGACGCGGGGCCGCTTTCCGCCGGGGACGAGCTGGGCGTACAGCAACTCGGGCTACGTGGTGCTCGGCCTGGTCGTCGCGAGGGTCGCCGGCAAGCCGTTCGGGGACTTCCTGCGCGAGCGCGTGTTCGCGCCACTGGAAATGGACCGGACGCTCGCTTACGAGCGCGGCCGGAACCAGCCGGCGAGCCGCGCCTTCGGCCATACGCGGGAGCCCGACGGCTTTCGCGAGACCGACCAGAGCTCCACCTCGGCGACGCTCGGGGACGGCGGCGTCTACTCGACTCTCGCGGATCTCGCGAAGTGGGACGAGGCGCTGCGCACGGGCGCCCTGGTCTCGCCCGCGGCAATGAAGCCGGCGCTCACCCCCGCGACGCTCGCGGACGGCTCGGCTCCCCGCTGGCCGCCCGGGGCGCAGGGCGGGGACAACCTCGCGCCGGGGGAGCCGGTGGCGTACGGCTTCGGCTGGTTCCTCGATCCCTGGCGCGGCCGGACGCGGATGTGGCACCACGGCGAGACGACCGGCTTTCGCACGGCGGTCGTGCGCTTCCCCGACGACCAGCTCACGGTCGTGATCCTGGCCAACCGCAACGACCTCGACCCGGCCGCCCTCGCGCTGCGGGCGGCCGAGGTGTGGCTCACCGTCAGGCCTTAGGCCCCACCAGCGGCTTGCGCGAGTAGTAGTAGAGCGAGTAGCCGAGGCCGGCGAAGGCGAGGATGCCGACGAGGTCGCTGCCCGCGAGCCCGAGCATCGGGCCGAACTTGATCGCTTCCTTCGGCAGCACGCCCTGCGTCTCCAGCAGCTTGATTCCGATCGCGAGCAGCCCGACGATCCCGCCGGCGGCGATCAGCCCGCTCGCGTAGAGCGCGCCTGGGCTGGCCTCGCCCTCCTCGGTCTGCTTCATGCCGCGCTCGGCCAGGCTCTTCACGAGCCCGCCGCAGAAGATCGCGGCGGTGGTGCCGATCGAGAGATACGACCCGACGGCGAAGCTGAGCGAGCGGATGCCCAGCAGCTCGATCGCCACCACCAGGAACACCCCCAGCAGCACGAGCCCCCACGGCAGCTTCTGGGTCAGGATGCCCTTGATCACCACCGACATCAGGCGGGCCTGGGGCGCAGGCGCGTCCTGGCTGCCGATGCCCTGCGTCCACTGCAGCTCGACCTGCCCCGTCGCCGGGTCCGCCAGGTACTTGCCCTCGGGGATCGTGCGCGAACCGATGGAGTTGAGCAGGGTGTAGCTCTTGCCGGCGTGCTCCATCTGGCCTTCCACCACGACGCCTTCCGGCAGCGCGCTCGCGCTGAGCTCGAGCTTCACCGGCTCGAACTTCTCGAGCCCCTTGTTCATGCCGATCAGCGTGAGGCCGATCACGAACGACGAGGCGAAGACGCCGGCGAAGAGGGCGAGCTGCTGGTAGTAGGGCGTCGCGCCGACGATGTAGCCGGTCTTGAGGTCCTGCGAGGTGGCGCCCGCGTTGGCGGCGGCGATGCAGACGATCCCGCCGATGCCGAGGGCGAGCGCCTCGTAGGCGGGCGCCGTCCAGCCCGCGGCCAGGAACAGCGCGCAGGTGGCCATCAGCGTGGCGATGGTCATGCCCGAGACCGGGTTGGCCGAGGTGCCGATGAGACCGCAGATGCGCGAGGACACGGTCACGAACAGGAAGCCGAACACCACGACCAGCAGGCCGGCCACCGCGTTGTGGAAGACGCCCAGCTGCGCGCCCGGCACGGGGTAGAAGGTGAGCAGGCTCCAGAGCGCGAGCACGATCGCCGCCGAGCCGGCGAGGACGACGGTGAGCGAAAGGTCGCGCGCGGTGCGACCGGCGACGCGAGCGGTCTGGTCCCCCCGCTTGCCCATCTCGGCCGCCCCGGCGCGCAGCGCGGCCACGATCGTGGGCAGCGTCTTCACCAGCGTGATCAGGCCCGCAGCGGCCACCGCTCCCGCGCCGATGTAGCGGATGTAGTAGTTCCACAGGTTGTCCGACGTCATGTCGGCGATCGGGATCGGGCTCGGGTAGATCGGGGTGGGCACCAGGCTGCCGAAGAACTTGATCGCGGGCATCAGCACCAGCCAGGAGAAGACCCCGCCGGCGAAGATGGTGCCCGCCACGCGCGGCCCGATGATGTAGCCCACGCCCAGGTACTCGGAGGTGATCGCGGCCCGCATCGACGCCCCCGGCAGCCAGGACGGGTTGTAGGTCGGGACCTCCCGGATCGCCGCGATGGCGTTGCTGTTCTGGATCAGCGTGTAGACCCCGCCGAGCCCGAGGCCGATGAAGACCCGGCTCGCGAAGGAGCCGCCCTTCTCGCCCGCGACCAGCACGTCCGCGCACGCCGCGCCCTCGGGGTAGAGCAGGTTGCCGTGCTCCTGCACGATCAGCTGCCGCCGCAGCGGGATCATGAACAGCACCCCGAGCGCGCCGCCGATCATGGCCAGCAGGAAGATGCGCGAGTACTCCAGCGGGAAGCCCAGGAACACCAGGGCCGGCAGCGTGAAGATCACGCCGGCCGCCACCGACTCTCCCGCCGAGCCGGTGGTCTGCACGATGTTGTTCTCGAGGATGGTGGACTTGCCGAGCGCGCGCAGCAGGCTGATCGAGAGCACCGCGATCGGGATCGACGCCGAGACGGTGAGGCCGGCGCGCAGTCCCACGTAGACGGTGACGGCGCCGAAGATGATTCCGAACAGCATGCCGAGGATCACGGCCCGCGGCGTGAACTCCGCGATGCGTGTGGAGTCGGGGATGTAGGGCTTGAAGGCGGAAGGGGCTTCTGCGGCCTCGTGGGCCATCGATTCCTCCGGGAGATTTACATTTGCGCCATGCGACCCGTCGTGGCGGCGGATGCTATCACGGCCCGCGAGGGCTTTTGGCGCTTCACCACTCGATCGTCACGAGCGACACGGCCTGGCGCGGCAGCACCAGCCGCAGCGTCAGCGTCCGGTCCTCCACGCGCTGCCGGCTCGGGCCGTCCAGCAGCGCGAGCTCGGCGGCCGCCAGGAGCGCCCCGTACTGCTCGCGGCTCGGGGCGATCGGCGAGCCCATCCGCTTCCAGGCCGCGTAGGCGTTGCTGTGGTCCGCGTCGATCCGGTGCTGCGTCACCGTCGCCTCCGCGAGCGTAGCGGGAAGGCCGGCCACGCTCAGCGCGACGCCCGCGTCGGGCCCGGGCACGTCGTCGTCGTGGTAGTGCCAGGTCAGCACGCTCACGCGGCCGGGCGCGGCACTCGCCAGCGCCGCCACGTCCGGGGCCCCGCGCACGCCCTCCGCGAGCATCGTGTCGAGCGGCACCTCGGCCGAGCTCGCGGCGGCCACGCGCTCGCCGCGCATCTTCGAGAACATGCGGAACACGTTCAGGACCGGCAGCGCGATGCCGTTCGTCGCCAGCGCGCGGAAGCCGGCGAAGTAGGGCTGGTCCTCGAACTCGAAGGCCCAGGTGAGCGCGCCCTCGAGGTTGACCCCGTGCCGCGCGGCGAGGTCGTGCTTGCGCGCGAAGCTGGCGGCGGTGTAGCTCGAGTACATCGTCCCGTTGCGGTAGGCGAGCTGCGGTCCCTGGCACGCGGCGCAGCCCTCCGGGTCGGACTCGCCGATCACGATCGGCGTCCCCCGCAGCCCGGCCGCCGCGACGGTCGCGAAGCCGCGGTCGATCGTCTCGAGCTGCGCGGCGATCCCCATCCGCACGTGGCCGGAGGTGTAGACGGGCGCGCCCTTGGCGTGGAAGGCGACGAAGTCGAGCGGCGTGCCGTTCGCGCGGCAGTGCTCCAGGAACGCCCCGAGGAACTTCGGATCGGAGCCCGCCATGTCGGGCCCGCCCACCCGCGCCCGCGGCAGCGCGCGGCGCACGGCGGCGACGGCGTGGTCGTGGAGCTTGAAGAACTCCTCGGGCGTGCCCTGCCAGTAGCCGATGTTCGCCTCGTTCCAGGTCTCCCAGTACCAGGTCAGGACCTCTTCTTCTCCGTATCGGTCGACGCTGTGCCGCACCCAGGCGTAGACCAGGTCGGCCCACTTCGTGTAGTCCTTCGGCGGGTAGGCCCAGCCCGTGTAGACGTCGCCGTACGGGAGCCCGGGCCTCCACTCGTGCTGGTACGGCTCGGGCTTCGTGGACAGCGCCTGGGGCATGAAGCCGATCTGGACGTAGGGGCGGACGCCGCGCTCCAGGTAGGTGTCGAAGATGCGGTCGATCACCGTCCAGTCGTAGCGGGGACGCCCCTGGGCGTCCTCGGTGTAGGCGTTGGTGCTGCCCCACTTGAGGGCCGGCGTGCCGTCGCCGGTGTTGAGGAGGTTGTGGGTGCGGAAGTAGACCTCGCGCGGCTCGAGCTCGCCGAGCGCCGAGAGCAGCCGGCGGCCGTCCTTCATGGTGGCGTAGTTCGGCTCGTCGCCGCCGAAGAAGCGCCAGATCGGAGCGAGCGCGCCCAGCCTCCGCTCCAGGTCGACGCGAATCGTGACCGGGAACGATTGAGCGGTGGGCTCGGCAGGGGGCTGGGGCCGCGGCGAGCCGGCGCCCGCCGCCGCGGCCGCGAGCATGGAGGCGAGAGCGGCAACCCCGGCCCTCATGCGCGCCGGCTCGAGGCCCACGGGAGCGCCCAGCCCTCGCGATACACGCGGGTGGTGAGCGCGTCCGCCTCGGGCGCGTTCAGGAAGCGGCCGGCGGCGCCGTCCCAGCGCAGCTTCTTCTCCACGCGCAGCGCGATCGTCCCGAGCAGGATCGTCTCGGTGATCGCGGCCACGCGCTCGAAGCTCGCGTCCGACGCGCCCTGGCCGCGGCAGGCGCGCACCCACTGGTCGAGCTCGCCGATCGGGCGCGCCAGCGACGGCGGCGGCGGCCGGAACGCCTGCATCCTGGCCCGGGGAATCAGCCGGGGACGCCGGCCGTTGAACTCCGCGAGGATCTTCCCGGAGTCGCCCACCAGCAGCAGCCCCTCCTCGGGCAGCGGCTCGCCGTCCTCGCCGAGCTCGCGCGGAATCGGAGGCCGCAGGCCGCCGTCGTACCAGTGCAGCGCCAGCGGGGGCAGCCCCTGCCGCTCGGGGAACTCCCAGCGGACGAGCGAGGCCTGCGGGTAGGCGACCGCCGTGGTCTGCTTCCTCCAGAGCAGGTCGTCGATCTTCCAGTACTGGCTGCGGCTCGCCTCGACGCTCAGCGGCGAGCCGAGCCGCAGCATCTTGAAGATCTGGAAGAAGCTGTAGTGCCCCATGTCGCCGAGCGCGCCGGTGCCGAAGTCGTACCAGCCGCGGAAGACGGCGTGCGTGTAGGCGGGGTGGTACGGGCGGTGCGGCACCGGCCCGAGCCACAGGTCCCAGTCGAGCCCCTCCGGAACCGGGACCGTCGCGGCCGGGAGGCTGGTCATGCCCTGCGGCCAGTACGGCCGCGCGGACCAGTTGTGCACCTCGCGCACCGGGCCGATGGCGCCCGCGTCGAGCCACTCGGTGAGCTCGGCGGTCGACTCGAGCGCGGAGGAGCAGAACATGTGGGTGGCGGCTCCGGTCTCGCGCGCCGCGCGGATCACGAGCTGCGCCTCGCCCAGCACGTTGGCGAGCGGCTTGTGGGTGATCACGTGCTTGCCGGCCTTCATCGCCGCGAGCGCGATCGTGGCGTGGAGGTGGTCGGGTGTCATGACGTAGACCGCGTCCAGGTCCTTCTCGCGCGCCAGCAGCTCGCGGAAGTCGGCGTAGGCCCGGCAGCCGGCGCCGGCTGCCGCGCGGTAGTGGCGGTCCACGATCTCGCGCCCGACCTCGCGCCCGCAGGGGCAGGCGCGGGCGCCCGCGGCCCAGGCCGGGTCGGACAGGAACGCGCGCAGCTTGTCGCGCAGCTCGAAGCGGGACCACTCGACGTAGTCCTCGCTGCGGCGATTGGGGTCGCACACGGCGACGACGCGCAGGTCCTGCCGCTCGAGCGCCGGCATCAGCTGCCGGAGGCCCTGGGTGCCGACGCCCACGTAGCCGAGCGTGATCCGGTCGCTGGGCGGGACGTGGCGCGGTCCGCCCAGGACGTGCCGCGCGACGAGCGTCACCCCCGCGGTGGAAGCGCCCTGCTCGAGGAACGCGCGGCGGCTGACGGGACGCGGCTTGGGCATGGGGGCCTCCTGCTCCGCGCCGAGATCATAGGCGAGGAGGCGCCGCCCCCGCGCCCGGCAGCGACAGCGACCGCCCGGTCAGCTCGCGTGCGTCGAGGCCCGCGGCCTTGGCCAGCAGCGCGAGCGACGGCGGCAGCTGCGGCCGGAAGCGCCACTCGTCCTCGCGCCCGCCCGCCGCGACGAACGCGTCGCGCCAGGCCGGCCACCACGGGCTGACGCGCCGCGAGATCGGCTCCACCACCAGCACCGGCGCGCCCGCGGCTCCCGCCGCGAGCATTCGCGCCAGCAGCCGCTCGCGGTCCAGCTCGGCGAGCTCGTTGGCGGTGAACGCGGCGACGAGCCCGCAGCGCGCGCCTTCCCGGCCCGCCGTGACGGCGTCGCCGCGCGTGGCCGTGCCCGCGATCCCCAGCTCGCGCAGCGTGAAGCGCGTCTCGGCCACGGCCCAGCCGCTGCGGTCCACGCCCTCGACCGCGGCGGGCGGAAGCGCCTCGAGCGCCCAGGCCGCGCCGGCCGTGCCCGTGCCGCAGCCGAGGTCGAGCACACGGCGCGGGGCGGGGAGCGCCGGCCCGAGCGCGCGCACCACCTCGCGCACCAGCAGGAAGTGCAGCGCGCCGTAGTAGAGGGCGAAGGCCGCGCGCTTGCCGCGCCCCTCGAGGGCGCCTCCGCCCGCGATCCGCTCGCGCCGCTCCACGTACAGCGACGAGAGCGCCTGCAGCGCCCGCCGCACCTCGGGGAAGCTCAGCTCCGCGCGGTGGCGCGCCTCGAGCGCTGCGTAGAAAGCGGGAAAGGGGTCGGCCGGGCCGCTCAAGCCGGCCGCGACGGCCCGGACCCGGCGCCGGTCCGCTCGATCGCGGCGGCGATCGCGGCCAGGTCCTCGGGATCGAGGTGCAGCCCCGCGGCCGTGATCCAGCCGTCCACCTGCTTCGCGGTGCGCGCTCCGACGATGGCGCCCGTGACCCCGGGCCAGGCGAGCGTCCAGGCCACCGCGACCGCGCCCGTGTCGACGCCGTGCCGGGCGGCGACCGGGCGCAGCGCGTCCCGCAGCGCCAGGTTGCGCCCGAGGTTCGGCTCCTGGAAGTGCGGCGCGCGGCGCCGCCAGTCGTCCGGCGCCATCGCGGCCACGCGCTCGGCGGTGAAGCCGTCGGTGAGCAGGCCCGACTGCATCGGGCTGTACACGACGACGCCGGTGCCGTGGGCGCGCGCCCAGGGGATCTCGCTCGCGGCCACGTCGCGCCGGATCATCGAGAAGGGCGGCTGCAGCGACTGCACGTGGCGCAGCGCCTCGCAGCCCTCGAGCAGCCTGACGTCGTAGTTCGAGACGCCGATGAAGCGCACCTTGCCCGCGTCCTGCAGCCGCATCATCTCGCCCCAGGAGTCCTGAAGCGGCGTGCCGGACTGGTCGGGCCAGTGGAACTGGTAGAGGTCGATCGCCTCGACGCCGAGCCGCCGCAGCGACGCCTCGCACTCCGCGCGCACGCGCGCCGGGCTCGAGTCGCGCACCGAGACCGCCATCGGGTCGCTCTCGTCCCAGCGCAGGCCGCACTTCGTGAACACGAGCGGCCGCTCCGACTTCGGCAGGCCGGCGATCGCGCGGCCGACCACCTCCTCGGAGTGGCCGAGGCCGTAGACCGCGGCGGTGTCGACCCAGTTGATTCCGCGGGCGACCGCGTGGCGGATCGCGCCGATCGACTCGTCGTCGTCCTGCGCTCCCCAGCCGAACGACCAGCCCCCGCCCCCCGTCGCCCACGCGCCGAAGCCGACGCTCGTGATCTCCGGACCGTTCGTGCCCAGCGTGCGGCGGGGGAGCAGGCTCGTCGTCAAGTCGACCTCCAGGGGACGGAGTCTATCGCAGGTGCGCCGCTCACTCGGCGCGCGCGCGGGCCTCGAGCCACGCGAGGAGCGCCGCGAGGTCGGCGGCGAGCGGCGCCTCGATCGCGAGGCGCGCGGCGCCGTCCGCGGCGGGCAGCTCCAGGCGCTCCGCGTGCAGCGCGAGCCGCGAGCAGGGCGCCTGCTTCAGCGCCTCGGGCATCAGGCCCCGGCCGTAGAGCGGGTCGAACAGGATCGGCGCGCCGGCCGCGCGCAGGTGGACGCGGATCTGGTGGTGGCGGCCCGTCTCCGGCCGCGCCTCGACGAGGCTCACGACGCGACCCTCGATCGTGAAGCGCCGCCGCGTGGCGTAGTCGGTGGCGGCGGCCTGGGCCCCCGCTTCGCCGGAGCGGGCCGGCCGCGTCTTTCCCTTGCGCGCGGGGTGCAGCGGCGTCTCGAGCCTCCCCGCGGCGGGCTCGAGCGCGCCCGCCGCGAACGCCAGGTAGCGCTTGGACACGCTCCGGTGCTCGAAGGCCAGGCTGGCGGCCCGGTGGGCCGCGGGGTCGAGCGCGAAGACCACGACGCCGGAGGCGTCGCGGTCGATCCGGTGCACCACGTACACCCGGCGCCGCAGCTGGCGTTCCAGGCGCTTCTGCACGCACGCCTCGCGCGGCTCGCCGCGCGCCGCGATCACGGGCTCGCCCGCCGGCTTGGCCCCGGCCACGAGCGCGCCGTCGTCGGAGAGCACGGCGAGCGGTGCTGTGGGCTCGGACACGCAGCGGACCTTACAGGCGCGAGTCTCCCGGGGCAAACCGCGCTGCGGGCGTCCGAGAAGCAGCGGCCCCTGAACGACGGCGGCCCGGATCCCGGGTGAGAGCCGGGTCCGGGCCGCGCGGCGCGGCGCTCAGAAGCGGAACGCCAGTGTGGCCGTCACGGGCACCGACCAGCGCGAGCCCGTGTCGTTGATCGGCTCGAGCCCCGTGCCGGCCAGGCCCTCGAGGTCGCTGAGGCCTGTCTGGTAGCGCAGGCCGGCCTCGATCCCGATCGCCACCTTGGGGCTCAGGTCGTAGGCGAATCCAAGGTCTGCTCCGAACACGCCCACGGTCGACTGCTCGTAGAACGGCACGTCGCTCAGCACCACGCCGGCCGCGGGCACGCTGAAGGTCGCGGGCAGCTCGGAGACGAAGCGCAGGCCCGCCACCGGGGCGAGGTAGGGCCGCAAGCCCGTCTCTCCGAAGTAGATCCGGTAGCCCAGCTCCACGCCCCACTCCTTGTACTCGGCGAAGTCGGCGTTCAGCGCGAGGCCCGCCACCGTCCCGACCTGGAGCGTCTCGGACGACATCTTGTAGTAGCTGCCGCGCAGGAAGACCTCGCTTCGGGGCCCGACTCCGTAGCCGAGCGAGAGCTGTCCCCGGAAGCCCGGGTCGTAGACGTCCCCGAACGAGCGCGCCTCGACGTTCGTCGGCAGGCCCAGCACGGTTCCCGACCCGCCGTCGTGGACGTCGCCGCCGACCTCGACGTCGGTTCCGCCCTGGAGCGCCACGGACCAGCGGCCCTCGATGCCCTGCGCGCCCGCGGGCGCGGGCACGAAGGCGGCTGCGGTCGCGGCGGTGATGATCGCTGCTCTGAGAATCCTCATGGCTCTATCCATCCTCTTTCTGGCGAAGCCTGTGTCCGGGCTCGCCCGTCACGAGGGGTCTACGGGGGCGGGCTGCCGTCCGTTCCACGTTTTGAATAGGTTTTGAGTTAAAAATGTGTGGCCGGGGCTCGGCGGCCGTCGGTTGGGGCTCAGGCCTGCGGCAGCCCGAGCGCGAGCCTGCGGCCCCAGGCGTCGAGCTCGCGCAGGCTCTTCACGACCTCGATGCCCGGGCGCGCCGCGGGCGCGCCCTCGCCGCCGACCACGACCCGGACGCGGCGCGGCACCGACTCGCGCAGCCGCCGCAGCAGCGCGCTCGAGGCCGGCCCGCGCGACGCGCGCGAGACGCTGATCGCGACCGCGCGGGCCGCGAGGTCGCGCACCAGCGGGGCGACCTGCGCGACCGGCAGGTCGGTGCCGAGGTACAGCCCGCGGCAGCCGGCTGCCGCCAGCACCAGCGCGGACATCTGCAGCCCCAGCCCGTGCAGCTCCCCCGGCAGCGTCGCGTAGACGACGAGCGGCCCGCGCGCCTGCTGCTCGAACGGCAGCCGCAGCGCGCCGAGCAGGCTTCCCACCCGCTCCGAGAGGAAGTGCTCGTGGCGGATCTCCAGCTCGCCGCGCGACCAGGCCTCGCCGACGGCGCGCACCAGCGGCGCGACGCGGGTCTCCAGGAACTCCACCGGGCCCAGCCGGGCCCAGTCGGCGACGAGCGCCTGTCGCAGCCGCTCGGCCTCGAAGCGGGCGACGAGCTCGACGAGCGCCGGAGTGCCGGCCTCGTCGCCCGCGGGCTCGGCTGCGGCCGGCACTGGCCCGGGCGCCTCGGGCGCGGCCGCGAGCAGCTGGCCGAGGGCCCCCTCGGACGCGGCGACCACCTGGCCGGCGCGGTGGCCCAGCGCCAGGGCCTGGGCCACGCGGCGCAGGCGGGGGACGGCGGCCAGCGGGTACACGCGGTGTCCCGAGGGCTTGCGCTCGGGGACCGGGAAGCCGTAGCGGCTCTCCCAGGTGCGCAGCGTCTCGATCGCAATGCCCGTGGCCCGGGACAACGCGCCGATCGACAGCCAGGCCGCGTCGTCGTCGGAGCGCACCGTTCGTGCTCGCGCCAAGAGATCCCGCCTCCGCGCCGATTCTACGCCAATCTCACCAAAACCTCGTCAAAGGCGAGGCGACGCGCCCGGACGCCGCGATGGCGCCCGGGCGCAGTGGTTGTGGAGGTTGCGCGGCGGTCGTGGGCGGACGTCAGCGGGGCAGGA
>CAZMRX010000156.1:0-11716 GCA_964568755.1 uncultured Acidobacteriota bacterium | reverse complement strand
CCTTCTTCTTCGCCGACTACCAGGGCCTGCGGATCACCTCGGGCCTGAGCTACCTGTCGACCGTGCCTTCGGAGAAGATGCGGCGCGGCGACTTCTCCGAGATCAACCGTGTGATCTACGATCCGCTCACGGGCCAGCCGTTCCCGGGTAACATCATTCCGGAGAGCCGCTTCGACCCCGCCTCGCGCAACGTCATCAACCAGCTCTATCCGGCGCCCAACACGGCCGGGTCGATCGGCACGACCGGGCAGCCGATCAACAACTACCTGATCAACCCCGAGCTGACGCGGGACGACGATCAGTTCGACGTCAAGGTGGATCACCGGCTCAGCACCAACAACCGCTTCTTCGTCCGGTACAGCTACCAGAAGACGTTCCGCGACCTCCCGGCCACGCTGCCGCCCGGTGATGCCGGAGCCACCTTCGGCGCCGGCCAGGGCGACATCAAGGCCCAGGGTCTCGCGTTCAACGACACGCACACCTTCAGCCCGAACCTGCTGAACGAGTTCCGTTTCGGCTGGAGCTCGGTCAAGTTCTTCATGACCTCGATCGGCTATGGGCAGAACCAGGCTGCGGCGATGGGCATCCCGGGCATCAACCTGAACGACGTCACATCGGCCATGACCCAGCTTCAGTTCCAGAGCATCCGCAACCTGGGCGCCAACGGCAACCAGCCTCTCATCACCAACCAGAACGACTTCCAGATCTTCGACAACGTGACCTGGATCAACGGGCGCCACACGTTCAAGTTCGGGGGCAGCGTTACTTTCCGCTCGCGTGAGATCCTGAACGCGGACACGATCGTCGGCCAGTTCTTCTTCAACGCCGACCAGACCTCGAACTGCGGCGGCACCACCGGGACCTGTGTGCGCAACCCCAACACCGGCAACGACGTGGCGAGCTTCCTGCTCGGGTACGCCAACCGCAAGAACCGGGCGCTGTTCGACGCCGGGACCTACACCGAGAAGCGGCCTGAGTGGTCGCTCTACGTGCAGGACGACTTCCGCGTCAGCAGCAAGCTGACGCTCAACCTGGGCCTCCGCTGGGACCTGTACAAGCCCTGGGTCGAGGTCGACGACCTCCAGTCGAACTTCGACGAGTCGACGGGCCTGTTCGTGGTCGCCTCGGATAACGCGGTCGTCAACGGCGTCGACGTGGGCCGCTACCTGCAGACTTACTCCAAGAGCGACTTCGGCCCGCGCTTCGGCTTCGCCTACGACGTGAGCGGCACCGGCCGCACGCTCGTGCGCGGCGGCGTGGGCGTCTTCTGGAACTTCACCCCGGGCGGCACGTCCTCGTCGAAGGCCCAGAACCCGCCGTTCCTGCAAGCGCAGGACTTCAGGACCACCTACGGCACGAACCTGACGCTGTCCACGGGTCTGCCGCCGCCGCCCGGTGTCGACCCGAACCGCCCGCCCCAGGGGACCACGCGCTCGATCTTCGACGTGGACTTCCGCGACGGCTACACGATCAACTACAACCTGAACGTGCAGCATCAGATCGGCACCAACTACATGGTGGAACTCGCGTACGCGGGCGCCCGCGGCCGCCAGTACATGGCCAAGGTCAACCCGAACGCGGCGCCGGCGACAGTAGGCGTCACCAACCAGAACATCAACCGCCCCTACTTCTCGCGCTGGCCGCTGCTCGGGAACGTGGGACAGGCCGCCAGCATCGGCGAACTCGACTACCACGGCTTCCTGGCCAAGGTCCAGCGGCGCTTCGCCAACGGCTTCTCGCTGCTCGGCTCGTACACCTTCGCCAAGACGATCGACATCAACTCGGACAACGACGGCGACGTGAGCTTCATCAACGTCTACGACATCGTCGGCTATCACCGCGGTGTGGCGGACTACGACAACACCCACACCCTCAGCTTGAGCGGGATATACGAGCTGCCGCTCGGCAGGGGCAAGTGGTGGGGCGGCTGGCAGACGAGCGGCATCGTGTTCTGGCGCAGCGGCTACCCGTTCACGGTGACCTCCACCCAGGGCGTCCAGTCGACCGGCACCGGCAACCGTCCGAACATCGTGGGCGACCCGGTCCTCAGCGATCCGACGATCGACCGCTGGTTCGACGCCTCCGCCTACCAGCAGACGCTGGACCCGACCGGCACCTACGGCAACGTGGGCCGCAACACCCTGCGCGGACCCGAGCAGTTCAACATCGACATGTCGCTCATCAAGAACACGCGCTTCAACCGCTTCAACCTGGAGCTGCGCATCGAGGCCTTCAACATCCTGAACCACCCGCAGTTCGCGGCGCGGCCCAACTCGACGATCGGCAACGCGGCGGTCGGCACGATCACGTCGATGCTGCAGAACCCGGCGTGCGCGCTCTGCGGCACGACCGAGCGCAACCTCCAGTTCGCGGCCAAGATCTCGTTCTGATCGGGCTGTCGCCAACGGCCCGGCGGGTGTCCCCGCCGGGCCGTTTTTTTTTGCCGGCTCCGGCACTGAGGACATGCGAATGCACCACTTTCTCGATCGCTTCGACTTCGGCCGCTCCGCGGTTCCGCCGCGCTCGTCCGTCCTGGCGGTCCTGGCGCTGCTGGCGGTGCTACCCGCTCGTACCGCCACGGCCCAACCGGCTCCCGGCTCGGCGCACGACGCGGCCTTCCATCGGGCGGAGTCCAATGGCCTCCAGGTCGAAGACGTGTTCCGGCGCACGCGCCGCATGATGCACGCCTGGCTCGCCTACGCCGACGCGCGCACGCTGCTGCTGCCGGACGTCCTGCCGGGCTTCAAGCGCGGCCCGCAGCAGCTGCACGTCTACCGCCCCCACAACTCCGGGGCCGACAACTACCCGTACCTGGTGGCGACGTCCTGGTTCACGGACCGTCCCACCTTCCACGGCCGCATGCCGGAGATGCTGAGAAACGAGATCCGCTTCACGAACGCCCGCGACGGCATCCCCGCCGATCTCGACCTCGCGAAGCAGACGCTCGGCCCGCCGAGCCTTTTCGGGGCGGCCGAATACGCCAAGGACGGGCTGCTAGCGATCACCGAGCTGCTCGGTCGCACGCCCTGGTTCCACCGGATGGCCGACATGACCGCCGACCTGATGACCCAGGCGCCGGTGGCGAGCGACTTCGGCGCGCTGCCCGACGCCGGCGCGGAGCTGAACGGCGACGTGCTCCAGAGCCTGGTCCGGCTCGCGACGATGACCGGGGATCCCCGCTACCTCGAGTGGGCACGCCGGATCGGCGACGCCTACCTGCGCGAGGTGCTGCCGAAGAACCACGGCCTGCCCGGCTACAGCTGGGACTTCGCGAAGCACCAGGGTCCCGACCGGATGCGTCTGCGCGACCACGGCAACGAGATCGTCGTGGGCCTGCAGCTGCTCCACGCGCTCGAGAGCGAGCGGGGCGGCGAGCGGGCCGCGGCGTGGCGCGTGCCGCTTTCACGGATGCTCGACCGGATCCTGGCCTCGGCCAACCCCGACGGGCTGCTCTACGACGAGATCCGCGCCTCCGACCTGGCGCCGCTCTCGCAGGGCCTCTCCGACAACTGGGGCTACGTGTACGGCGCCGTCTACACGCACTACATGGTCACGGGCGAGGAGCGCTACCGCGAGGCTGTCAGGCGCGTGCTGCGCTCGCTGCCGCGCTACCGGGGCCACGACTGGGAGCGCGGCAGCCACGACGGCTACGCCGACGCCATCGAGAGCGCGCTCTACCTGGTGGCGCGCGAGCCGGTGGCTGAAGCGGTGGACTGGATCGAGAGCGAGACGAAGCGGCTCGTCGCCTTCCAGCAGGCGGACGGGACGATCGAGCGCTGGTACGGGGACGGCAACTGGTCGCGCACGCTGCTGCTCTACGCGATGTGGAAGACGCAGGGGACCTTCCTCGACGGCTGGCAGGAGGGCGTGGCGCTCGGCGCGGTGCGCGACGGCGAGCGGCTGCTCGTGTCGCTGGTGGCGCCCGCCGGCTGGAAGGGCCGGCTGCGCTTCGACTACGCCCGCCACCGCCGCGAGCTCAACTTCGCCCGCAACTACGTGCGCCTCAACGAGTGGCCGGAGTGGTTCACGGTCGACGAGAACACCGTGTATCGGGTCAGCGACCCCTCCGGCCCGGAGTCGTTCCGGCTCGGGTCGGAGCTCAAGCAGGGCCTGCCGGTCGAGGGCTCGCGCCGATTCGTGGTGGAGAAGGTCGCTACTCCACGACCCTGAAGCCGACGCGGCGCTCGGCCTTCTGGCCAGGCGCGGAACCGGTCGCCACCACGCGCAGCTCGTAGTCGCCGGGACGGAACGCCTCGAGGGCGATGCGCTCGCTGAAGCGGCGGCCCTCGGGCGTGTCGACGAGCTCGTGCTTGGGCGTGACGCCGATCAGCTTCTGGCCCTGCCAGATCTGCGCCTGGAGCGTGACGGTCCCGGGCACCGCCGTGGCCGGCGTGTAGGCGTGGACCGCGTAGTGGAGGCCTTGTCCGGGCCCGAATGTCTTCTCGACCTGCACGTCGGCCACGGCTCGCCGCGGCGCGCCTTCGGCCTGCTCTGTGCTCTCCGGGGCGGGTCCGGCCTCGACCGGGATGTCGGCCAGCAGGAAGACGCTGCTGAGAGTGAGCGGCCGTGCTTCGACGTCGGGGATCTCGAGCCACTGGCTGACGCTGCCGAGCAGCGATCGGCTCGCCTCGCGCGCCGCGAGGCGCACCTGGTACAGCCCCGGTGGCAACGGCACGCTCTTCTGCAGCGTCAGGCCCTCGGCGACCGTCTTGACGTAGCTCTCCGCCGTCAGGCTGAGGGCCGCCCGCTCCCCCGCCACGTCGCCCACCAGGTTCCCGCTCTCGTCGTAGATCGCCCCGGCGATCTCCACGTCGGCCCGGTAGCGGTCGTCCTTGCGCTCGAAGGGGACGTTCTTCAGGTCGGCGTGAATCTTGAGCACGGCCTGCGGGCCCTGCGGCGGAAGGTCGATGAAGTCGGCCGCGAGCCGCAGCGGCACGTCCTGCAGCGGGAACAGCGAGCCGAGCGCCTGCGCGATCTCACGCTCCCGGCGCGCCTCGGGGTCGGCGTCAGGGTCAGGGCCGCCCGCCTTGCGCTCGTCGGGCGCGAAGTAGCCGCTGCGGGTCCGCACCTTGAGGTCGGGCCTGGTCCGCAGCCGCACCTGGATCTTGCGGAAGCGGCCGTCGCGCGACGTGTTCGTCGGCTCGTAGGCCAGCAGGTAGTAGCTCTCGTTGTCGCGCAGGATGCGGCCTAGGCCCTGGTCGAGGTCGTTGCTGTTCTTGACCAGGAAGCCGCCGGTGTCGACGGCCAGGGCGTTGATGCCCTGCCGCATCGCCTCGATGCTGCGGGCCTGCAGGTTCGCCCTTGCGCCCGGCGCGCGCAGTACACCGGGCCCCTGGAAGGACGCGGCGCCGCCCGGCGGCTCGGCGACAAGGCCGCGGGTGTCGAGCGAGTACAGCACGACGCCCGCACGCGTCGCGGCATCGGTGATCTTGCGGACGTCGTAGGCGCTCGTCTCGAGCGCGCCCAGGCCGATCAGGAACCCGTCGGAGGCGAGCACCACCACCTTGCGGCCGGTGATCGGGGCGAGCCCGCGTACCACGCTCTCGATCACCGCGAGAGCGCGCCGCGAGCGCTGCGTCATCTCGACGACCATGCGCCGGGCCTGGTTGTAGGCCTGGGTCTTGGCCAGCTCCTCGCCCAGGTAGTCGTCGATCTGCAGCAGCTCCTCGGTGGCCACCCGCAGCGCCTCGACGTCGCCGCGGTCGATCAGCTCCGCCTGGTGCTCGCTCAGGTACGGACGGCCCAGCGCCTCGACCGGCTCGTAGCGGCTGCGCACGCGCGAGATCGCGCGCACCAGCGCCTCGGAGTCGCTCGTGAAGTCCTGGAACACGCCGCCGCTGCCGCTCGTCGTCACGACGGCGACGCGGTCGTCGCCGGCGATCTGCTCGCGCACGAAGCGGCGCATCGCCTCCTGCGCCTGCGGCAGGTTGGCGGGAGCCGTGTGCAGGTCGTCCACCAGCAGCACCAGGTGCCGGCCGCGCGGTGCCGCTGGGGGCGGCGGCGGTGCGACGGGCGTCGCGGCAGGCGCAGCGGGCACGGCGGGCGCCGCCGCGGGCGCGGCCGCCTCGACCCCCGGCCGACCGCCCGTCGCGAAGTGGCTGAGCGCCTGCGGTCGCCCGTCCTCGATCAGGACGAAGTCACTGGCCGTCAGCCCGGAGACGTTGCGCCCGTCCTTGTCGGACACCGTCACGTCGAGCTGGACCAGCTCCGTGCGGACTGCCGGCAGGGTCGCAGGCGACCTCTGCTCGGGGCTCACCTGGGGGACGTGGCTGGGCGCCGCAGCGGCGGACAGCAGGGCACAGGCCGCGAGCACCGGAAGGCGCGAGAAGCGATGCATGCGGCCTAGTTTATCCACAAGCGGACCCACCCTGACCGAACCTCGATGTAGACTTTTCCGGTTCACCCCGCCCTCTCCCGCGTGGCGTGACGGGAGGACGACCTTGGCTACACCAGATTCGATCGTGACAGCTCTCGCGGCGTTCGAAGCTCGCCTGATCGACCGCCTCGACGCGCGATTCGAGCAGTTCTCCGACGCGCTCAAGCTCGAGTTTGCCGGCCTGATCGACGCCATAGACCGAAGGCTCCACCACCTCGAGGTCGAGTACGAGATGGTGAAGGCCGGGATGGCCCGCATCGAGGCCGACGTGTCGATCCTGAAGGCGGCGTACGGAGATCTGACGGCGGCGTTCGAGGACCACAGGCGCGCGTTCGAGGACCACAGGCGCGCGTTCGAGGACCACAGGCGCGCGTTCGAGGAGCAAGGAGCAGCAATCGCCCGGCTCGAGGCTGACGTAGCGCTGGTGAAGGCCGCGGTCGCTCGGCTCGAAGCAGGCCAGGCCGAGGACCGAGAGGATCGTCGTCGCCTTCGCCGCGAGGTCGAAGCCGTGCGTCTGCGAGTGGACGACCTCGAAGCGCGCGTCAGGGAGCTCGAGGCCCGAGTCGGGACGCGCTGAGCCGCGCCCGCGAGAGCTCGCGGCTCGAGCTCGCCGTCACCGCTTCAGGGCCGGTGCGGCGAGCGCCGTCGCGATCGCCTTCTCGGCGAGCGGGGCCATCACGGCGTAGCCGCGGGCGTTCGGGTGCAGGCCGTCGTCGTTGAGCGCGGCGAGCAGCAGTCCGTTGGCGTCGGCCGTGGCCGTGAAGTAGTCCAGGTAGCCGTGGCCGTTCTTCGTGGCGTAGGCGGCGAGCCAGCGGTTGAGCTCGCGAATCGTCGCGGTCGGCCGCTGCCGGGTCCGGGTCAAGGGCTGCCCGTTCGCGTCCTTCTTGTCGTCGGACACCGGCAACAGCGACGCCAGCACGACCCGGACGCCGTGGGCCCGTGCCAGCTCGGCCATGCTCGCGAGGTTGTCCTGCACCTGGTCGAGCGTCATCGGCCCGGCGTTGCCCGCGATGTCGTTGGTCCCCGCGAGGATCACGACGGCCTTCGGCTGCAGCTCGAGCACGTCGGCGCGGAAGCGCAGCAGCATCTGGGCCGTGGTCTGCCCGCCGATGCCGCGGTTGACGTACGGCTTGCCGGGGAAGAAGCCGCCGTAGTCGGGCTTCGACCAGTTGTCCGTGATCGAGTCGCCGAAGAACACGACGCGCGCCTCGCCGGGCCTTGGGGCGCCGAGCGCGGCGTTCGCGGTGGCATAGCGATAGAAGCCGCCGAAGTCCGACGCGACCGTGTCGAGGCAGGCCGTCCGCTCGTCGCCTTCGAAGCGCGCGCAGCCCTTGGGCCAGGCCGGGTACTTGCGTTCCGCCGGGGGGGGTGCGTACTGGCCTGGAAAGCCGCCCGCAGCCGGCGGTGGCGGCGCCTGCGAGGACGACGGCGACGCCGTGAGCGCGAGTGCGAGAGCCAGTGGGACGAGCGGCAGCAGGCGGCGGAAACGGGTCGTTTGCTTCACCTTCAACACCTCACTGCTTCCGGCGCGGCAACGCCCGCACCGCGCCCGTGGTGATGCCTCCGTCGACCAGCAGGATCTGGCCGGTCACGTAGGCGGAGGCCTCGGAGGCGAGGAACACCACCGCGCCGTCGAGGTCGCCCGGCTTGCCGGGACGCTTCAGTGGGATCCGGTCGGTCAGGTACTCGACCCACTCACGGTCCTCGTACATCACCTTGTTCTGCTCGGTGCGGAACCAGCCGGGAGCCAGGCAATTGACGGTGATGCCGTGCACGCCCCAGTCGTCGGCGAGCGACATCGTGAGCTGCTTGATGCCGCCGCGGCTGCCGCTGTAGGGCGCGAGGCCGGCGTAGCCGTTCACCGAGGTGACCGAGCCGATGTTGACGATGCGCCCGTAGCGGTTCGGGATCATCGAGCGGCGCGCGATCTCCTGGGCCACGAAGAAGGGCCCCCGCAGGTTGGTGTCGACGACCAGGTTCCAGTCGTCCCAGCTCACTTCGACCGCCGGCTTCCTCACGTTGCAGCCGGCGTTGTTGACCAGGATGTCGACGCGCCCGACCGCGACGAGCGCCGCCTCGGCGAAGGCCTCGATGCTGGCCCGCTCACGCACGTCGAGCGGCAGCGCCACGGCGCGGCGGCCCATCGACTCGACCTCGGCCTGCGTGTCGGCGCAGCCCTTGGGATCGCGCGAGGTGAGCACCAGGTCCGCCCCGTAGCGGGCGAGCGCGCACGCGAGCTGGCGGCCGAGGCCGCGGCTCGCGCCCGTGACGACCGCCGTGCGTCCCTCGAGGTCGAACGCGCCGTGTGCTTTCATGGCTGCAGGATCACCTTCATCAGGCCCGGCTCCCGGGCGTAGAGTCGCTCGAACCAGGCCGGGCCGTCGGCGAGCGGCGCCACCGCGCTGATCAGGCCGTCGAGCCGAACGGCGCCGCGCGCCAGCAGCTCGAGCGACGCCTCGTACTCGCCGCTCGAGGCGCAGGTGCCCAGCAGCGACAGCTCGCGCGTGACGATCGCCTGCAGGTCGACCTCGACCTTCGGGGTGACATTGCCGATCAGCACCAGCGTGCCGCCCTTCTTCAGGCTGCGGACGGCCGTGGCGATGGGCGCGGCCGCGCCGACCGCCTCGAACGCCACGTCGCCGCCGCGGCCGCCGGTCAGCTCCGCGACACGCGCGGAGAGGTCGTCGCGGGGCCCGAGCGTCACGTCCGCGCCGAGCCGCGCGGCCTGCGCGAGCCGCCCCTCGTCGAGGTCGACGGCGATCACGCTCGAGCAGCCGGCCGACTTCGCCGCCTGCAGCGTCAGCAGGCCGATCATGCCGCAGCCGACCACGAGCGCCCGGTCGCCCGCCGCGACCTTCGCACGGCGCACCGCGTGCACCGCCACCGAGAGCGGCTCGACCATCGCCGCGTGCTCGAAGGCCACGGCGTCTGGGACGCGGCAGACGATCCGCTCCGGTACCGCAACCGCCTCGGCGAACGCCCCGTCCTGGCGGTACTCGCCCGGCGAAACGCCCACGACCCGCCGGCGGTCGCACAGGTTCACCTGTCCCGAGCGGCAGAACCCGCACACGCCGCAGTGGATCGTCGAGTCGAAGGTGACGCGGTCGCCGGGCTTGAACGCCGCCACCTCGGCGCCCACGGCGTCCACGACACCCGCGGCCTCGTGGCCCATGACCAGCGGCGGGATGCGCCGGCCGCTCGAGCCGTCGTAGCCGTGCACGTCGCTGCCGCAGATCCCGCACGCCCGCACGCTCACGACCACGTCCCTCGGCCCAGGCTCGGGCCGCGGCACGTCCAGCAGCTCGAGCCGCCGGTACGCCGTCAGCACCAGCGCTTTCATCGGAGCTTCCCCGTCGCCTGTGCCCTCACCGCGGCGTCACGATCCGCGCACTCGCGGCAGGTGGATCAAGCCGACGCTCTCGACGCGCTCGTTCGAGGCTCACTCGCTTCCACTCAGGAGCGCTTCAGGTTCATTCCCGCCAGACGAGCGGCAACGGCGTCCTTCACCGAGACGGCCTTCTCCGCCACGTTCGCGGCGGTGAAGCCGTACTTCTCCATCACCACCTTGACCGGCGCCGAGGCGCCGAAGCGGCCTTCCACGCCGACCACGGCGCCGAAGGGGCCGACGTAGCGGTCCCAGCCCTGCGGCACGCCGGCCTCGACCGCCACGCGCGCGAGCACGGCGGGGGGCAGCACCGAGTCGCGGTACGCCTGCGGCTGGGCCTCGAACAGCTCCCACGACGGCAGGCTCACCACGCGCGCCTTGACGCCGCGCCCGGCAAGCAGCTGCCTGGCCTCGACGGCCACGTGCAGCTCCGAGCCCGTCGCGATCAGGATCACGTCGGGCGGGCCGTCGCTGTCGGCGAGCACGTAGCCGCCATACGCGACGTCGTCGGTGCCCGCCAGCACCGGCAGCGCCTGCCGGGTGAGCAGCAGCGCCACCGGCCCCGGGCGCGTCATCGCCACGCGCCAGGCGCTGGCCGTCTCGTTCGCGTCGCCGGGACGGATCACCACGAGCCGCGGGATCGCGCGCAGCGAGGCGGCCTGCTCGACCGGCTGGTGCGTCGGGCCGTCCTCGCCCACGCCGATGCTGTCGTGGGTGAAGACGAAGATCGAGTGCAGCTTCATGATCGACGCGAGCCGGATCGAGGGCCGCATGTAGTCGGCGAACGTGAAGAAGGTGGCCGAGAACGGGATCAAGCCACCGTGGAGAGCGATCCCGGAGCTGATCGCCGCCATCGCGTGCTCGCGCACACCGAAGTGGAGGTTGCGGCCGGCGTAACCCCATTCCCCTCCGACCGCCCCCTGGCGGTCGGAGACCTGGTGGGCCGGGCTCTGGAAGTCCCCCGCGCCCTTGAGGGCTGTGTCGGTCGAGGGGTTGAGGTCGGCGGAGCCTCCGATCAGCTCAGGCACTCGCGCCGCGATCGCGTTGATTACCTTCCCGCCCGCCGAGCGCGTGGCGAGCGGCTTGTCGGCGGTGGTGAACGTGGGGATGTCGGCGTCCCACCCCTTCGGCAGCTCCCCCGCCATCACGCGCTCGAACTCCGCCGCGAGGTCCGGGTGCGCCGCGCGATAGGCCTCGAAGCGCTTCCGCCACGCCGCCTCCGCGGCCTGCCCGCGCTCGACCGCGGAGCGCAGGTGCCGCAGCGCGTCCTCGGGGATGAAGAACGGCTCGTCGGAGGGATAGCCGAGCGTCTTCTTCGTCTCGACCACCTGCGCCGCGTCGAGCGGCGAGCCGTGCACTCCGAAGGTTCCCTGCTTCGGGCTGCCGAAGCCGATCTCGGTGCGCACGATCACGAGCGACGGCCGGTCGGCCACCGCCAGGGCCGCGTCGGTCGCGCGCGCGATCGCGTCCAGGTCGTTGCCGTCGGCGACCGTCTGGACGTGCCAGCCGTAGCCCTCGAACACCTGCGCCACGTCGGTGGTGAACACCAGGTTGGTCGAGGCGGCCAGGCAGATGCGGTTCGAGTCGTAGAAGCAGACGAGCTTGCCCAGGCCCAGGTGGCCGGCGAGCGAGGCGGCCTCGTTCGCGACGCCCTCCATCAGGTCGCCGTCGCCGGCCAGCACGAACGTGCGGTGGTCCACGATCTCATGCCCCGGGCGGTTGAAGCGCGCCGCGAGGTGGCGCTCGGCGAGCGCCATGCCGACGGCGTTCCCGAAGCCCTGGCCGAGCGGGCCGGTCGTGGTCTCGACCCCGGCCGTGTCGCCGTGCTCGGGGTGGCCGGGCGTCTGGCTGCCGAACTGGCGGAACTGCTTCAGCTGGTCGAGCGCGAGGTCGTAGCCGGTCAGGTGAAGCAGGCTGTAGAGCAACGCCGAGCCGTGCCCGGCCGAGAGCACGAA
>CAZMRX010000155.1:3139-11734 GCA_964568755.1 uncultured Acidobacteriota bacterium | reverse complement strand
CGTCATAGCCATCAAGCCCCTCTACCCTTCAAGAGGGGCCGCTTCATCAAATCTTTCTCCGTTCCCCGTTGCTCGTCCCTCGTTGTCCTTCGTCAAGAAAGCCCGTACCGGTCGGTGATTCGACCGGTACGGGCCCGTACGTCATTCCTCGAGCACGTGCTTCTCGTCGTCCTTCAAGCGTCGGGCCTCGACGAAGCCCACCGTCTTCCGGTTCGGGCTCGACCGCAGCACCCACGCGACCTCCTCCATGTGCCACAGCGTCGGCTGCGCACGGTGGACGTAGTCGGAGCACGATGTCACCGGGAAGCGGATCTGTCGCTGCGAGTGCCTCAGCAGGTTGCAGACGACGATCTCGTCCCCGAGCTTCGGGCCCTTGACGATGATCGAGAAGCGGCAGCTCGAGCACAGCGACGGCTCACCGTGGTTCACGGTGCCGCCGCGGACTCGCACTCTCATCCAGAGACTCCCTCTAAAACACGAAAGGCCTTCCGGGGAGCACCCGGAAGGCCTCGTCTCTGCGACGAGCGCCGCCCCCTAGGTGCACCCCTCCCCGGCGCTGGCGCACACCGCCAGCGCATTTGGACCAACGCACGACTGCGCGGAATGGGGTTCAAGCATCGCCATTCTCCGTAACCACGAGAAGGTAGGCAGCGAGCGTCCCTTTGTCAATAGAGATCGAGAGTCCCGCTGCGAGATCGACGGACCGCAGCGTCAGCGCATCGGAAACTCGCGCCCCGGGAACAGCTCCTCGGGATCCACCTTGCGCGACAGCCTGAGCAACACCGGCTTCACGAGGTCGCGGCGCTCGAACGCGACGCCGAGATCGCCGAGCCGCCTCTCGAGGCGGGCGGCGGCGGTCCGGTTCACCGGGATGAGCGCGGCTTCGGGCGCTCGCTCGACGGCTTCTCGATACTGGAAGAAGTACTCGGTCGTGAACGGACCGAGCTTGGCCGAGCAGACCACTCGCTCCGCCGACAGGAAGTTGATGCGAGTGGCGAGGAAAAAGTCCGTGTAGCAGAAGCGCACACCCTCGCGCTCGAGCTCGGCCACGAAGCCGCGCCAGCGGGCATCCTGCGCGAGCGTCGGCGGCACCTGGGCGAACGACGCGAGGGCGCCGGTCGCCACCAGGACGCCGAAGAGCGGCGTGGCGAGCCTGGAGCCGCGGCTGGCATCGGCGAGCAGCACGGGCAGCACCGACATCAAGAACAGGAGGTAGCGCGGGTTGCCCGGGACGTGCGGCAGCGCGACGGCGGCGATCGCGAGGTTGGTCGCGCCGAAGAGCAGCAGGGCGGCGAGCGGCCAGGAGCGCTCCCGCAGCGCGCGGTGCGCGGCGCGCACGGCCGCGACGGCCGCGGCCGCCGTGGCCAGCCAGGAAGCGGCGAGCAGCGCGCGGTCGACGAGCGGGCCGTACCCCGTGTCGTAGCCCATCAGCACGGGCGCGTGGTCGGTCAGCATCAGCCAGAGCTTCTCGCCGAGGCCGGAGGTCACCGCTGCGAGCCCGGCCTCCCCCGCTTCCGCCGCCCGCGCCTGCCCGGGGAGCAGGTAGTGGAACGACTGCCACCCGTTCGCCAGGTTCCAGAGCCACCCGGGCGCGTAGCCGATCGCCGCCCCGGCGCCGAGCGCCACGAGCGGGCCGAGCGCCGAGAGGCGCGCCACGAGCACGATGAGCAGCGCGAGCGCGGCCAGGTGGATCACGGCCAGGATGTGGCACCAGAAGCCGAGGCCGAGCAGCAGGCCGGCGGCGAGAGCCAGCCGCCGCCGGGCCAGGGGCTCGAGCGTGAGGCGCGCCCCGAGCCAGAGCGCCCAGGTGCCGAGCGCCAGCACCTCGACGTAGTTGCCGTCGTTGCTCAGGCTGTAGCGGGTGACGAACGCAGGGCTGAACGCGGCGTACAGTCCCGCCAGCAGCCCCGCGCGCGGCCCCGACACGAGCAGGGCCAGACGGTAGAGGCCGGCGACGTAGCCGAGATAGAAGAGCACCGAGACGAGCGCGAACGCACGGGCGGGATCGAGCGCCAGCGCGAGGGGCGCCGTCAGGTGCGACTTGAGGCTGCCGCTGTACGGCACCTGCGGCACGAACACCAGGCGCTCGCTGCCGTCGACCAGGTGCAGCGCCACGATGCCTGACAGCGCGCCGTCGGCGGTCACGGCGGCCCCGGCGCCCCCAGCCACCACCGGGAGCCTGAAGAAGAACGCCAGGACCAGGACCAACCCGAGAGCCCCGGCGCTCTTGCCGAGCGGCGCGCCACGCAGGACGGACCAGCGCCCGCGCAGCCACCCGAGGACGGCTGCCGCGAGCGCGAGCAGCAGCAGCGCCGGAGGGACCGCCGCGAGCGCCGCCCCGCGCCAGGGCTCGGCCACGTCGAACCAGCGCAGGCACAGCAGCACCCACAGCAGGGCGGCCGCGGCGCCCGCGCGCGAGGAGGCGTCTGGCATCGGCCCGCAGAGGCTAGCACGAGGGGGTGAAGACGCTCACACGGCGCGCCAAAGCGCGGTTGACACCGCCTATGTGGCGTGTCACTTTGCTCGCCGATGAAGCTCCTGATCGTCGGCAACGGGGGCCGCGAGCACGCCCTGGCGTGGAAGATCCGCCAGAGCCCCCTGGTGACCGAGGTCTACTGCGCGCCGGGCAACGCGGGCATCGCCGAGATCGCCGACTGCGTCCCGATCGACGCCTCGAGCATCGTCGAGGTGGCCGACTTCGCGCAGACGATCAAGGCCGACCTGACGGTGGTCGGGCCGGAGCTGCCGATGGTGCTCGGGATCGGCGACGAGTTCGTGCGCCGCGGCCTCACGATCTTCTGCCCTTCGCGGGGAGCGGCCGAGATCGAGGGCTCGAAGGCTTTCGCGCGCGAGTTCATGACGCGCCGCAACATCCCCTCGCCGCGCTACGAGGTCTGCGGCTCGATCGACGAGGCCCAGGACTTCGTGAAGAAGGCGCCCTTCGGCTTCCCATTCGTGGTCAAGGCCGACGGCCTCGCCGCCGGCAAGGGCACGCTGGTGGTGAAGGACGCGGCGGAGGCCAAGGCCGCCGTCGACGAGATGATGGCGGAGAAGAAGTTCGGCTCCGCGGGCGCCAAGCTGGTGATGGAGGAGTTCCTGGAGGGCGAGGAGGTCTCGTTCCTGGTGTTCTCCGACGGCTCGCGCGTCGTGCCGATGGCCTCGGTGCAGGACCACAAGCGCGCCCTCGACGGCGACCTGGGCGCGAATACCGGGGGCATGGGCACGGTCTCGCCGACCACCAACATCAGCCTCGAGGGCCACAAGCGGATCATGAACGAGATCGTCCTGCCGACGATCCGGGGCCTGGCCGACGAGGGGCGGAAGTTCCAGGGCGTGCTGTTCGCCGGGCTGATGATCACCGAGGCCGGACCCAAGGTGCTCGAGTTCAACGCGCGCTTCGGGGACCCCGAGACACAGGTGATCATGGCGCGGATGCGCACGGACATCGTCCCGATCCTGCAGCAGTGCGCGACCGGCACGCTCGGCGACACGCGGCTCGAGTGGGCGAAGGAGCCGGCGGTGTGCGTGGTGCTCGCGAGCCGCGGCTACCCGGGCACGCCCGAGACGGGCAAGGTCGTGACGGGGCTGGACGCGGTCAAGGACTGGAGCGACGTGGTGGTCTACCACGCCGCCACCAAGCGCGAAGACGGCGCCGTGAAGACCGTCGGCGGGCGCGTGCTCGGCGTGACGGCTCTCGGAGCCAACCTGGAGTCGGCGATCGCGCGCGCGTACGAGGCGATCGGCCGGATCCAGTTCGACGGCATGCTCTACCGTCGCGACATCGGCGCGCGCGCGCTCTCCCGCCTGCACGGGAGCAAGCCGGCCTGAGCGGCCGGGGCTAGGGGTTCGCCCCGCCGGCGAGGCCGGAGCCCGCGACCTGGAAGCGCAGCACGTCGGCCGACGAGCCGGCGCGAACTCCCGGCCGCGTCTCGAGCGGCGCGCCGTCGATGTCGACGATCCCGGGCAGCAGCACCACCTCCACCACCCGCCCGGGGCGCAGCAGGTCGCCTGGGTCGATCCGCAGCGTGCGCAGGCCGCCGTCGTAGCTGAACCTCACCGCATCGAGCGAGTTGTCGCCGGGCTGCGGCCGGCCGGCGTAGCGGATCAGCACGCGGTCCCGCAGGCTGGCCTCGTCCATGTCGCGGCTGAACTGCACCAGGAACACGCTGTCCGGCGGCACCTCGCGCTCGCCGTCGAGCGGGAGCGAGAACGCGACCACCGGCGCGCGCTTCGGCCGCGGGGGCGGCGGCGGGGTGGGCTCGGCCTTGACCTCGGCAACGCGCAGGTCGGGCGGCTTCGACAGGATCACGTCGAGCGCTTCCAGCGTCACGACTCCCTTGCGGACCCTCACGCGTCCCATCACCTGCAGCCACTTGCCCGTGTCCCGCTTCAGGCTCGCGTCGAGGCTCCAGCCCGAGCCCTTGGGCTTCTTCCCGGTCACCCAGACCGCGAACAGGTCGTCCCGGATCACCCAGTCGGACGAGCGCTCGCGGCTCGACGACGGCAGGTCGCCGAACAGGTTCTCGCCGCGGAAGACGCCGCGCACGTTCACCGTCTTGCCGTCGTATCGCTCGGGCTTCGTGACCAGGTCCTCGAGCGTCGTGTCGGGGGAGTCCGGGCGCTTCATCGGCTTGTCGTCCTGGGGAGCCAGGTAGCCCCAGATCGCGATGAACACGATCGGCTGCTGGGTGTCCTGGTCCTGGCCCCGATCCACGGAGCCCGTGACCTCCACCTCGCGCCCGGCCCAGCGGCGCGCCTCCTGCTCGTAGGAAGCGACCACCTCCTGGCGCGGGAAGATGTACAGGTAGCCGCCGAAGGTGCCGCGCAGCCCGTACTGCTGGCCGCGGCCGCTCGGGATCATCTCGAAGCGTCCGCGCGTCCGCACCGCCCGCCCCACGTACTGCTCGGGCATGTCGAGCAGCGAGTCGACCGAGACCTCGATCGTCGGGCCGTAGCGCCCCTCGTACTGGTTCATCTGCGCGTCGGCCGCCGCGGCGAGGCCGAGCGCGAGAGCGAGAGCCGGGGCGAGGCGTCTCATGCCAGGAGTATAGACACAACCCGCGGCGCGAATCACCCCTTGCGGCGCCCCCCCACCGCTGGCGTCAGGCGCCGCTGCCGCACCACACGCGTGGTGCTCCGAGTCGGCTGGTGACGGGGCTCACTTGACCCGCACGTGAAGCGCATGCTAGGGTCGCGACCATTGGTTCCCTGCAAGCCCCGAGAGTACAGGGACTTGCGGGGGAGCGAATGATGAAGCTTCGCGTCCTGGGCTGCTACGGCGGAAACGTTCCCGAGCTCGGGATGACCTCCTTTCTCGTCAACGACACGGTGTGTCTCGACGCCGGCTTCGTCTCCGGCGCGCTCAGCCTGCGCGAGCAGGTGAAGGTCAAGGACGTCATCATCTCGCACTCGCACCTCGACCATACCTGCTCGCTGCCGTTCCTGATCGACAACAACTTCTCGGCGCCCGGCTTCATCCTCCGCATCTACGCGATCCGCGAGGTGATCGCGTCGATGAAGAACCACCTGTTCAACAACCACACCTGGCCCGACTTCACCTGCCTGCCGAACGATCTCACGCCTGTGCTGAAGCTGATCGAGATCCCGGAGGAGCGTCCCTTCAAGGTGAACGGGCTCTCGGTCCGGGCGATCCGCGTCTCGCACACCGTGCCCACCACGGGGTTCCTGGTCGAGGACAAGACCGGCACGGTGGCCTACTCGAGCGACACGGCGCCCACGGAGCGGTTCTGGGAGGTCGTGAACAAGACGCGCAACCTCAAGGCCGTGATCGTCGAGACCTCGTTCCCCAACGAGCTGCAGGACCTCGCCAACGTCTCCGGGCACCTCACGCCCCAGACGCTCGACCGCGAGCTGCGCAAGCTGAAGCTCGACGTCCCGGTCTACCTGTACGGCGCCAAGCCGCGCCACCTCGCCCGCATCCGCGCCCAGATCCGCGCCCTGAAGCGCCGCAAGCTGGCCTTCCTGGTCCAGGGCAAGACGTACAGGTTCTAGACCTCCATCCGACTCAGGCTCATCAAGCTGCCGGCGAGGCCGACGATCATGCCTCCCCCGACCAGCAGCAGGCCGATCGTGGGCGACAGCGCGAGCGTCGCGCGCGGCAGCAGCTCCGAGGTCGCGAGGTCGCGCGACAGCCAGGCGAGCATCGTCCAGAGCAGGAACGACGCGGCCAGCCCGCCGAGCCCGCCCTGGATCACGCCCTCGGCGACGAACGGGCCCTTCACGTACGCCTGCGTCGCGCCGACCAGCCGCATGATGTCGAGCTCGTCCTCGCGCGCGTAGATCGTCAGCCGGATCACGTTCGAGATCGTGAACACGGCGGCCAGCACCAGGATCCCGCCGAGGAAGGCGCCCACCAGGCGCACCAGCCGCACGCCGGTCGAGAGGCGCTCGATCCAGAGCAGGTCGTACTGGATCTCGCGCACGCCGGGAACGCCCGTGAGCCCCTTCGCCAGGCGCTCGACCTCGGCCGCCGACTGGCGCTCGGGGCGCAGGTTGACCTCGAGCGAGGGGGGGAAGGGGTTCTCGCCCAGGTCCTCGGGCAGCGAGCTCAGGTCGCGGAACATGCCGCGGAAGCGCGCCAGCGCCTCCTCGCGGCTGACGAACTGGAGGGACGCGACCGCCGGGTCCTCGCGCAGCCGGTTCTGGAGGCTCTCGCGCACGCGGTCCGGGGTCGCCTCCTCCAGGTAGACGATCACCTGGACCGTCTCGGTCCAGCGCGTCACCAGCCCCGACAGCGCGCTCGCCACGGTCAGGAACGCGCCCAGCACGAACAGGCTCACGGTGATGGTGCCGATCGAGACGGCGTTCACCAGCCGGCTGCGCCACAGGCTGGTGAGCGCCTCGCTCACGAAATAGGAGAACGCGCGCAGGAGCGGCATCGGGAGGCGGATTATAATCCGCGCGCATGAGCGTGCTCGTCGGGATCGCGGGCGGTACCGGGTCGGGCAAGACCTCGCTCGCGGTGAAGGTCTGCGACCGCGTGGGCCAGGATCGCTGCCTGCTGCTGGCGCAGGACGCCTACTACAAGGACGGCAGCACGCTCAGCCCGGCGGCGCGGGCGGCCATCAACTACGACCACCCCGACGCATTCGACACGACGCTGCTGGTCCAGGACCTGCGCGACCTGCGCGCCGGCCGGCCGGTGCCGCACCTGACCTACGACCACGCGAGCTACTCGCGGCGCGTTCTGCCCGACCCGCGCAAGCCGCAGCCGGTGGTGATCCTGGAAGGCATCCTGGTGCTCGCGGAGGAGCCGCTGCGGCGGCTGATGGACATCAAGCTCTTCATCGACACCGACGCCGACGTGCGCCTGCTGCGCCGGCTGCAGCGCGACATCCAGGACCGCGGCCGCTCGTTCGACTCGGTGCAGCGCCAGTACCTCGAGTCGGTGCGCCCGATGCACCTCGAGTTCGTCGAGCCGTCGAAGCGCTACGCCGACCTGATCATCCCGGAAGGCGCCGAGAACGAGGTGGCGCTCGAGGCGGTCGTCGCGCGCGCGATGCTGGCGCGCTGAGCTAGGGTCGGATCTTGCGCTCGCTGGGCGGGTCGAAGACGCCCGGCACGGCGCCCAGGGCTGCCCAGCCGCCGTCGATCACCAGGCTCTGGCCCGTCACGTGGGCCGCCTCGTCGGAGAGCAGGAACAGCGCGGCGGCCGCCACGTCCGAGCCCTGGGCGACGCGCCCGCCCGGGATCGCCGCGGCCCAGGCGGCCTCCCAGCCCTCGGCCGCGAGAGTGCGCGGCGTGGCGGTGGCGCCGGGGGCGATCGCGTTCACGGTGATGCCGAGGGGGGCGAGCTCCGCCGAGAGATTGCGCGCCAGCGCCTCGAGCGCCGCCTTGGTCATCCCGTAGGGCGCCATCTGGCGGATCGACACGTGGCCGGTGACTGACGACAGGAGCAGGATGCGCCCCGCGCTCTTCTGCTCGCGAAACCGCAGCGCCGCGGCCTGGGCCAGGAAGAACGACCCGCGCACGTTGACGGCGAGCAGCCGGTCGAGATCCTCGGGTGCGTAGTCGAGGAAGTCGCGGTGCAGCGTGATGCCCGCGTTCGCCACCGCCACGTCGAGGCGCCCCCACGCCTCGACCGCGCGCGCCACCAGGCCGCGCGTCACGAGCGGGTCCGCGACGTCGCCGTCGGCGGCCAGCGCTTCCCCGCCGTCCGCACGAATCGCCGAGACCGCTGCATCGGCGAGGCCGCGGTCGATGTCGTTGACCAGCACGCGCGAGCCCTCGCGCGCGAGCCGGCGGGCGATCTCGAGGCCGATCCCCTGCCCCGCGCCCGTCACGACGGCCGCGCGGCCCGTGAAGCGGCCGCTCATGCCGAGTGCACGCGGCCCCGCTCGAGGGAGATCACGCGCTTGCCCATGCGCTGGATCATCTCGCGGTCGTGGGTCGCCACCACCACCGTGGTGCCGCGCGCGTTCACGTCCAGGAACAGCCGCATGATCTCGAGCGCCATCTCGGGGTCGAGGTTGCCGGTGGGCTCGTCGGCCAGCAGCAGCATCGGCTCGTTGATCAGCGCGCGAGCGATCGCCACCCGCTGCTGCTCGCCGCCCGACAGCTGCAGCGGGTAGGCGT
>CAZMRX010000155.1:0-3129 GCA_964568755.1 uncultured Acidobacteriota bacterium | reverse complement strand
GAACGCCCGCCGCTTCTGCTCGCGCGCGGGCACGCCCAGGATCCGCAGCACGAAGGCCACGTTCTCGATGATGGTCTTGCGCTTGAGCAGCTTGAAGTCCTGGAACACGACGCCGATCGAGCGGCGCAGCTCGGGGATCTGCCCGGGCGGGATCGCGGTCACGTTGCGCCCGCCCACCAGGATCTGACCCTGGGACGGCAGCTCCTCGCGGAACACGAGCTTCAGGAAGGTGGTCTTGCCGGCTCCCGAGGGCCCGGTGAGGAAGCAGAACTCGCCCTTGTCGATGTTGAGCGTGACGTCGGCGAGCGCCACCGACTCGCGGTCGTACTGCTTGTAGACGTGGAAGGCCTGTATCATCGGCGGGGGTAATCGGCCTGGCCGCGATTATAGCGGCGAAGGCGTGCCGCGCCCCGCTGAACGAGGAGAGGGCCGCTGCGCGCACCCGGACCGACCGACGGCTTTCGTCCCCCGGCGTGGCTCGCGGGCGGTCATCGCCAGACGGTCGCCGCCTACTGGCTCCGTCGGCTGCTGCGCTGGCGACTGCCCTCCGAGGACCTCGTGGTCGAGGCCGGCCAGGGCGTGCGGCTGCTGCTGCGCGCCACCTGGCAGCCCGGGCCGCGCGAGGACCGCCCCGCGCTGCTGATCGTGCACGGCCTGGGCGGCTCGGACGCGTCGTCGTACGCCGTCTCGACCGGCGCGCTCGCGTTCGCGCGCGGGTGGCACGTGGTCCGCATGAACATGCGCGGCTCGGGCGACGGCGAGGCGCTCTGCCCGCTGCTCTACAACGCCGGCCTAGACACCGACCTGCTCGCGGCCACGAACGTCCTGTGCCAGCTCGTCCCGCGCGTCTCGGTCATCGGCTTCTCGCTCGGCGGCAACCTGGCGCTGCTGATGCTGGGCCGCCGGCGCGAGCTGCTGCCCCGCGGGCTCGCGGCCGCCGCGGCCGTCTCGCCGCCCGTGGACCTCGCGGCGTGCGCCGACGCGCTCGAGGCCCCGGGCAACGGGCTCTACCAGCACTACTTCATGAAGATGCTGGGCGAGGCCTATAGGCGCCGCCACGCGGCGCGCCCCGACCTCTTCTCTCCAGGACGCGAGCTCGGACTGCGCACCGTGCGCGAGTTCGACGACCGGATCACGGCGCCCTTCGGCGGGTACGAGAGCGCCGCGCAGTACTACGAGCGCTCGAGCGCCGGGCCCTGGCTCGCCTCGATCGACCGACGGGCGCTGCTGCTCGCCGCCCAGGACGACCCGATGATCCCGCACGCGGCGATCACGCACTGGCCGGTTTCGGCGAAGGTGACGCGCCAGATCCTGCCGACCGGCGGCCACGTCGGCTTCGTGGCGCGCTCGCAGGCGCCCGGCTGGTTCTGGGCCCCGGAGCGCGCGCTGGACTTCCTGGCCGGCGCCTCGTCGCGCTGATAGGCTCTGGCCTCGGACTTCCGGCAGGTGAATCGATGAGCACGCGCTCCGACGTCGACGCGGCGCCGCCGCGAGCGATCTGCGTCTACTGCGCCTCGAGCCGCCAGTGCGACGCGGAGTACCACGAGGCGGCGCGCCGGCTCGGCGCGACGCTCGCCGACAGCGGCTACGGCATCGTCTACGGCGGCGGCGGCGGCGGCTCGATGGGCGCCCTGGCGGACGGCGCCCTCGCCCGCGGCGGACGCGTCGTCGGCGTGCTGCCCCGCTTCATGGTCGAGCTCGAGTGGGGCCACAAGCGGCTGTCCGAGCTGCACCTCGTCGACGACATGCGGCAGCGCAAGCACCTGATGCTCGAGCACAGCCAGGGCGTCGTGGCGCTGCCCGGCGGCTGCGGCACGCTCGACGAGCTCTTCGACACCATGACGCTGAAGCGCCTCGGGCTCTACGTGCACCCGATCGTGATCGTGAACACGCGGGGCTTCTTCGACCCGCTCGTCGAGCTGCTGTCGAAAGCCGTGCGCGAGCGCTTCATGGACGAGCGCCACCACGACATGTGGCAAGTGGTCTCGGAGCCCGAGGAGGTCCCGGCCGCGATCCGGGCGGCGCCCGCGTGGACGAGCGAGGCGCAGCGCTTCGCAGTCCCCTAGGGCGGCGGGGCTAGAGGAGCGGACGCAGCGTCTTCCAGACCGTCTCGGCGATCCGCTCGTGGCCCTCGGCCGTCGGGTGGATGCCGTCGGGCTGGTTGAGCGCCGCCTCGCCGGCGACACCTTCGAGCAGGAACGGCAGCAGCGTCGCGCCGTTCGCCCTGGCGAGCTCGGGGTAGATGGCGCGGAAGCTGCGGCGATACGCCTCGCCGTAGTTGGGCAGCGCCTCCATCGCCGCCAGGACCAGCCGCGGGGGCGGCTGCTGGCGACGGACCTCGTCCAGGATCGCCTGGATGTTCGCGCGCGTGGCGTCGGGGTCCTGGCCGCGCAGGCCGTCGTTCGCACCGGTCTCCAGGACGAGCACCGACACCGGCTGGCGCAGGAGCCACTCGATGCGGCGACGCGCGCCGGCCGAGGTCTCGCCGCTCACGCCCGCGTTCACGACACGGTAGCGGAGCCCGGCGGCGTCGATCCTTCCCTGGAGCAGCGCGGGGTAGGCCTCGCTCGGGTCGAGCCCCAGGCCGGCGGTGAGGCTGGTTCCGACGAACAGGATCACCGGACGATCGTCCGTGGCTGAAACGAGACCGCCGCTCGCCGGCGACGCTGTCGCCGTCGCGGAGGGCGCCGGCGTCGGCTCGGGGCGCGCGCCGCGGCAGCCGGGGAGCGTAACAGGCGCGGCGAGCGTCAGCGCGAGCGCCGCGAGCGCCGCCGGCTTTGCCGATATCATGCGAAGAGGAGCCCGGTACCCGATCATGTCCATCCTGCGCTGCGAGGCGCTCACCCGGACGTACCCGTCGGGCGGGCGCGAGATCACCGTTCTCAGAGATATCACGTTCGAGCTGGAAGCTTCGCGCATCCTCGCGATCACGGGGCCTTCCGGCAGCGGCAAGAGCACGCTGCTCGGGCTGCTCGCGGGCCTCGACCGCCCGACGCGCGGGCGCGTGATCCTGGACGGCCGCGACCTCGCCGCCCTCGGCGAGGACGAGCGCGCGCGCCTGCGCGCGGAGGCGGTCGGCTTCGTGTTCCAGTCCTTCCACCTGATCCCCACGCTCACCGAGCGCGAGAA
>CAZMRX010000154.1:6866-11748 GCA_964568755.1 uncultured Acidobacteriota bacterium | reverse complement strand
TCGTCCGCCAGCAGCAGGTCGGTGACGATCGGGCCCGGGCGGAACTCGAACTGCTGCGTCTTCTGGTTGTAGACGTTGGTGCCGACGAGGTCGGCGGGCATCAGGTCGGGCGTGAACTGCACGCGCCGGAAGCGGGCGCCCAGCAGCCGCGCGGTCGCGAGGGCGAGCAGCGTCTTGCCGGTGCCCGGGACGCCCTCGAGCAGCGGGTGCCCTCCGGCGAGCAGGCAGGTCAGCACCTTCTCCTTCACGGCGTCCTGTCCCAGGATCACCGTGTCGAGCTGCTCGCGCAGGCTGCGGAAGCGGCTATGGACGTCGGCGAGTGTGAGCATGCTCGTGGAGCCTCCGGTATGCGTCGTTGAGCGAGCCGAGCCGCAGCTGCAGCTCGGCCGCGGGAATCTCTCCGCTCGAGCGCAGCGGCGGGAGCGCCGTTCCGACGAGCTCGCGCGCCCGCTTCTCGAGTGCGGGCCCCGAGAGGCCGGTGCGCAGCGCGACGGCGCGCCGGAAGCCCTCGAGGTCGAGGGCGGCCGCCTCGCGGCGCGACAGCGCGCGGTCGTAGAGCTGCGAGAGCGACTGCACCAGGTCGACGGCCTCGGAGCGCGCCTCGACCGCGTCCTGCTCGGGAGCGCCCAGGCGCGCCCGCGAGCGCCAGAGCGCGAGAGCGAACGCGAGCGCCGCGGTGGCGAGCGCGGGACCGAAGCCCCAGGCGAACAGCAGCCGCAGGAGGCTCTGCTCCTGGCCGAGCCCGTGAGCCCACTCGTCGAACGCCACCGGCCGATCGGCGGGCGCGAGCGCCTCCAGCAGGCCCAGGTGGTCCGCCTCCGCCAGGCCGCGGTTCTCGAGCAGCTCCGGGGCGGAGAGCAGCACCACCTCGCCGCGCCCCATCTCGAGACGGGCGAGGACGCGGGTGGAGCCTGCGGCGAAGACGACCACGGCCTCGTCGGCGACCCCGCCCGCGAGGCCGCGCAGCGGCGCCTTCGGGCTCAGCGTGACGACTCCCGGCCACACCGGGAAGGCCTTGCGCACGGGGGCGGCGGCGCGCGCCTCGTGGACCGCCAGCGGGCCGTAGCCCTCGCGGGTGGCGAGCACCAGCCGCCCCCCGTCGCGCACCCACGCCTCCTCGGCCGACGACAGGAGCGGTGCGGACCGGGCGCTCCTCGCCTTCTCGTCGCTCCCGGTCTCGGCCTCGGGGTCGGTCGCGAAAGGCCGCCGGCCCGGCTCGAGCCTGAGGAGCACGGCGTCCGCGGGCAGCCGGCCCGGGGCGATCCGCTGCGCGAGCACGACCGGGGCGTGGCCGCGGCCGGCGCTCGCGCGCTCCTTCAAGTAGCGGAACGCCAGCGCGGCGCCGTCGGGCGCTTCGCCAAAGGCCGAGCCGGCCTCGAACGCCTTGCCTCGCGCGCCACCCGCGGCGATCACGGCCCAGGCTCCCGCCACGAAGAGCGCGCCCGCGGCCCAGGGCAGCAGCGCCCTCACTCGGGGCCTCCCGCGTCCTGCACCGCCTTCAACAGGCCCCGCGCGGTGCGCGCGCACAGGGCGAGGGCCTCGGCATCGCTCGTGCGCCGGCCGTACCACTCGCGGTCGAACAAGCTGGTCAGCTCCATGAACGCGGGGCGAAAGGCGAGCCCCGGCTCGAGGCGCGACACGTACTCCCAGTTCGTGCGGCCGCGCTGGTGGTGGAGCCGGCCGGCTCGGAAGAGGGCGACGAGCACCGCGTGATACCAGGCGCGGATCGCCTCGCGCCAGCGGCGGGCCGCCGCGAGCTCGGCCGCGTGGCGCTCCCACTCGGACGCCTCGCGCGAGAGGGGGTCCTCGTCGCGCCGCGACACGAGCGGGCGTGCGGGCTCGCCAGTGGGACCTGCGACGGGCAGGCGGCGGCGGCGCACGACGAGCACCGCGAGCAGCACGACGACGACCAGGGCGAACGCGATCGCTGCCACCGCCGTCGAGCCGAGCGCCGGCTGGCGTCCGGTCCGCGCGGGTCGGAGCCGCTCGAGCCAGTCGCGGATCGCCCGCAGGGCGCCCGCGATCGCGTCGGCGACGCCCAGCAGCGCCGCCTCGACCTGCTCGGGCAGCGTGAGCGGCTTCACCCGCAACGAGGCCACCTCTCCGCCGCGCTCCAGCGGGTCCGCGGGAGCGATCCGGGCGAGCACGTCGCGGCGGACGTCCGCGCTCGCCGCCTCCTCGGGACCTTGGCGCAGGGCGCTCGCGAGCCGACCGATCCGCCGCGCGGCGTGCGCGGCCTCGACTGCGGAGGGCGCGTCCACGAGGGCATCGAGCGCGCTCGCGTCGGGGGCCAGCGTCTCGTCGCCCCAGGTCACGGAGCGGGCGCGCAGCGCGCGCGCCGCCGCCTGGGCCTCGGCGAGCTGCTGCGCTTCCACGAGCTGCTGCAGCGTTTCGAGCCGTGTCGCGTAGTCCTCCACGCTGATGGGCTCGTCCGCGCAAACGGCGCGCGGAAGCGATCCCGCGAGGACGAGCGAGAGCGTCGCCGCGGCAAGGCCCCGACCCGTCACGGTGCGGCGCTCCGCAGGCGTTCGAACCACAGCCGCAGGTCCTCGCCGGTCGCGCGCGCGCGCGCGTCGTGGACGAGCACGACGAGCGAGGCCAGCCACCAGGGCTCGACGAGAAGCACGCCGCCCGCGGCGGCCACGAGAATCACGCGCGGGTTGCCGGGGCCCAGGAGCGACTGGAGGCGCACGACGTCGAGGCCGGCGACGCCTCCGGCGAGCCAAAGGCCGGCCTGGACCAGCACCAGCAGGTTGATGGCGGCGACGAGGGCGGCAGTGCCGAAGACCAGCAGCAGGCCGACGAGCGGCCCCGCGCGGGCGCCGGCCGCCGCGATCAAGGCGAACGGCCGCAGCAGGCCGGGCTTCTCGATCTGCGGCGACGTGGCGGCGGCGAGACCGGCGGCGATCGCGAGCGCCGCCGCCGTCACGACCGCGACCAGCGAGGCCAGGAAGGCCGCCTCGATCGCCAGCGCGGCGTAGACGTAGCTCACGAAGCCGGCGAGCGGGACGCGCAGCGCCTCGCGGCCCGGGGTCTCGAGCGAGCGCAGGCGCAGGCTGCAGGCGCGGGCGAAGGCGGCGCGTCCGTAGAGCGAGACCAGCAATGCCAGGCCGGTCAGGAGCGCGAGCGCGTGGAGGTGGTCGCCGTAGGCGTGGGCGTCGGGGCCCAGCTCGCCGAGGCGCGCGACGAAGTGCGCCTGGAGCAGCCGCAGCGGCGCCGCGGTCAGCCAGACGAGGGCGCCCCAGGGGGCGATCACCGCGGAGACCAGCTCGCTCGCGTCGTCGAGAACGTCCGTGATCGGCCGACTCGCGCCGCTCACAGTCCGACCACCAGCACGCCGGTCCAGACCATGACCCGCGCCAGCGTCCAGAACAGGACCCCCGCGGCGGCCAGCACGACGAGGAGCGCGATCCAGTCGCCGCGGCCGCCCCGGGCGCGGCGGAGCTCCGCGAGGCAGGCGGCGCAGTAGTGGATCCCGTCCCAGGTGGTCGCGCACTCCTGGCAGACTGCCCTGCGGCAGGACATGCACAGAGCGTGGGCCGGCCGGTCCGGGTGGTGCGCGCAGGTGCTCGCCAGATCGCCTCCGCCTTCCGCCTTGCCGCCGAGACTGTAACACCTCGCCGCGGCGCCCGAGCCCCGGCCACGGGCCTGATTCCGCTTGACCTCGGGCCGCAGTGGCCCTAGCGTCTCCGCGGAGGTGAGCCGATGACTTGCCCGCACTGCGGCGCGCCGGTTGCCACGGGGAACCGTTTCTGCAATCGCTGCCGCAAGCGGGTGACGCCCGAGGCCGGCTCCGGATCCGGCGCCTCTCCCGCGGCGGGCGGCGCGGGGGCCGTTCGTCGGCCTCCGAGCGTTCCACGCCCGAGCGCGCGCGCCAGCTCCCCGGGCGGCGCCTTCAAGCGACCGGGCGTCGTGACCCTGCTCGCGGTGCTCAACTTCCTCGGCGGGGTGGTCGGGATCGGAATGGGCCTGCTCTTCGGCCTCGGCGGGCTGGGCGCCTCGCCGCAGGCCGAGCTCGCGTGGGTGATGCCGGCGATCGGCGCGCTCTACGGCGTGCTCGGCGCGTTGCAGCTCGCCGCGGGCTTCGGGCTGCTGGGCCTCAAGCCCTGGGGGCGGACGCTGCAGATCGTGCTGGCCGCGATCATGCTGCTCGGCATCCCGTGCGGCACGGTGATCGGCATCCTGGTCCTGATCTACATGCTCAAGCCGGAGGTGAAGCTGCTCTTCTCCGGGGCATCGCCTGCGGAGCTGGACCCGGCGGAGCTCGCGATGGTCGAGCGGCTCGGGCAGGGCTCGGGGGCGATGGTCGTGCTGGTCGCCGTGGTCGTGATCTTCGCCGGGGTCGCGGGCGCGGGGATCGTGGCGGCGATCGCCATCCCGAGCCTGCTGCGGGCGCGGGTCGCCGCGAACGAGGCGGCCACGATCGGCGACCTGCGCACCGTCATCTCCGCCGAGGCTGCCTACTCATCGGCGAACGCCGGCTTCCCGGACACGCTCGAGTGCCTGGCCGCGCCCGCGCGCTGCATCCCGGGGTATCCGGAGTCGGGGCCGCACTTCCTCGATGAGACGTTCGCGAACGCCACCCGCCACGGGTACCGCTTCCGTTTCGTGGCGGGGCCCGCCGCCGCTGCGGAGCAGGTCCCGGGCGCCCAGATCTCGCCCTCGAGCGTGACGACCTACGCGTACATCGGCGAGCCCGTCACTCCCGGTCAGACCGGCATGCGGTCGTTCTGCGCCGACGCCACCGGAGTCGTGTGCACGATCCCCGAGGGCCGAATCCAGGGCGGGGAGGACGGCGTGTGTCCGGCGACCTGCGCCCCCCTCGAATAGCCCCTCAGCGGACGAACAGCGTCGCGAGCGACAGGAACAGGCCCATGCTCGC
>CAZMRX010000154.1:0-6766 GCA_964568755.1 uncultured Acidobacteriota bacterium | reverse complement strand
TAGCCCCTCAGCGGACGAACAGCGTCGCGAGCGACAGGAACAGGCCCATGCTCGCGACGTCGGTGGCGGTGGTCAGGAAGATGCTGGACGCCGTGGCGGGATCGGCGCCGATGCGCTGGAGCGTGAGCGGGATCAGCGCCCCCGCCAGCCCGCTCACGACGCAGCTCGCGACCATCGCGGCGAAGACCACCCCGCCGAGCACGAGCGCATTGGGCTCGCCCTGGGCGCGGGCCACGAGCAGCATGCCGAGGCCCGCCGTGACGCCGACGAGGGCTCCGTTCAGCAGGCCGAGCAGTCCCTCCTTCGCCACCAGGCGCCGCGCGTCGCCGGGTCGCAGCTCGCCGAGCGTGAGGCCGCGCAAGGTGACGGCGAGCGCCTGGCAGCCGGTGTTGCCCGACTGTCCCGCGAGGACGGGCAGGAACACGGCGAGCACCACGAGCCGGTCGATCGTGCCCTGGAAGACGCCGACGACCGCGGCGGCCGCGAAGGCGGTCAGGAGATTGAGCTGCAGCCACGGGTGGCGGAAGCGCAGGCTGCGCGGCCACGGCGTCGCGAGGCGCTCCTCCTTCTCGACGCCGACCATGGCGCCCGCCTGGGCGCTGATCTCGAGCGCCTGCTCCTCGAACAGCGTGCGCCCGCGCACGGTGCCGACCAGCCGTCCCGCGGCGTCGCACACCGGGTAGACGGGGAAGTGGCGCGCCACCACCTGGCGCGCGGCCTCGACGAGCGGCAGCTCCGGCCGCAGCGCGAACGGCTCGCGGAGCATCACGTCCTCGAGCCGGGACTGCTCGTCGGCCAGCAGCAGGTCGCGCATGGTCACGACGCCGAGCAGGACGCCGGAGTCGTCCGTGACGTAGCCGTAGGTCACGAAGATCGTCTTGACCAGCTCGCGCACGCGCGCCGTGGTCTCGGCCACCGTGAGCTGCGGGCCGAAGACCGCCTGCGGCGGCTCCATCAAGCGGCCGACCGAGTCGTCGGGGTAGGTGAAATTGCGCGCCCACTGGCGGGCTTCCTCGGCCGGGGCCGCGGCCAGCACGGCCCGCCTTCGCTCTTCGCCCAGGGCGAGCAGCACGTCGTCGGCGAGCGCCGGCCCGAGCGAGCGCAGCACGTCTGCGACCTCGACGTCGGGGAGCTGCTGGAGCAGCGCGGCCGCGTCCTGCGGCGCGAGGCGCGAGAGCTGGTCGGCGAGGTCCCGGAGCGTGGAGCTTCCCGGGTCGGAGACAGCTGCTTCGGTTCGGCTCATGCCACCTCTCGCGGGGCCGCCGCGAGAGGGATCACGGCACGGGTCCCGCCGCGGCGAGGATAGCACGCGATCCACGGCCGCCTCGCGCCGCCGCGACAGAAGCGGCTAGAATAGGAGTTTCCCCGCGTGGAGGATCGATCTTGAAGCGTCTCCTGACTCTCGTCTGCCTTGCGACACTGGCCGCCTGCGGCGGCGACGACACCGGCACGTCTCCCTCGACGGGCGGCACCCTCGTGGTCGAGGACACCGTCGTCGGCACGGGCGCCACGGCCGTCTCCGGCGACACCGTGACCGTGCACTACCGCGGGACCTTCACGAACGGGAACCAGTTCGACACCTCCTACGGGGGCAACCCGTTCACCTTCCGGCTCGGCGCCGGCCAGGTGATCCCGGGCTTCGAGCAGGGCATCGTCGGCATGCGCGTCGGCGGCAAGCGGCGCCTCACGATCCCGCCGTCGCTGGCTTACGGCAGCCAGGGCTCGGGGCCGATCCCGGGGAACACCACGATCGTCTTCGAGGTGGAGCTCCTGTCGATCGCGGGCAAGTAGTCCGGCTCACGGCCCGACGACGAGCGCCGCGAGCGCGACCGGGCGGCGGCCCGCCTCGAGCGCCTCGGCCATGCGGCGAACCGCCGCGGGCCAGCTCGGATCGCGGAGAGACTCGGCGCCGACCCGGCGCGTGCGCAGCGGCCGTCGCCGCAGGGCCGTGGCCCAGTCGGGCCGCGGCCGCCCGCTCGCGTCGACCGCCACGGCCTCGAACGACGGCCCGTCCTTGTAGAGCGCGAGCAGCCCGAGTCCGGTGTCGGCGCCGATCGCGACGCGCAGCACCGCGGCGCGCCCGAGGCGCGACTCCTCCAGGTGCGCGAGCACGCCCTCCACCAGCGGGTGGCCCGCCGCGAAGAAGTCGAGCCGCTCGTCCTCGAGCGCCTCCTCGCGGTCGAAGCTGCCGAGGAAGCTCGTCCCGCCGGGCACCCCCGGCAGGCTGTCCACGAGCGCCTCGTTGCCGAGCTCGATCCCGAACACGCGGCCCTTGTGCGGCTCCACGTGCAGCCGCAGCCGCTCGCACGCGGCCGTCACCACGTCCTCGTTCAGCGCGTCGAGGTCGGGCGGGACCCGTGCGAGCAGCGCTTCGGCCATCTCGGACCGGTAGGGGTCGCGGTGCATCTCGCGCCACGCGGCCTCGCGGACCCGCGACTGCGCGGCGCGGGCGCCCGCGACGATCGCGGCTTCGCGCTCGGGGGCGAGCGACCCCGACGGGGAGAGCGCCCCGAGCTCGAGCGCGGCCTCGACGCGTGCGAGCTCGGGCTCGAGTCCCGCGAGCGGCTCGCGAAACAGGCCCAGCGCTTCGAACAGGCGCGCCGCGTCGCGCCCGATGCCCGAGGGCGGGAGGAAGTAGACGACCTCGACCGGGCGGCGGCGTCCGATCCGGTCGAGGCGGCCGATGCGCTGCTCGGCCACGAGCGGGCTCCAGGGCAGGTCGAAGAGCACGATGCGCCGGCAGAACTCGAAGTTGCGGCCCTCGCCGCCGCACTCGGTCGAGACCAGCAGGCTCGGGCCCTCGGCGAGCCGGAACTGCGCGACCTCGATGTCGCGGCGCGCGGCCGTCAGGCCCTCGTGGAAGACGCCGGTCGCGAGCTGCGCGCGGTGGCTGAGCGCCGTCCGCAGCCACTCGAGCGTCTCGCGGTGGGCGACGAACACCAGCGTCTTGTCGCCGGCTGTGCGCCAGCCCGGCGCCTGCGCGGCGAGCCACGCGAGGCGTGGATCCTCGGCGTCGGCCTCGGCCGCGAGAGCGCCGAGCGCCGCGTCGTCGCGGCCCAGCAGCGCCTGCAGCGAGACGCCGGAGCCGAGAGCGCGGCGCACGCGCTCGGCCTTCTGGCGGCGCCCGAGGGCGTGCGGAGCCGGCGCCTCGCGCACGGCATCCACGAGCGCGAGGCGGCTCTTCCACGAGCGCGCGTCGCCCTCGATCGCGATGCCCACGCGCGGCGGCAGACCGCCGATGTCCACGCGCCGGGTGGCGCTCGTGCAGGGCGGCAGGGGCTCGGGACGGGCGAGCCGGGCTTCGAAGCTCTCGCCCTCCGGGAAGTCGGCGGGGCGCAGCAGCTGGAGCAGCCGGAAGAACCCGTGCACGTCGTCGTCGAGCGGGATCGCCGTGAGCAGCAGCAGGTGCTTGCCGAGGGCGGCGATCGGGGCGACCGCGCGCCAGGCGGGGTTGCCGGGATGGCCGGGCGGCCGCCGCAGCCGGTGCGCCTCGTCGACGACCAGCAGGTCCGTGCCCGCCTCGACCGCGCGGGCCGTGAGCTCGGGGCGCGCGACGAGCGTCTCGATCGCGATCACCGCGTGGGGGTGCACCTCGAAGGGATTGAAGTCGGGCCCGAAGTCGCGGGCCACGTCGGCGAGTCGGGCGTCGTCGAGCAGCACGAAGACCTGGTGGTACTTCCGCCACAGCTCTCCCAGCCACTGCACCGTGAGCGTCTCGGGGGCGACCACGAGGCAGCGCTCGGCGCGCCGGGTGCGGACGAGGCGGCTCAGCACCAGGCAGGCCTCGATCGTCTTGCCGAGGCCGACCTCGTCGGCGAAGAGCCAGCGCACGGGGTCCGTCGCGGTCGCCCGCTCCGCGCAGTGGAGCTGGTGCGGGAAGAGCCGGATCCGGCCGCCCAGGAACGAGCCGAGGCCTTTCGCCTCGCGGCGCTCGGCCAGGTGCAGCGCGTCGAGCCGCAGCGCCAGGTCCTCGACCGGGTCGAGCTCGAGCGACACGAGCCGGTCCACGAGGTCGGCGTGGGGGTCCCTGGTCCCTGTTTCGTCCGGCGCGAGGCGGTGGAGGGCGGGCGCGCCTCCCGCGAGCCGCAGCCGGACGCCGCTCTCGAACTCGACCAGCAGCGAGCGGCCGTCGATCGCGACGACACGCCCGGTCCCGAACTCCGGGTTGTGCTCGTGCCGCAGCCGGTCGCCCACGCTCCACGCGTTCACGCGCGCATTGTAGGCGCGCGCCGGGACGGCGCGGGCGCCGGCCTCAGCGCGCGGCGGGCAAAGCCTCCAGCCGGACGATCGTGCCGTCGAGCACGGCGGCCACGATGCGGTTCCCGTCGGGGCTCCAGGCCAGCTCGTAGACGCCCGCCGCGAACGGCAGGCTGAGCACGGTCGCGCCGCTCGGCCAGTCCCAGAGCCGCAGCGCATTGTCGCTGCCGCCGGACGCGAGTCGGCTGCCGTCCGGGGAGAACGCGACGGCGTCGACGGCCTCCGTGTGGCCGGAGCACTCGCGCAGCCTCGTTCCCGTCGCCGCGTCCCAGAACGTGACGCTGCGGCCGCTCGAGCCGGTGGCGAGCACCGAGCCGTCGGGATGGTAGTCGGCCACGATGCGCCCGCGGCCGTGCTCGAGGCGGCTGCGAACCCGCGCGCCGCGCCAGTCCCAGAGCGAGGTGGCGCCGTCGCTGCCGCCCGAGACCGCGATCGTCGCGCCGTCGGGGCTCCACGCAACGTGCCACACGTCGCGCTCTCCGTCTTTCAGCGTCGTCTCGAGCGCGCCCTCCGGGACGCTCCAGACGCGCACTTCCCCGGGGCCGGCGGGGGCCGCGAGCCGCGCGCCGTCCGGGCTCCAGGCGACGCCCCCGATCTGGCCCTTGCCTTCGTAGAGCGTCGCGAGCGCCTTCTGCGTGACGGCATCCCACAGCACCACCCGCCCGTCGTTACCGGTGGAGGCGAGGAAGCGCCCGTCCGGGCTCCAGGCGACGCGGACGCCCGACTGCTCGTGGCCCGACCATGAAGCGACCTCGCGCCCCGAGTCGGGATCGAACAGCTTCAGGTAGCCGCCCCAGCCGGCGGCCGCGACGCGCCGTCCCTCGGGTGAGAAGGAAAGCCCGTACGCGCTGCCGCTGAGCGGCCACACCCCGCGCGACGGCTCGAGCGCCTGGAGATCCCAGCTGCGGATCGTCCCGTCGCCCGCGCCCGAGACGAGGCTTCGTCCGTCGGGCGCGAGCGCGAGCGCCGTGACGGAGCCCGTGTGCCCGTGCAGCGTGGCGAGCGCCCGCCCGGCCTCCGCGTCCCAGAGGCGGATCGTCAAGTCGTTGCCCGCGGCCGCCAGGCGGGACTCGCCGAGCCAGGCTGCGTCGTTGACCCACTGCGCCTGTCCCTCGGCCTGGCCGACGAGCGTGTGGAGCACGCGCTCCTGATCCACGTCCCAGACGCGCAGCACGCCGTCCTTGGCCCCGACCGCCAGTCGCCTCCCGTCCGCTCGAAGCGCGATGCCCTGGACCGCCTTGTTGACGCCGTCCTTCGGGGGCAGGAGCGCCTTGGCTCGCCAGGTCGCCGTGTCCCAGGCGGTGACGTCGTCGTCCCAGGTCCCGACGACGAAGCGGCTGCCGTCCCTCGACCAAGCCGCCGTGACGATCGGCTTGACGCCGTGCTCGATCGTCCGCAGCAGCGTGCCGTCGGTCGACCACAGCTTCACGAGGCCCCGGACCCCGCGCTCGGGCGTGCGCTGCCACCCGGTGGTCGCGATCTGCGCGCCGTCCGGCCGAAAGGTCGCGGTGGCGATGCCCCGGCTCACGCCCTCGAGGCGGCGGAGCTCGGCGCCGGTGGCGAGGTCGAACACGCGGGCCGTGCCGTCGGAGGACGCCGTCGCGAGACGGGCGCCGTCGGGAGAGAAGGCGACCGTCCAGGTCGCGGCCGTGTGGCCGGAGAGCGTGCGTTCGAGCGCGAGCGTCGCGGCGTCCCACAGCTTGGCGGAGCCGTCGGCTCCCGCGGATGCGATCCATCGTCCGTCGGGGCTCACGGCGACGTCGAGCACGCGTCCTTGCCGAGCGTCCACTCGCGCCGACGAGCGGTCGGCCTGCGCGCTCAGGAAGCGCCACTCCCAGCCGCGCCGGGCGGGCGGCGCCTCGTCGAGCCAGCGCCGGGCCGCGGCCGTCTCGTGCAGCCGCAGCGACGCCTCGGCGGCAGCGGTCGCGGCCAGGTAGAGGCGCGCCGACGGGTCGAGAGCGTCGTCCAGCGCCCGGGCGGTGCCGCCCGCCGTCGCCAGCAGGGCCAGCGCGGGCCAGGCGATCCTCGCTCCGAGGCGTGTCCTGGTCACGGCAGGATCTTACCCGGACGTCGTTCGAGCGTTTGCGCTCCGACCTCTTTCGTTGACACCGCCGGGGGCGGTTGATAGACTTCCTGCGTCTTCAAATTGACGCGGGGTAGAGCAGCCAGGTAGCTCGTTGGGCTCATAACCCAAAGGTCGGAGGTTCAAATCCTCCCCCCGCTACCAGCACTCATATACATGCACGAGACACCGAGGCCGCGAGAGCGGCCTCGGGCTTTTTGTGGCGGGCCTCGTGCCGGCCGAGGGCTCCGCAGGAGGTCGCTTGGCGAATCGTCTGGCGGGTGAGTCCAGCCCCTACCTGCTCCTGCACAAGGACAACCCGGTCGACTGGTACCCCTGGGGCGACGAGGCCTTCGCCCGCGCACGGGCGGAGGACAAGCCGATCTTCCTTTCGGTCGGCTACTCGACCTGCTACTGGTGCCACGTGATGGAGCGCGAGAGCTTCTC
>CAZMRX010000153.1:3921-11763 GCA_964568755.1 uncultured Acidobacteriota bacterium | reverse complement strand
TGCGCTTGACGAAGTACTCGTCGGAGAGTGCGATCCGCTCGAGCTCGAGCGCGATGTCCAGCAGCGGGTTCCTGCCCGTGACCTCGAACACCTTGTCGGCCATCTGCTTGATGACCTTGGCGCGCGGGTCGTAGTTCTTGTAGACGCGGTGGCCGAAGCCCATCAGCTTCACGTCGCCGCCCGACTCCTTGACGTCCTTGACGAAGGCCGGCACCTTGTCCTTCGAGCCGATCTCCGCCAGCATCCGCAGCACCTGCTCGTTGGCGCCGCCGTGGAGCGGCCCGTAGAGGGCGCCGATCGCGGCCGCCGCGGCCGAGTAGGGATCCACGTACGAGGAGCCCACGCCGCGCATCGCGGAGGTGGAGCAGTTCTGCTCGTGGTCCGCGTGCAGGATGAACAGCACGTCGAAGGCCCGCTCCAGCACCGGGTTGACGTGGTAGCGCAGCTCGGTGGCCTTGAACATCATATTCAGGAAGTTGCCGCAGAAGCTCAGGTCGTTGTCCGGGTACACGTAGGGCATGCCCTTGGAGTGGCGGTAGGCGAAGGCGGCGAGCGTCGGGATCTTGGCGATCAGCCGCTGGATCTGCTTCTCGCGGACCAGCGGGTCGTGGACCTCCTTGGCCTCGGGGTAGAAGGTGCTGAGCGCCCCCACGGTCGAGACCAGCATCCCCATCGGGTGGGCGTCGTAGCGGAAGCCCATCATCAGGTCCTTGACGTTCTCGTGGACCATCGTGTGGTGGGTGACGTCCCACACCCACTTGTCGTACTGCGGCTTGGTGGGCAGCTCGCCGTTCAGGATCAGGTAGGCCGTCTCCAGGTAGTTGCTGCTCTCCGCGAGCTGCTCGATCGGGTAGCCGCGGTAACGAAGGATGCCCTTGTCGCCGTCGATGAAGGTGATGCGGCTGATGCACGACGCCGTGTTCATGAAGGCGGGGTCGTAGGACATCACGCCGAAGTCGTCCGCGCCGGCCTTGATCTGGCGCAGGTCCATCGCGCGGATGTTGCCGTGCGTGAGGGGCAGCTCGTAGCTCTTGCCGGTGCGGTTGTCGGTGACCGTGAGCGAGTCCTTCTTGGTGGTGCCCGTCTGCGCCACGCCCGGCTCCGGAAGCGTCACTGGGCTCATCTGGTCTCTCCTTGGCTCTGGGCGGCGCAGGGACCGCCGCTCGGACTGTAGATGCGCACGAAACGACCGCTTCTGCCATAAGACCGATGGACCATCGGATTGCAGACGCCGGCGCAACGCGCCTTCGAGGGGACGAGCCGTCGAGCCTGAGAGCGGGCAACGAGGGCCGGACCGGCGAGGACGGCCCAGAGCTCACGGGACGGGTCCAGACGGCCTGACGAGGACCCGTCCCGTGAGTGTGTCGGCTGGTTCATCCGAATCAGTCGAAATGGTCCATCTGGCGGGTGGTGCCCGGCCCGGGGGGCGGCGCATCCTGTGTACGGCGTTCAACCGACGCGGAGAGTCCCTTTGGCCACCGCCGTGGAGCCGGGCCCGCCGGTAGCGGGTCGCCGCATCGAGATCCGCGGAACCGTGCAGGGCGTCGGCTTCCGCCCGTGGGTCTACCGCCTCGCGCACGAGGAGGGCATCCGCGGCCGCGTCCGCAACGACGGCGCGGGAGTCACGATCGAGGCGTTCGGCAGCCCATCCGCGCTCAGCCGCTTCGTGAAGCGACTCGGGACCGAGGCTCCGCCCGCCGCGCGCGTGCTCGAGCTGCGGGAGCGCAGCCTGGGCTTCGAGCCGGTCCCGGACTTCGCGATCGCCCCGAGCGGCGCCGGCGCGCGCCGCGTCTCGATCCCGCCCGAGCTCGCGACCTGTCCGGACTGCCTCGCCGAGGTCTTCGACCCCACCGATCGGCGCTACCTCTACCCCTTCACCAACTGCACGAGCTGCGGACCGCGCTACTCGATCGCGCGCGACGCTCCCTACGACCGGCCGGCCACCACGATGGCCGCGTTCGTGATGTGCGGCGACTGCAGCCGCGAGTACCACGACCCGCTCGACCGTCGCTTCCACGCCCAGCCCAACGCGTGCCCCGCCTGCGGTCCCCGCGTGCGGCTCCTGGGCCGTCCCGGCCTCGCAGACGACGGCGCGCTCGTCGAGCTGGCGGACGCGCAGGGCGCGATCCCCGAGGCGGCGCGCTCGCTTCGCGCCGGGCGGATCGTCGCGGTCAAGGGCCTGGGCGGCTACCACCTCGCCTGCGATGCCACGTCCTCAGAGGCGGTGCGTCGGCTGCGCGAGCGCAAGCGGCGCGACGAGAAGCCGTTCGCGGTGATGGTGCGGGATATCGAGCAGGCGCGCGCGGTCGCGCGGATTCCACCCGCCGAGGAGCGGCTGCTCGCCTCGAGCGAGCGGCCGATCGTGCTGGTCCGACAGTGGCAGGAGAGCGGTCTCGCGCCCGAGGTGGCGCCCGGCAACCCGCTCGTCGGCCTGCTGCTCGCGTACACGCCGCTGCACCACCTGCTGCTGGCGGAGGCCGGCCGGCCGCTGGTGATGACCTCGGCGAACCTCTCGGACGAGCCGATGGCGGCCGCCGACCGTGACGCGCTCGAGCGGCTCTCGGGCATCGCGGGCCTGTTCCTGACCCACGATCGGCCGATCGAGAACCGCTGCGACGACTCGGTGGCGCGCGTGATCGCCGGGAGCCCGACGATCCTGCGGCGCGCGCGTGGCTACGTGCCGCGGCCGGTCCCGCTCGCGCGTCCGCTGCGGCGGCCGGTGCTCGGCTGCGGCGCGCAGCTCAAGAACACCTTCTGCCTCGCGTCGGGCCGCGAGGCCTGGCTCGGCCCGCACATCGGCGACCTGGACAACCTCGAGGCGGCGCGCGCGTTCGAGGAGCAGGTCGAGAGGCTGCAGCGCTTCCTGGGGATCCGTCCCGAGGTGATCGCGCACGACCTGCACCCGGACTACGCCTCGACCGGCTATGCCCTGAAGCGGCCCGAGCCGCTGCGCGTCGCGGTGCAGCACCACCACGCCCACGTGGCGAGCGCCCTGGCGGAGCACGGCCTCGAGGGTCCGGTGCTGGGGCTCGCCTGGGACGGGACGGGGTACGGGACGGACGGAACGGCCTGGGGCGGCGAGCTGTTGTGCGTGACTCCCGGCTCGTGCGAGCGGCTCGCGACGCTGCGGCCGCTGCGGCTCGCCGGCGGCGACCAGGCGATCCGCCAGGTCTGGCGCCTCGCCCTCGCGGCGCTCGACGACGCCTTCGACGGCGAGGCGCCCCTCGGCGAACTGCACCTGTTCGACGCGCTGCCGGCACGCGACGTCGCCGTCGTGCGCCGGATGCTGAAGGCGGGCGTGCGCTCGCCGCTCTCGCACGGAGCCGGGCGCTACTTCGACGCGCTCGGGGCGCTCGGCCTCGGCCGGCCACGGGCCAGCTACGAGGGACAGGTGGCGCTCGAGTGGAACCTGGCCGCCGAGGACGAGGCGGCGCCTTCGTATCCCTTCGAGCTCGTCGCGCGTGGCGGCCTGGCCGAGGCCGACCTGCGTCCGCTGGTGCGCGCCGCCGTGGCCGACCTCGCGAGTGGCGTCGCACGGGCCCGCGTGTCCGCGTCGTTCCACGAGACGCTGGCCGACGTCGCCGCCGCGATGGTCCGCAGGGCAGCGGAACGGCTCGGGCGACTGCCGGTCGTCTTGACCGGGGGCTGCTTCCAGAACGCCCGGCTGGCCGAGGGTGTTCGCCGGCGGCTCGCGGGCGACTTCCAGGTGCTGCTCCACCGCGAGGTGCCGCCCGGGGACGGCGGAATCGCACTCGGCCAGGTGCTCGTGGCGGACGCGCTCTGCGGGGCGTGACGGGGGAGGGCGGCGCATGTGTCTCGCGGTTCCGGGCAAGCTGATCGAGATCTCGGGCGCGGGCGAGCTGCGCATGGGCCGCGTGGACTTCTCCGGCGTGACACGGCAGGCGTGCCTCGCCTACGTGCCAGAGGCGCAAGTCGGGGACTACGTGCTGGTTCACGTCGGCTTCGCCCTGTCGCGCATCGACGAGCAGGCCGCGCTCGAGACGCTGCGCGCGCTCGAGGAGATCGGCGCGCTGGAGGAGGCCGCGGCCGACGACCCGGTCGCGGGCGGGGGCTCGTGATGCGCCACGTCGACGAGTACCGCGACGCACAGGCGATCGCCTCCGTGGTGCGGAGGATTCGCGACGCCGCGACGCGGCGCTGGGCGCTGATGGAGGTGTGCGGCGGACAGACCCATTCGATCCTCAAGTTCGGGATGGACGAGCTGCTGCCCGACACGGTCGAGCTGATCCACGGCCCGGGCTGCCCCGTGTGCGTGACGCCGCTGGAGCTGATCGACCGCGCGATCGCGATCGCCTCGCGGCCCGACGTGTGCTTCTGCTCCTTCGGCGACATGCTGCGGGTGCCCGGCTCGGGCGACGACCTGCTCAAGGTCAAGGCGCGCGGCGGGGACGTGCGGATCGTGTACTCGCCGCTCGACGCGCTGCGGCTGGCCCGCGAGCACCCCGAGCGCAAGGTCGTGTTCTTCGCGGTCGGCTTCGAGACCACGGCCCCGGCCAACGCCATGGCGGTGCACCGCGCCCGCGCGGAGGGGCTCTCGAACTTCTCGGTGCTGGTCGCGCACGTGCTGGTGCCCCCGGCGCTCGAGGCCCTGCTCGGCTGCGAGGACGCGCGGATCCAGGGCCTGCTGGCGCCGGGCCACGTGTGCACGGTGACGGGCTACCGGGACTACGAGGAGATCGCCGCCCGCCACCGGATCCCGATCGTCGTCACCGGCTTCGAGCCGCTCGACCTGCTGAACGGCATCCTGGCGGCGGTCGTGCAGCTCGAGCGCGGCGAGTCGCTGGTGGAGAACCAGTACGCTCGCGCGGTGGTGCGCGACGGCAACCCCGCCGCCCGTGCCATGGTCGAGGACGTGTTCGTCGTCTCGGACCGGACCTGGCGGGGGCTCGGCCCGATCCCGAAGAGCGGTCTGGCTCTGGCGCCGCGCTACCGGGAGTTCGACGCGGAGCAGGTCTTCGACGTGGCGAGCGTGAGCGTCCGCGAGCCCGAGGAGTGCCGGGCCGGCCTCGTGCTCCAGGGCCGGCTGCGGCCCACCGACTGCCCGGCCTTCGGCACGCGCTGCACGCCCGAGCACCCGCTGGGCGCGACGATGGTGTCGACCGAGGGCGCCTGCGCGGCCTACTTCCACTACCGGCGCGCGCCGCGCGAGGCCGTGGCGGCGAGCGCCGGCGCGAGCGGAGGCTAGCCATGTCCCGCTCGCTCGAATCGATGCTGGTCTGCCCGGCGCCCCTGGGCCACCCCGACATCGTGGAGCTGGCCCACGGCGGCGGCGGGAAGAAGACGGCGAAGCTGGTGGAGACGCTGTTCGCGCCCGCGTTCCGCAACGCTCACCTCGAGCCGCTCGGCGACGGCGCCGTCGTCACGGTCGGCCGCGAGCGGCTGGCGTTTACGACCGACAGCTTCGTGGTGAAGCCGGCGTTCTTCCCGGGCGGCGACATCGGCTCGCTCGCGGTGCACGGCACCGTCAACGACCTCGCGATGTGCGGCGCCGAGCCCTTGTTCCTGAGCGCGGGATACCTGCTCGAGGAGGGCTTCCCGATGCGGGACCTGGAGCGCGTGGTGGCCTCGATGGCCGAGGCCTGCGCAGCCAGCGGGGTGCTGCTGGTGACCGGCGACACCAAGGTCGTCGACCGCGGCAAGGGAGACGGGATCTACGTCAACACCTCGGGCATCGGCCGCGTGCGCGACGGCGTCCACGTCGGCCCCGGCCGCGCCGAGCCCGGCGACGCCGTCGTCGTCTCGGGACCCGTGGGCGACCACGGCATCGCGGTGATGGCGGCGCGCGAGGGCATCGACCTCGAGACGGACCTCGTCTCCGACTCGGCGCCCGTGATCGCCCCGGTGCGGGCGCTGCTCGACGCCGTGCCCGCCACGCACGTGCTGCGCGACCCCACGCGGGGCGGCCTCGCCACGGCGCTGTGCGAGATCGCGCTCTCCTCCGGTGTCGGGATCCGGCTCGAGGAGGCGGACGTCCCGGTGCGCGACGAGGTGCGCGGCGCCTGCGAGCTGCTGGGCCTCGACCCGCTCTACGTGGCGTGCGAGGGCCGCTTCCTCGCGATCGTCCCGGGGTCGAGTGTCGCCGAGGCACTCGCAGCGATCCGGTCGCAGCCGGGCGGCGAGGCGGCGCGCGTGGTCGGGACCGTGCAGGCCGAGGACGCTGGCCGCGTGGTGCTGCGGACGCGGATCGGCAGCCACCGGCTGCTGGAGCGGCTCTCGGGCGAGCAGCTGCCCCGGATCTGCTGAGGCACAGGACCAGCGCGCGCGGCTCCGCTCGAGGCCCACGGCCGGGTTAGACTAGGCCCCCAGGGAGGGGAGATCGCATGGCCAGCGTAGCCCTCGACGGTGGCCGCTTCGAGGTGACGACGGAGGACCTGACGCGCCAGGGGACGTGGCTGGTGAGCCGCGGCTACGACCTGGCGTTCATCATCTTCTCCAGTGCATTCGTGGTGTTCCCGCACCTGTCGTACGCGCTGATGGGGAAGAACATCTACGTCGACCTGACGGTGACGCTGCTGATCGGCGGCCCGCACCTGTTCGCGACCTACACCATGACCGTGATGGAGCCCCGCTTCCGCGAGCGCTGGCCCCGCTACACGCTCGGGGCCCTGCTGCTGCCGCCGCTGATCGTGACCCTCGCGATCCTGAACCTGACGCTGCTGGTGACGATCTTCTTCCTGTGGGCCTCGGTGCACGTGATCCACCAGGTCGCCTACGTGACCGACGCCTACCGCATGAAGGACCCGCGCGGGTGGGACTGGACCGGCCGGCTGATCGACTACGGCCTGCTCGCGACGGCCATGTACCCGATCGCCACGGAGAAGTTCATCCGCGGCGAGTTCCAGACGGGCGGCCGCACGCTGCTGTTCCCCGAGTTCCTGAAGCAGCCGTGGGTGGCCTGGCCGGTGTGGGCCGCCTTCATCGGCTTCGCCCTGGCCTTCGTCTGGAAGTCGGCGCGCGAGTGGCGCGAGGGACGGCTGCACACGGGCAAGACGCTGCTGATCGTGGTCGCCGCCGTGCTCTTCTTCCTGACGCCGATGCTCGCCAACCTGGACGTGGCCTTCCAGGGCCTCAACACCTGGCACAGCTTCCAGTACCTGGCGATCGTGCTGTACCTGAACCGCTACCGCGCCGCCAAGGGCCTGATCGGGTCGGAGCTCGTGACGCGCGTCTCGCGCCGCGGCACGACGCTGTACGCGATGTGCCTCGGCTTCACGCTGCTGACCGCGGCGCTCTACTTCGGAGTGCTCGGCCTGGCGGTCAAGGCGCAGCTGTTCGAGACGGGCGGCCCCTTCAAGATGCTCCTGTTCGGCCAGATCCACGCCGGCCAGCACTTCTTCGCCTTCTACAGCGTGATGCTGTCGTTCCTGCTGGTGCACTACTACTTCGACCACTTCATCTTCCTGCAGCGCGACCGCGTGATCACCCCGAGCTTCGCGCGCCCGTGAGCGAGCCGAAGGTCGATCCGCGGGCTCAGCTGCGGCACGACCTGCGGACCCCGCTGCACCAGATCATCGGCTACGCGGAGCTGCTCGAGGACGAAGTCCGCGACGGAGGGCAGGACAAGTACGTGGCCGACCTGCAGAAGGTGCGGGCCGCCGCGCGGCGCGCGCTCGAGCTGGTCGACCAGACGTTCCCGCCCGGGGGCGAGGGCGCATCGCCGGTCGTGTTCCGCGAGGCCGACGATCCGCCCCCGCGACAGTCGGAGCGCGAGACGCTCACGCTGCCGGCCATCAGGCCCCCGATGCAGCCGCTGCAGCCGGGCAGCGTCAGCCTGCTGGTGGTGGACGACAACGAGCTCAACCGCGACATGCTCTCGCGCCG
>CAZMRX010000153.1:0-3911 GCA_964568755.1 uncultured Acidobacteriota bacterium | reverse complement strand
TTCCGCCCTCGCGATGATCGAGAAGCAGGACTTCGACCTGGTGCTGCTCGACGTGATGATGCCGGGCCTCTCCGGCATCGACGTGCTCAAGAAGCTGCGCGAGCGCTGGCCGGAGTCCGACCTGCCGGTGGTCATGGCCACGGCGCGTGACGCGACCGAGGACGTGGTCGAGGCGCTGCGGCTGGGGGCGAACGACTACGTCACCAAGCCGCTCGACTTCGCGGTGGTGCTCGCGCGCGTCGAGACGCAGCTGTCGCTGCGGCGCCAGAAGCAGGAGATCAAGCGCCTGGCCGAGGACCTGGAGCTGCGCAACCGCTTCATCCAGTCGCTGTTCGGGCGCTACATCAGCGACGAGGTGGTAGCCGACCTGCTCGCCTCGCCGGAGGGGCCGAAGATCGGCGGCGAGCAGCGGCGGGTGACGCTGCTCATGTCCGACCTGCGCGGCTTCACGCCGCTCACCGAGGGGCTCGCGCCGCAGCAGGTGCTGCAGCTGCTCAACAGCTACCTGGGCACGATGGCCGACGTGGTGCTGGCGCACCAGGGGACGGTCGACGAGTTCGTGGGCGACGCGATCCTCGCGATCTTCGGCGCCCCGGTCGCGCGCGCCGACGACGCGCGCCGCGCGGTCGCCTGCGCGGTCGCGATGCAGGCGGCGCTCGCCGCGCTCAACCGCGCCAACGAGCCCGCCAGCCTGCCGCGGCTGGAGATGGGCATCGCCGTCCACACCGGCGACGTGATCGTCGGCAACATCGGCTCCGAGCGGCGCACCAAGTACGGGGTCGTCGGCAGCGCGGTCAACCACGCCGGGCGCATCGAGTCGTTCACCGTCGGGGGCCAGGTGCTGATCTCCGACGCGACGCTGCGCGAGGCGGGCGACGGCGTGCGGGTAGGGGAGCGCCTCGCGGTCGACGCCAAGGGCACGCGCGAGCCCATCGTCGTGTACGACCTGCGCGGCGTCGACAACGCGGAGGTGCCCGGCGCGCCCGACGGCCTGCTCCCGCTCGCGGTGCCGCTCAACGTGCTGTGCCACGTCGTCGTGGGCAAGCGCGTGCAGTCCGAGGCCTTCGGCGGCCGGCTGGTGGAGCTCTCGGTGCGCAGCGGCTCGCTGCTCACGCCGCGGCGGCTGCGTCCGCTGTCGAACCTGAAGCTGGAGCTGCGCCCGCCGGAAGGCGGCCCGCTCGAGATCTACGCGAAGGTGGTGCACGTGGCGCCCGACGGCACGGTGGCGCTGCGCTTCACGCCGCTGCGGCCCGACACCGAGGCCTGGGTGAGCGAGGTGCTCTCGGACGTCCGCGGCAGCGACGCCTAGCTCCCGGCCGCGGCGCGCCGCAGCCGGTCCATGATGGCGTAGCCGAGGCCGGTCTCCTCGCACGGCTCCGCGAGGATGCAGTCGAGCCCCATGCCGTCGAGGCGGCGCAGCGCCGCGAACAGCCGGGCGGCGGCGGTGTCGAGGGCGCCGTCCGGGGCCAGCACCTCGACGGCCGCGAAGCCCGCGGCGTGCGTGGGCCGCTGGGCCAGCAGGCCGACGCGCCCCTGGCCGACCGGTGCGGCATGCGCCGGCTCTCCGAGCACCACGAGCGGCGTGCGGGTCGCGTAGTGCTTCTGGAGCTGGCCGGGGGCGAGCGGCCGCTCGCTCGAGCCGGCGAGCGGCAACGTCATCCCCAGGGCCTCCTCGAGGGCCTCGCGCGGCAGGCCGCCGGGACGCAGGATCACGGGCTCGCCCGCGAGCGACAGGATCGTGGACTCGAGCCCGACACGGCAGGGGCCGCCGTCGAGGACCAGCTCGACGGCGTCGCCGAGCAGCTCCGCCACGTGCGCGGCGGTCGTGGGGCTCACGGAGCCGAAGGGGTTGGCGCTCGGCGCGGCCAGCGGCGTGCCGGCGGCCGCGATCAGGGCGCGCGCCGCCGGGTGCGCCGGTACGCGCACGCCGACCGTGTCGAGGCCCGCCGTGACGATGTCGGGAACCTCGGGACGGCGCTTCAGCACCAGCGTCAGCGGCCCCGGCCAGAAGCGCGCGGCCAGCTCGTTCGCGCGCGGGTCCTCGGCGACGGCCACCCAGTCGAGCGAGGCGGCCTCGGCGAGGTGGACGATCAGCGGATCGAACGAGGGCCGCGCCTTGACCTCGAAGATGCGCGCGACCGCGCGCGGGTCGAAGGCGTCGGCCCCGAGGCCGTAGACCGTCTCGGTGGGGAAGGCGACCAGCTCCCCGCGCTGCAGCACCGCCGCCGCGTCGGCGAGCGCCAAAAGGTCGGTCGCGGGCCGGATGCGCGCGCTCATGGGACCGGGGCCAGGGGCGCGTGCAGGGCGCCGCCGCGCGCGCGCGAGGCCAGCAGGCCGCAGGCGGCGTCGATGTCGGGCCCGCCGGAGTAGCGGCGGACGAAGCCGAGGCCGTTGTCGGAGAGCGCCTGCAGGAAGCCGCCGCGCTCGTCGTCGCTCGCGCGCGCGAAGCGGCCTTCGGGGTCGTTGACGTCGATCACCGAGACGCGAACGCGCACGCCGGCGAACAGCCGCGCCAGCTCAAGCGCCTCCTCGGGGCCGGTGTTGTAGCCCGAGATCAGCACCCAGCCGAGGTGGACCGGGCCGCCCTGCAGGGTGGCAAGTCTCCGCATCGCCCGGGCGAGCTCCGCCACCCCGTAGCGGGCCGTGATCGGGACCAGGCGCTCGCGCTTCTCGGAGAATGCCGACGTCAGCGAGAGGATCAGCCGGTAGGGCTGGCGCTCCTCGATGTATCGCTCGATCTGCGGCAGCAGGCCCACCGTCGAGATGGTGATGCGGTCGCGCCCGATGCGCGCGCCGCACGGGTCGCGCAGCACGCGCGCGGCCTGCATCACGTTGTCGTAGTTCTGGAGCGGCTCGCCCTGCCCCTGGAACACGACGCCGGTGGTCGGCCGCTCCGGCGACTCGCGGCGGACGGCGAGTGCCTGATCCACCATCTCCCAGGCCTCGAGGTTGCGCAGGAACCCGAGCCGCCCCGTCTCGCAGAAGCCGCACGCGAGCGCGCACCCGACCTGCGACGAGAGGCAGACGCTGAAGCGCGGTTTCTCGAGGGGGATGCGCACCGCCTCGAACACGCGGCCGTCGCCCGCGCGGAACAGGTACTTGACGAACGGATCGACCTCGCTACGCCTGCGGTCGAGCACCTCCAGCCGATCCACCCGTCCCCGCTCGCGCAGCTCCGCGGCGCGCGCCTTCGACAGCCCGGGCACCCCGTCGAGGTCGTCCCGGTCCTCTCCGACGAGCCGATGCACGACCCGACGCGCCACAGGCAGCGACAACCCCGGGAAGGCCTCGACCAGCGTCTCGGGCGTCTGCCCCCGCAGGTGGACTCTCGACACCGGCCAATGCTACCAGCCGGCGGCTAGAACCTCAGCACCCGCCGTTCCCCCCGGACCTCGACCTCGACCTCGGCCTCGCCGATTTTGATCACCCGGACGCCGTCGAAGCTGTCGCCCTCGAAGACCAGCCGGTCGTTGATGAGCGCGACGGGCCGCCCGTCACGGTGGCTGATCGCGCTCAGGCGCAGCGCGTCGGGCCCGGGCGCCGGCGCAGCCGGGTCCGTGTTTGGTGCGACCGGGCTCATCGAGATCCGCTCCGCGGGGGCCGGCTCGGCGGCCGCCTCCGGCGGGTCGCCCGCCGCCGGCTGAGCTGCGGCCTCGCGGCGGGCCGTTTCCGGTGTGGTGTCCGACGGCCGCGCGGGGGGCCGCACGGCCGGCTTGTTGATCTGGATCGGCGGAGCCGAGGGCGGTGCCGGCCGCGACCAGGCGAGCGGCGGCGCCGACGGCGCCGGCGTCAGCTTCGGCGCCGGTGCGACCGCGAGCGTCGGGACCGTGGCGGGCGGCGGGGCCGCCGGCGCGGGCGGGGCCGGGGACGGGCGCAGGAGCCAGCCCGCCGCGACGGCCAGCGCCAGCGCG
>CAZMRX010000152.1:0-11764 GCA_964568755.1 uncultured Acidobacteriota bacterium | reverse complement strand
GTTACAACCTTGCGAGTCTCAGGCCGTGGAAGCCGCGGGGTCAGCCCGCGGAGCCCGGCGTCTTCGGCTGCACCTGCGGGGCGAACGCACCGCCGTGGAGGTCAACCAGCACGATCAGCAAGTCGTCCTCCGGATGGGCCTCGTGCTTCGCCCTGAGATCGGCGAAGAGGCTCCGCGTGGACTCCTCCAGGGGGCGTCCCATCGCGGCCCGCAGCGTCTCACGCAAGCCCGCGTCTCCCAGCTCGGAACCATCGGGCTGGCGGAGGCCCAGGACACCGTCGGTGTACAGGACGAGCCGGTCACCGGTCTCGAAGCCCGCGGCCTTCTCGCGTGGAAGGCCGAAAGTCAACGCGTCGAAGAGCCCGACCGAGGCCCGCGGCGTTTCGTGCGACTTCGCGACCATGCGCCTCTGGACCGCCCCCGCCTGGATCGCGGTCAGGCACCATGGGACAGCAGATGAGGTAGACGCTGTCGGTCAGCGCGATCCGGGCGTAGGCCTTCTCATGCGTCGTGGGGTTGCCGCAGACGTGGCATCTGTCCATGTTCGAGGGTCCTCCCTGCCTTCGCGTGACGCGGCGCCGCGCGGGCTCAGGCGAGGTACGCGTTCGTCACGTACTGCTGGACCATGCGGTGCGTGTTGAAGTGCGAGGCGTTCAGGGCGACGGTGTGACGCATCACGTCGATCCAGCCGTCGCGGTCGCCGTAGAAGCGCGCGACGATGTCCCGTTCGAGCCTCGCGTAGAGGGCCCGGGCATCGGCCGTGGCCACCGCCGCAGGGTCGGTTGGGGCCTCCCGGGCTGCGATGGACCAGCCGGTAACGCCCTCCACGTGGCCTTCCGGCCACCAGCCGTCCAGGGTGCTGAGGCTCGGGACGCCATTGTGCGCAGCCTTCATCCCCGAGGTGCCGGAGGCTTCGAGCGGGGGCTGCGGCGTGTTGAGCCAGAGGTCGACGCCGGAGACCAGCAGCTTGGCCAGCTCGATGTCGTAGTTCTCGAGGTAGACGACAGGCACGCGGGGCGCGAGGCGCTGCGCGGCGGCAACGACCCTCCGGATCAGGTCCTTTCCCGCCGTATCGCGCGGATGGGCCTTGCCGGCGAAAACGAGCTGGACGGGCCCGTGCAAGGCGGCCACGCGAAGGAGCCGCTCGGGGTCGGCGAATACGAGGTCCGGGCGCTTGTATTGAGTCGCCCGCCGCGCGAAGCCGATGGTGAAGGCCTTCGAATCCAGGCCCAGGCCCGCGCGCTGCTTCACGGCCGCGAGCAGGCGCAGCTTGGCCGCCAGGTGGGCCTCCCAGATCTCGGCCGCGGGGATCTTGATCGCCTGGCGTAGCATCGCGGGGTCGTTGCTCCAGCCGGGGACGTGGCGATCGTACAGCTCGCGGAAAGACGGGCAGGTCCACGTCCAGGAGTGGACGCCGTTCGTGATGTGGTGGATGGGGTGGCCCGGGAACATCTCGCGCGAGACCTCGCCGTGCCGGCGGGCCACGCCGTTCACGAAGCGACTCATGTTGAGCGCGAGCAGGGTCATGTTGAGCCGGTCCTCACCTCCCAGCATCCGCAGGACGTCGGGGGCCACGCTCGGGCCGAGGATGCGCTCGACCAGCTCGTAGTCGAAGCGGTCGTGGCCCGCCGGCACCGGGGTGTGGGTCGTGAACACGCAGCGGCTCCTCACGCCCTCGAAGTCCCATTCCCCTTTCGCGGTCCCACGCGCCTCGCGCAGCAGCTCCAGGACCAGCAGGCTGGCGTGCCCTTCGTTCATGTGGAACTTCCGGATGCCGGAGTAGCCCAGCGCGCGGAGCGCACGCACACCTCCCATTCCGAGGACGGTCTCCTGGCAGAGGCGGTGGCGTTCGTCGCCGCCGTAGAGGCGGTCGGTCAATGCGCGGTCGTCTTCCCGGTTGCCGTCCACGTCCGTGTCGAGGAGGACGAGCGGCACCATGTAGCCGCCCAGGCCGATGACGTTGGCCCTCCAGGGCTGGACCCGGACCGGGCGGCCCTCGATCTCCACCTCCACGGTGCCCGTCAGCCGCTCGAGGAAGTCCGTTGGCTCCCAGGCGTCGGGCGCCTCGGTCTGCCGGCCCTCGGCGTCGATCGTCTGCCGGAAGTAACCCTTCCGCCACAGCAACGAAACGCCGACGACGGGCACCCGGAGATCGGCACAAGAGCGGAGCGTGTCGCCCGCCAGGACGCCGAGGCCTCCCGAGTAGGTGGGGACGTTGCCTTCCAGCGCCACCTCCATGGAGAAATAGGCGACGCGACGCTCGGCCGTGGCCAGGCCCGGAGCCGGGGCGAGCAGGACCCCTTGGTACACCTCGGGGTCCTTCAGGAAGGCATCCGCGCAGAACGCGGAGCAGAAGCGGACGGCGTGGCCCTGGTGGTTCACGCTGATCGCGGCGTCTCGCGGGACCGTCATGCCGCAGACGGGATCCCTCCACTCGTGGTCGCCGGGCGGAAGCGGTGGCGCCTCGCGGTCCGTCACATGATCTCTCCGGAGCCTCCCGTGGAGCTCCCCCGCGTTTCCTCGAAGCGCTCCCGGCAAGCCTCGGAGCAGAAGAGGTATGTGTGGCCCTCGTGGAGAATCCGGGGCGCCTCGGGCGTGTCCTCCACTTCCATTCCACACACGGGATCCTTGACCGTTGGCCCTTTGCTCTGTGCGTGCTTCATCGGCGATCCCTCCGTGACAACATGATCCTCGTAGACGCGGGAGCTGGCGTCTCCCGTCAGTCCGTAACTTGGGGAGAGTCCTGCAAGATCCGGACCCCGAACGAACTCCGCATCATCGCCGGGGCAGAAGCGCTGCCGCGCGACACACCGTGCCTCCGAGCTCGCGCCCGTGGCCAGCCCGCCGCCTGAGCCGTCACGGCCCCGCGACACACGCGCCTGTCGGTTCACGAGATCGAGACGCTCGAAGCCGTTTCACGTCGAGACAGTCGCTTCGCCGGCGCCATCACTCCTTCGGGAGGTCACGTGTCCACGTCGTCGAGGTGTAGAACAGGTAGGCGCTTCATCGCGGAGCCGCCAATGCTCTCGCGAGGATCTTCCGGTCCCGCCGTCGGCATGCTGCAAGCGCAGTCAGTACGATTCTGCGACTGACTGCGCTCCTGCTGTACCGCGAGGTTGCTGCTCGCCCCGCAGCCCGGCCTCGGCTCGGAACCAGTCTTCGAGCTCGCTGCCGCCCTCGGCGCCCCGCCCCAGATAGAGCTCGTATGCACGGCGGGCAACCGCCTCCCGGCCGGGTTGGCCCGTAGTGTCGCCGGAGATGCTGCCGCGGGCGTCCTCCCGAGAAGTGGTCGCACCCGCGCCCTGTCGTGCGCCGTTGTTGCTCTGCTTTTGTCTCATGGCCTTCCTCACTGGCTCCGGCTACTTCCCCTGCATCTCCTCGCCCCGCATCCGGTGGAACTCAGCGAAGCGCTCGGCCTCAGCCGCGAGATTCTCAGCTGCCTTGATGAAGGTCTCGCAATGCTGGCGCATCTTCGCAACCCAAGGCTCCTCACGACCCATCTTGTTTTGGAGCGCCGGCGAGCCCTGCTTCTTCTTGTAGTCCGCGAACATCTTCTGGTGGGTCTCCGCCTCGGCGCGGTACTGCGCGGCCTTCTCGCGGTAAGAACTGGCCCGGGCGAAGTGCTCTTGCGCCGTTTGCGGCACGCCCTGCATCGCGCCCTCGGTGGCCGACTCGGCCGGCCGGCTGTCGGCAGCCGGGCTTTGCTGGGTTGTGGGCGAGGCTCCCGTGGTATCGGCGAGGAACAGACCTGTGACAGCGACGAGGACCGGCAGCAGGAAACGCTTGGTCGGCATCGAAGACCTCCTTGTTTGCCAGTTGACACATTGAGACACGCTGGTCCGGACGCCTCTCTGCTTCCCTGCTCCACGTCCGAATGCAACGACCCTGCCAAGTGCCGGATCGGTGGCTCGGGAGCATTCGCCCGCTTCCCCACACGGTGCGCACGAGGCGGCCGTCAGCCGGGGCGCGCGCCGTTCGTGCCATCCGCGAGACGTGACGGCGCTCCGCGTGCCTGGAATGAGACAGCGTCGGCTCACGAGGGGCTCACGCGGGCGGTGGCCGCCTTCGCCCATGTCGACGTGTAGACGAGCCAGCCCCGCGTATCTTGCTCGACAAAACCGGCCGCGGCCAGTTCGCGCCGCAGCGTCCGTGGCGTCACGAAGTCGGGGTCGGGGAACTGCTCGGAGACGGACACGCAGCCAAACGGGCGCACCACCCGACGGATCTCGGCCAGTGTGGCCGCCCGGTCCGGAATCTCCCCGAGGACTGTGATGAGAAGGACATGGTCCACGCTCTCGGACCGAAGGGGGAGCGCCAGGGCATCGGCCCTCAGGAACGCCGCGCGGTGACCGGATCCCTCGAGGCGACGACGTGTGTGAAGCAGCATCTCCGGCTGGACGTCGAGGCAGACGAGGCGCCCCGACGGGCCCACTCGCCGCGCGGCCTCGAGGCTGTAGAAGCCCGTGCCTGGCCCGATCTCGAGGACGGTCATACCCGGGCCGATGCCGAAGGTTTCGAGCACGCGCCGGGGCGCGGCGACCAGGCGCCTGCCGGGCATTTCGAGCGCCCCGGCCAGCGAATAGGGACACGGACGGGGTCGCAGGCGGCCCCGCAGCCGTTCCCACCATGCGCCGACGATGGACTCGGCCATGCGACTGCTCACTCTCCCGAAGCCCTGCCGTGGTCGCGGAACGTGCCGGGATCGATGTCGTGCTTCTTCAACAGGCGGTAGAAGGTGCCCCTCGGGATCCGGGCGTCGCGTGCGGCCTGCGACACGTCGCCAGCCGAGGCTCGGAGCAGCCCGGTGAGGTACTCCCGCTCGAACGCGGCGACTCGCTGACCTCGCACATGGAAGAAGCCGCCGTTCTCGGCGCCCGGCCGCTCACCCGCCGCGACCACGATCTCGTCCGGGAGGTCCTCCACCGAGAGCACCGGCTGCCGGCACATGGCGAGGGCGCGCTTGAGCACGTTCTGCATCTCCCGGACGTTGCCGGGCCAGTGGTAGCGCGAGAGCACGTCCAGGACCTCGGGGTCGACCCCCGTCACCTGGCGCCCCATCTCGGAGGCGAAACGCTCGGTGAAGTGCTCGACCAGGAGCGGGATGTCCTCCCGCCGGTCCCGCAGCGCCGGCAGGTCGATCCGCCCCACGTTGACGCGGTAGTAAAGGTCCTCGCGGAAGCGCGCCTGCTTGATCTCCTCGGCGAGGTTGCGGGACGTCGCCGCCACGATGCGGACGTCGACGGCGATCTCGTCCCTGCCTCCGACGCGGCGGATCTTCCGTTCCTGCAGGACGCGGAGCAGCTTGACCTGCAGGCGGGGGGAGAGCTCGCCGATCTCGTCCAGGAAGAACGTTCCCTGGTGGGCGAACTCCAGGAGGCCGAGGCTGCGTGCGTGGGCTCCGGTGAAGGCGCCCCGCTCGTGGCCGAAGAACTCGCTCTCGAGCAGGTCCTCGGGAATCGCGCCGCAGTCGACGGGGACGAACCGGCCCGCCTTTCGGGCGCTGCGCTTGTGGATGCTGCGCGCCACGACCTCCTTGCCCGTGCCCGTCTCGCCGACGAACAACACGTCGGCCTCGATCTCCGCCACGCGCCTGATCGTCTCGAAAACGCCCTGCATGGCTGGGCTGGTGCCCAGGATCTCGTCGAAGCCGTAGTCCTTCTCTAGGTGCCGTTCGAGGAGCTGGTTCTCGTCGCGAAGCCGTCTCGCTTCCAGCAGCCTCGCCGCGACCTTGAGGAGCTCCTCGGGGAGGAACGGCTTCGCCAGGTAATCGCTCGCGCCGAGCTTCATGGCCTCGACAGCCGATTCGACCGAGGGGTATGCGGTGAAGACGAGGATGGCCATCTGGGGGTCGCGCTCGCGCGCGAGGCGCACGAGGTCGAGCCCCCCAACACGCGGCATCCGCACGTCGGTCAGCAGGAGGTCGAAGCTCTCGTGCGCCAGCCTGTCCAGGGCCCGCTGGCCCTGGGTCTCCACGTCGAGGTCGACGTCGGGCAGCTTGCGAAGGACGTCCGCGCAGACGTCCAGCATGTCGCGTTCGTCGTCGACGATCAGCACGCGCGTCCTAGCCATCGGCATCTCTCTCCCTGCCGGACCCCACCGGGAGGCTGACCGCGAAGCGGGCGCCATGCCCCGGCATTCTCTCGATCTCGAGCTCTCCTCCGTGGCTGCGGACGATGCCCTGGCAGACGGCCAGACCCAGACCGCTGCCTTTCCCCTCGTCCTTCGTCGTGAAGAAGGGGTCGAACACCTTGTCTCGCAGGTCCGCGGGGACACCCGGGCCTGTGTCCACCACGACGATCCGGACCGCGGGCGTTCCGTCCGCTAGTCGGGCGCCGCCCGGGGCAGTCACCGCGAGCACTCCACCTTCGGGCATCACGTCCAGGGCGTTCAGGAAGAGGTTGAGGAACACTTGTTCCAGCTCCGGTGGGCTGGCGTCCACGGCCGGCAGCGCCGCGCCCAGGTCGTCGACGACCCGCACGCCCTGCCGGAGGCACTGGTTCTCGACCAGCGACAGCGCCTTTCGCACGGCGAGTCTCGCGTCGATCCGGGTGCGGGGGGCGGCGGACGGCCGGCCGTAGGCGAGGAGCCCCTTCGCGATCGCCGCCACACGGTCCGCCAGCTCTACCATGCGCTCGACTTCGTGCGCCACCTTCGGCGACATTTCGCTCCGCCGGTCGGACAGGAGCAGGCGGCCTTTCGCACTCACGATCGCCGTTGGGTTGTTGATCTCGTGGGCGAGCTTTCCCGCGACTTCCCCCACGGCCGCGAGCTTCGAGGCCTCGAGCATGCGCCGCTGACTCTCCTTCTCGGCGGTCACCTCGCGGGCCAGCTCGACCACCCTGTCGGTGTGCCCGGACGGATCGTGGAGGGGGGCGGTCGTCACGGCGAAGGCGCGCTGCGGCGCGCCCGGCTCCGATACGGTCACCTCAGTGCGGCGGACGACGGAATCTTCGAGTGTCTGCCGCAGGGCCGCGGTCACGGCCGTCGCCCCCCCCGAAACCGCGGCCTCCGCGGCACTCCGCGGAGAGAACCAACGCCGCCACTGGTCGTTCACCAGCAGCGGACGCAACGTGGCGTCCAGAACCCTTAGGCTCGTACCCGTGTTTTCGACCGCCTGCGCCAGCAGCTCGTGTCCGGCCCTCGCCTCCTCGGCCGCCGCGGCCAGGCCTCGCTCGTTGGCGCGGGACTGGTCGGCGAGCCGGGACACGAAGTGCGCCGTCAAGAGCATCATGGCTGCCTGGAGGGCGACCCGGGCGGCCACGTAACTCGGATCGAAGGCGACATGGAGCTCCCCGTGGTCGCCGTGCGGCACGATGGTGAGCGTGTAGTGCGGGATCCAGCGTTCGCATTCCGCCCAGACGGCGGCGCTGCACACGAGCCCACCCGCTCCGGCGAGGATGAAGCACTGGCGCCGTGTCAGGACGATGCCTCCCAGCAGCACGTTGAAGACCGGCAGCAGGTAGAGCGGGTTCTCGATGCCGCCCGACATGTGCAGGAGCACGACCAGGAAGCCGAGATCGGCGTAGAGCTGGACGGCCAGCAGCGTTCTCGCGGCGACGAGGCGACGCGCGGCGATGGCCCGGTACAAGAGATTCGTCGCCGCGACGACCGCGATCGTCCCGACCAGGGGCGCCAGGACCTGTCGGGGCAGGAACCCGAGCCCGACGGTGGCGACCACGAGGACGAGCGCGAGCAGCACGGCCACCCAACGCATGTGCGCGAACCAGCGGGCGTACTTCTCGAGCCGCTGTTCTTCCGCGTTCTGCGCTCGGTCCGCCGCGTCAGGGACGAAGGGCAGGAACGGCGGCGTCTTGACGAGCAGCCAGACCACCGCCGCGACGGCGCTGACGACGACCGCGAGCGCGGCCCCGGCGCTCATGCCGTCACCCGGCGGGACGGCCGGCGGCGCTCGCGGGTCACGGCTCCTCGACGAACTGCCGCGGAGCCTGGTTGAAGATCTGGACGCAGGAGGGGCAGCAGACGACGTACTCCGTTCCGCGGTAGTGCACGGCCCACTTCGCCTCGCTCGCCCCGATCGGCTTCAGGCAGACGCGGCAGGTGGTGCCGCGCCGCGGTTCCTCCGGCCCGTGCTGCGCGTGCTCGCTCACGAGTATCACCGCCTTTCCAACGGCCATTCGTGCTTCACGAGACATCACTCAGAACATGCGCATCCGCTCGAGCGCGATGACGACCTCGTGGCGGGCACCGCCACGCTGGACCTCCAGCCGCAACACGTCTCCCGGACGCGCCTCGAGCAAGAGCCGCGCGATGTCGGAGGCGCCGGCGATCGCTTGCCCGTTGACCGCCGTGACGATGTCGCCGCCCAGGGCGTAGACACGGTCTCCGGTCACCACGATGCGGTCCCCGGGCCGAACGCCCGCGAGCGCCGCGGGGCTCCGCGGCAGGACCTCCTCGACCAGGTAGCCGCGCTCGAGCGGCAGGCCGAACAGGCGGGCGAGTAACGGGGTGAGCTCGACGCCGCTGAACCCGAGCTGGGGCCGATAGGCGTGGCCCATCTCGACGAGGTCGGCGATGATGCGCCGGGCGAGGTGGATGGGCACGGCGAACCCGAGGCCCTGGGCGTCGCTCGCGAGCGTGTTGATGCCGACCACCTCGCCGGCCGAGTTCAGGAGCGGCCCGCCGCTGCTGCCCGGGTTGATGGCGGCGTCCGTCTGGATCAGGGCGTCGCGCAACTCGAGCGCGGTTCCGGGGACGCTACGGTTCAGCGCGCTCACCACGCCGGCGGTGAGCGTGTTGTGCAGGCCGAGCGGGTTGCCGATCGCGAGGACCTTCTGGCCGACCTGCAGCGCCCGCGAGTCTCCAAGCGGCAGCGGTTGCAGCTCACCGGCGGGGACGGCTACTTGGAGCAGGGCCAGGTCGAGCTGCGGCGCCGTCCCCACGAGCCGTGCCGATACCCTGCGTCCCGTGCCGAGGACGACATCGATCTCGTTCTTGCCGTCGATCACGTGGGCGTTCGTGAGGACTCGCCCGTCGGCGTCGATGAAGAACCCGCTGGCCGTTGCGGCCTCGATCACCTTCTTCTCGAACTTGGTCTCTGCCGCGGCGCGGGCCTCCACGTGGACGACCCCCGCGCTCACCTTCCGAAAGACCTCGATCGTGTTGCGTTCGTCCTGGAGCAGCGCCGTGTCCTGCCCGAAGGCGAACGTCCCCGCCCAGGCGAGTGTGGCGGCTGCGAGTGTGCCAGCGATGCGCCCTGTCATGGTCCGATCTCCTCTCTAGTAGAGACGCCTCCACGTTCCGTCGCGGCTCAGAAGACGATCGCGTCCTCCTTCATGCCGCCGCAGCCGTTCGCGCGCATGGGGCGGGCGCAGCCGCCGGTGAAGCAGGAGTCGCCCGAGAAGCCGTCCGGGTTGACCTGCTTCAGCCAGGAGGCTTCGGCCTGGCGAATCTGCTCGGCGTTGTAGCCCTTGTCGGTGATCAGCCGCGCCGCCAGCCCCCAGGCCGCTTTGGCCATGTTGCAGGGGCAGCAGCAGGTGGCGAGCGAGTACTTGCTGCAGCACGGCGCCGACATGGCCGAGAGCGCCTCGACCTTGAGCCTCTCCTGTTCGGGCGAGAGGCGGATCGAATGGTAGTAGCCGATGAACGTCTTGATCTCGTCGAGCGAGCCGGTGAAGGCCTCCGAGCCCGGGCCGGCGACTGACGCCGCCGCGTTCACGGGCAGGACGAGCGCCGGTCCGGCCGGCGCCGGCGGGTCGGCCACGCGAGAGGGGTGGGCTGTCGCCTCAGCCCTGGCGGTGGTCGATGGCGGTTGCGAGCTGGTACTTCGCTGGCAAGCCGCGAGGGCGCCGGTGAGCGTCAGAAGGGCGAGCGAGAGCACGACGGCGCTTGGGAACTTCATTGGACTTCTCCTTTTCGAATGGATGAAAGCGGAGCCGCGAGCGAGCCGTCGTCTGACTCGCTCAGGCTCAACAGGTACGCGAGGAGCTTGTCGATCTCCTCGTCGGTGAGCCGGGACTCCCAGGCGGGCATATCCAGTGGCGGGCGCGGACCGGAGGGCTGCAGCTTCGCCGAGCGGCGCCCCTCGCGCACGAGCTGCCGCAGCGCGACGTACTGGGTCCGGACGCTGGTGAAGAGCGGGACGTCCGGCGCGCCCTGGACGCGATCGAGCGGCGTGCCGGCGGCCAGCAGCCCCCGGAAAGCGGCGACGTCTGCCGGGGTGAAGAGGAACGTGCGCCGAGCGAGGGTCGCCAACTCCGGGACGACCGCGTTCATGGAGTTGGGGTTGGGAATGCCTCCCCGCCCCGCCTCTCCGTGGCAGGTGACGCAGCCCTTCTGCCTGAAGTGCCAGGCCCCGACGGCCGACGGAGCGCCATCCCCGTTGGGTGCCGTCGCCTGCCAGTACCGCCCGCCGGCGGGGGCGGGCAGGGCCTCGAGCGGATGACCCTCGTCCACCACGCGCACGAATCCGCGCATCGCGAAGTGAGCCTCTCCGCAGACCGTCGTGCAGTAGTACTCGAAGGCGCCGGCCTCGCCCGGCGTGACCACGACGTCGAAGACCCGGCCCGGGTACACCTCCGCGGGCTCGATGCCGAGCGCGGGCATCGAGAAGCTGTGGACGACGTCGGCGCTCATGAGGCGCAAACGGATGGTCTCGCCGCGCCGCAGGACGGGGCGGGCGACGCGGAAGTCGCGCCGCCACGAGTTGACGGCAGTGACGTCTTCGTCGGTCCAGATGCCCTGCGCCATGATCGCGGTCAGCGTGACGGAGGGGATCGGCTTCGGGCTCGCTGGCCCTGGCCGGCTCGTCCGCAAGTTGCCGGGGACGGCGGCAGCGACGGCGGCGACCACGACCACCACGAGCAACAGGCCTCGCCTCGTCATACCAGTCCCCACATCAGCCCGTGTAGAGCCGCAACAGGATCAGCGCGGCGAACGTGACCAGGACGGCGGTCGGCGCAAAGGCGAGGAGCGCTCGCCGCTCCCCGCCGTAGGCGGCGCACGTCTCGAGCCAGCCGCTCCGCAGGCCCGCTGCCTGACCGGCCAGCACCAGCCCCGCCTGGAGCCACGGCGTCCAGTGAGGGAGGAGGGGCGTCCAAGTCAGTCCGGCCGTGCCGAAGAGATCCCAGCCCCGGCCCAGGGGGTCGGATGCCGCCGCAAGGACATACGAACCGTTGGCCAGGAGCAGCGGCACGCTGAAGGCGATCCAGGCGAACAGGCCGAACGGCACGAGGGCCGAGGCGCCCGCCAGCGCCACGCTCTTCGTCGACACCCCGCCCGACCCCAGATGCCGTCCGAGCCACGCGGCGCTCAGGAAGGCGCCAGGAACCGCGCCGAGGGCGACACCCCACAAGGCTCCGGCGTAAGTCAGGAACGCGGACCAGTTGCCACTCTCCGCGATGTTCGCCGCATCCTTCAGCCCGCCCCACGGCCCCAGGTACACGGCCGAGTAGGCCAGGGCCAGGGCCAGCATCAGGTAGGCCTTCCAGGCCTCGTCGTAGCCGTCGAGCCTCCGTTGCGAGAAGGGCGGCCGAAGGAAGAGGGACATGTTGTCGTGAGGGCAGGTCTTGAGACACTCCAGGCACAGCCCACAGGCGTTGTTGCGCTCGAGGCGGCTCGGGTGCTCGAGCCATGGACAGCCCCAGCCGCGTTCGTTGCCCGCCACGCACGCCTTCTGGCTGCAGCTCGTGCAGACGGCGCGGTCGCGGGTGCGCACGGCGACGGGAGCGGGCATCGAATAGAGGCCCAGGAAGCCGCCGACCGGGCAGAGGAAACGGCAGAAGCTGCGCTGCCGGAACACGACGGC
>CAZMRX010000151.1:0-11797 GCA_964568755.1 uncultured Acidobacteriota bacterium | reverse complement strand
TGCGGTGTCAGGCGCTGCTTCGGACGCTCAGCCGGGCGCGGGCTTCCGGGCCGGGGGCCTCGAGGAGGTGGACGCGGTCGTGCGCGCCGGCGTCGCCGCGCGCGCGTTTCCCGGCGCCGTGCTGGCGATCGGCCGCGAGGGCGCGCTCGTGCACCTGCGGGCTTTCGGCCGCCTGAGCTACGACGCGGGCGCCGCGGAGGTGGCGGCCGACACGATCTACGACCTCGCCAGCCTGACCAAGGTGATCGTGACCACCACGCTCGCGATGATGCTGGTGGACGAGGGGAAGCTCGAGCTCGAAGCGCGCGTCTCGGACTTCCTGCCGGCCTTCAAGGGCGGGGGCAAGGAGCGCGTGAGCGTGCGTCAGCTGCTGACGCACTCGGGCGGCCTGCTGTGGTGGGCGCCGCTCTACCAGGAGCTCTCCGGCCAGGCCGCCTACCTCGAGCGCATCCAGGCGATGGATCTCTCCTACGAGCCGGGCACGAAGGCCGTCTACAGCGACCTCGGCCTGATCCTGCTCGGCGCCGTCGTCGAGCGCCTGGGCGGCGCGCCGATCGGCGAGCTCGCGCAGCGGCGCGTGATGGAGCCGCTCGGGATGAAGGACACGCTGTATCGGCCGCCCGCCGGGCTCGTGCCGCGCATCGCCCCGACCGAGAACGACCCGTGGCGCGGCCGCATGCTGCGCGGCGAGGTGCACGACGAGAACGCCGCGGCGCTCGGGGGCGTGGCGCCGCACGCCGGCCTCTTCGGGACGGCCGCCGACCTCGCCCGCTTCGCCGCGATGCTGCTCGACGAAGGCCGTGGCGGCGGGCTGCGGCTCGTCTCGCGCGCCACCGTCGAGCTCTTCACCGAGCGCGCCGGCGTGCCGCTCGCGTCGCGGGCGCTCGGCTGGGACACCCCGGCGAACGAGACCGGCGAGCGCAGCTCGACGCCGGGCGCGCCCGGCTACACCGCGGCCGGGTCGCTCCTGTCCCCGCGCTCGTTCGGCCACACGGGGTTCACCGGGACCTCGATGTGGATGGACCCGCGGCGCGAGCTCTACGTGATCCTGCTGACGAACCGCGTTCACCCCAGCCGCGAGAACAACGGCATCCGCGGCGTGCGCGCGCAGGTGGCGGACGCCGCGGTGCGCGCGCTGGCGACGCCATGAGACGCCGCGCCTTCCTGGGCGCGGCCGCGGCGCCGCTTCTTCCAAGCGCAGCGCTCGGAGCCGCCCCGCTCGTGAGCGTGGGCCTGGAGCGGCTCGCGCTCGAGGGCGGCGCGCCGCTGCGCGGCCGCCGCGTGGGGCTGCTGTGCCACGCCGCGTCGGTGCTGCCGGACGGGCGCCATGCGATCGACGTGCTGCGCGCCTCCGGCGCGCGCGTGGAGCGGCTGTTCGGCCCGGAGCACGGGCTGCGCGGCCAGGCCGCCGCCGGCGAGAAAGTGGCGGGCGGGACGGACCCGGGCAGCGGCCTTCCGGTCGTGAGCCTGTACGGCGAGCGCAGCAAGCCCACGCCCGAGGACCTGCGCGGGCTGGAGGTGCTGGTCGTGGACCTGCAGGACGCGGGCGTCCGCTTCTACACCTACGCGAGCACGATGCTGCTGTGCCTGGAGGCGGCGGCCGAGGCGGGGATCGAGACGGTGGTGCTGGATCGGCCGAACCCGCTCGGGGGGCAGCGCGTCGAGGGCCCGGTGCGCGACGCGGGCGAGCGCACCAGCCTGGTCTCGATGGCTCCCGGGCCGCTGGTGCACGGCCTGACGCTCGGCGAGATGGCGCGCTACGCCAGCGAGCGGCAGGCCCGGCGCGCCGCCGTGAGCGTCGTCGCGATGCGCGGGTGGAGCCGCGAGATGAGCTGGGCCGCCACGGGCCTGCCCTGGGTGAGCCCGTCCCCGAACCTGCGGAGCGCCGAGGCCGCCCTCGCGTATCCGGGTACCTGCCTGATCGAGGCCACGAACGCTTCGGAGGGGCGGGGCACCGACGCGCCCTTCCTGCTCGTCGGCGCGCCCTGGGTGGACGCCGAGGCGCTGGCGCGCGAGGCCGCCAGCCCCGGGTTCGTGCTCGAGCCCGAGGGCTTCACGCCCCGGGCCTCGGCCGCGGCGCCGCAGCCGAAGCTGCTGGGCGAGGCCTGCCGCGGCGTGCGCGTGCGCGTCACCGACGAAGGCGCCGCGAGCCCCTTCCGCCTCGGGCTGCGCCTGCTCGCGGCGCTCCGGCGCCAGAAGGGGTTCGCGTGGGTGCGCGAGGGCGCCTGGCTCGACACGCTCACCGGGACGAAGAGCGTGCGCGCCGCGCTCGAGCGCGGTGCGTCGGTGGACGCGATCCTGGCGGAGCAGTCGGCCGGCGTCGGGAGCTGGCGCAGCGAGCGCAAGGCCTCGCTGCTCTACTGACGCTCAGACGATGACGTCGAGCCGGCGCTCGTCCGAGGGCCGCCGGCATTCCCGCCAGGCGCGCGCGAGGCGCGCGATCCCCTCGCCGAGCGCGGCCTCGTCCATCACGAACGGCAGCCGCACGCGGTCCGCGAAGCCGTGCGAGGGCGAGTGCACCGGCCCCGGGACGATCGACACGCCGTGGCGCAGCGCCACGCGCGCGAGCTCCTCCGCGCTCGGCGTCGGCAGCCGCGCCCACAGCGTGAGCCCGCCGGCCGGCTCGCTGAAAGACCACTCGGGGAGCGACTCGCGCAGCAGGGCCGCGAGGCGGTCGTAGCGCCGTCGCGACTCGCGCCGCCGCATGCGGGCCACCTCGTCCCGGCGCGCGAGCAGCCGCGTCGCGAGCAGCTGGCACGGCAGCGAGCCGCTCAGGTCGGCCGCCACCTTGAAGCGCGTCAGGCGCGCGACGAGGGCGCGCGGGCCGCGCAGCCAGCCGACGCGCAGCCCGCCCCAGAACAGCTTGCTCAGCGAGCCCACGCTGAACACGGCCGCGCGCGGGGCGAAGGCCGCGATCGGAGCGGGCGGCTCGGCGCCGAACGTCAGCTCGCCGAGGCTCTCGTCCTCCACCACCGCGACGCCCGTCGTCTCGGCGAGCGCCGCCACCTCGCGCCGCGCGCCTTCCGGCATCAGCACGCCCGTGGGGTTGTGGAAGCTCGGGACCAGGTAGACGAGGGCCGGTGTCGCCGCCTGGACGGCCCGGCGCAAGGCGGGAATCTCGACGCCCGCGGGACCCACGGGCACCGGGAGCAGGCGCGCCCCCGCGAGCGTGAGGGCATCGATCGCGCCGAGGTAGGTGGGATCCTCGAGCACGACGGCCTCGCCGCGGCCGACGAGCAGGCGGCCGAGGAGGTCGATCGCCTGCTGCGCGCCGTTCGTGACGAGGATCTCGTCCGGCGTCGTGGGCACGCCGCGCGTCTCGAACTGCGCGGCGATCGCGCGGCGCAGTGGAAGCCATCCCTGGGGCGAGTACCCGGTGCCGCAGGCGAGCTCGGCGAGCTCGACCTGCGCCGAGCGCCACTCCTCGTCGAGCGCGAGGCCGGAGCCGGGCAGGCAGGCTCCCATGAACGCGATCGTGTCGGCCGGGGCGTCCGAAGCGGCGCGCGCGAGCGAGTCGACCAGGAACGAGCGGCTGCGCTCCTCGCGCAGCGCCGGCCGCTCCAGCCCCGAGCGGCGCGGAACCCACGTCCCGCTGCCCTGCCGGGACTCGAGGAGCCCGCGCTCGCGCAGGCGGCCGTAGGCCAGGACGACCGTGGTGCGGCTCACGCCCAGCGCCTCCGCGAGCGGTCGCTCGGGCGGCAACCGCGTGCCCGCGCCGAGCGAGCCGCCTTCGATCGCCGATTGCATCGCGCGGGCCAGACGGGAGTAGAGTGGGCCCGGACCGGTAGACCAGTCGCCGATGAGCGGGACCAGATCCAAGGCGGTGTCAGTCCACTTTGGCATAACTGGCTATTGATATTAGAACAAGTGAGCCTTAGTTTACAGGGCATGGCGACACAGTGGACTGAGGCAATCCAATTGGAGTCAAACGTGAAGAAGCAGCCGGAGCTCCCGAAGCTCGCGTACTTCAAGGGCAAGGTGGTGCCGTACGGCGACGCCCGCATCGGTCTACTGACGCACGCCCTCAACTACGGCACCGCCGTCTTCGGCGGATTGCGCGGCCACTGGAACGAGGAGGAGCAGGAGCTGTTCGTGTTCCGCCCCCTCGACCACCTTCGCCGCTTCTGCGACTCGGCCCGCCTGCTGCGCATGGAGCTCGGGCAGTCGCCGGACGAGCTGTGGGCGGGCCTGCGGCAGCTGCTGCGCCAGCAGGAGACGCGAACCGACTGCTACATCCGGGCGCTCGCGTTCTACGGCGACGAGACGCTCGGCGTGCGGCTGCACGGCCTGACGCCGGAGGTGTCGATGGTGGCGATGCCGTTCGGCCACTTCGTGGCCAACGACGACAACGCCCACGCCAGCATCTCCTCCTGGCAGCGCATCTCCGACAACGTGCTGCCGGCCCGCGGCAAGATCGCCGGCGGCTACGTCAACTCGGCGCTGGCCAAGACCGACGCCCAGCTCGCGGGGTTCGACGAGGCGCTGGTGCTGAACGACGACGGCCACGTGTGCGAGGGCTCGGTCGAGAACCTGTTCGTGGTGCGCGGCGGGGTGGTCGTCACGCCGCCGGTCACGCAGGACATCCTCGAGGGGATCACGCGCCGCTCGGTGATCCAGCTGCTGCGCGAGGACCAGGGCGTCGAGGTGGTCGAGCGCCCGATCGACCGCACCGAGGTCTATCTCGCCGACGAGGTGTTCCTGACCGGGACGGGCGTGCAGATCGTGGCGGTCACGCGCGTCGACCACCGGGCGATCGGGACCGGGCGGATGGGGGAGATCACGAGCCGGCTGCGGCCCGCGATGGCCGCCGTCGTGCGCGGCCGCGACGCGAAGCGCCGCGGCTGGTGCGCCCCCGTGTTCCGCGACCCGGCGAAGGGCTGAGCGTGCGCCGCTGGTTCGAGCGGCGCTTCAGCTTCGAGCACCTGGGCGAGGCGGACTTCCCGTTCCTGGTGGAGCGGCTGCGGGGCGCGCCGGCGCGAGTCGAGGACAAGACACGCGGCCTGGGGCGGGACCTGCTCGCGCGCCGCGACGGCGAGGCCTGGTCGATCCAGGAGCACGTCGGCCACCTGGCGGACCTCGACGCACTCCACGTCGCGCGGCTCGAAGACTTCCGCGCGGGAGCGGACGTCCTGCGGGCCGCCGACCTGCAGAACCGCAGGACGCACGAGGCCCATTACAACGAGCGACCCCTCGCCGAGGTGCTGCAGGCGTTCCGGGCGCAGCGGAGCCGCTTCGTCGAGCGACTGGAGGCGTGGGATCCGCAGCGCCTGGAGGCGTCCGCGATCCACCCGCGCCTGCAGCAGCGGATGCGGATCGTTGACATGCTGTACTTCGCGGCCGAGCACGACGACCACCACCTGGCTTGGATGACCCGGCTGGCGCGTGCTGGGGTCAGGTCTTGAATGTGGGCATAGCGGCTCGCTGATGCCAAGATTCAAGACCTGACCCCCTCAGGGAGTCAGGTCGGCCTGGTAGGCGAGGACGAAGGCGAGGAACCGCACCGCTTCGGGCATGTCGCTGACGGTGTAGCGCACGGCGTGGGCGTCGGCGCGCTCGGCGCCGGGGAGCCAGCTCAGGACCTCGGCCGGGCGGTAGCTCTTGAAGCGGATCTCCAGCCGGATCGGGGTCGCGGGGCGCGGGAGATCGGTCGCGCCGCGGCGGGCCATGCCCTTGCGGACGGCGTCGGCGATCGCCGCGCGCGACGCCGTGGGCGAGAGGTTCCGTGCGGAGTGGAAGGCGTAGGGCCACTTCACGACGGCGCCTTCCACGCCGGGCACCCTGGCCTTCACCTCCGCGACCGCGGCCGCGTCGCCCGAGACGGCCAGCACCGGGACGCCGTAGTGCGCGGCGAGGGCGGCGTTCCAGGAGCCCTCGCTCACGGAGACGTCGTTGAGACGGACGTCGGCCAGGTTCGCGCTCGAGAAGCTGTGCGCGCGCACGCCCGCGGGGTTGGTGGTGCTCGCGTGGTAGCCGACGAAGACGACGCCGTCGAAGCTCTCGTCGAGGCCCTGCATCATTCCGAACGGGCGCGGGCCGCCGCGCACCAGCTGGACGTCGGGCGGCAGCTTGTCGGGCAGCAGGTTCTGGAAGTTGCCGTGCGAGTCGGCGACCACGAACTCCGTGGCCCCGGCCTCGCGCGCCGCGGCGATCGCGGCGTTCGCCTCCTGCGTCATCAGCTCGCGGAAGCCCGCGTAATCGAACCCCGGGGGGCCGAGCTGCTCGCCCGTGACGACGCCGGCGATGCCTTCCATGTCGACCGAGACGAAGATCTTCTTCCCGTCGCGGGCCGAGGCCGACGCGGTGAGCAGGAGCGCGACGAGGAGCGCCGTGGCAGTGGACCTGGTCATGTTCGGGGACCTCCGTGGTCCGCGGATTATGCCCTTCGGATCGGAGCGCTGTCGCGTCGCGCGCGCCGACGCTATGATGGCTCGGATGCGGCACGCCGGCGTTTCACCCGCGAAGCGTCTGCTGTTCGTCTGCACCGGGAACATCTGCCGCTCGCCGCTGGCCGAGGCGATCTTCCGCCACCAGGCCGAGCAGGCAGGCCGCGCCTCCGACTTCGAGGTGGACTCGGCGGGCACCCACGGCTACCACGAGGGCGAGCCGGCCGACGCGCGTGCGCGGCGCGTGGGCGCGCAGCGCGGTGTCGCGGTGACGTCGATCGCGCGCGAGGTGCGGGACGCCGACTTCCAGCGCTTCGACCTGATCCTGGCGCTCGACCGCGGCCACCTGCGCGCGCTGCGGGCGCGCTGCCCGGCGCCGCTGCGCGACCGGATCCGGCTGCTGCGGGAGTTCGGCGAGCCGCCGGGCGGCGACGTGCCCGATCCCTACTACTCGGGCGACGAGGCGTTCGAAGAGGTGTTCGACCTGCTCGACGGGTGCTGCCGGGGGCTGCTCGACGAGCTCACGCGGTGAGCGGCTCCGGCCCGCGCACGGGCCCCGGCGCCTTCCTGGAGGGCGAGCTGCGCCGGGCCACAGGCGACGAAGGGCTGCGGGTTCTCGGCCTGCAGGCGGTCTCGGGAGGCTGCATCCACCACGCGGTCCGGGTCCGCACCACGCGCGGCGAGTGGTTCGCGAAGTGGAACGAGGACTGCGCGGACGACCTGTTCCTGAGCGAGGCGCAGGGGCTGCGGGCGCTGCGCGCGGCCGGGTCCGAGCTGGCCATCCCCGAGGTGCTCACGGCGTCCGGTCCCGGCGAGGGCCGGCCGGCGTACATCGTGATGGAGTACCTGCCGCGCGCGACCGGCGACGACGTCGCCCTCGGCCGGGGGCTCGCCGCGATCCACGCGCGACCCGCGCCAGGCTTCGGCTTTCCCGTCACTACTTATTGCGGCCCGACGCCGCAGGACAACCGGGCGAGCCCGTCCTGGGCCGAGTTCTACGCGGAGCGGCGGCTCGGCCCGCTGTCGCGCCAGCTCGCGGGCGCGGGTCGGATCGGTCCGGAGGACGTGCGCCTGCTCGATCGAGTGATCGCACGACTGTCGGCGATGCTCGTGCACGAGCCCCGGCCGGCGCTGATCCACGGGGACCTGTGGTCGGGCAACGTGCTCGGCACGACCCGCGGCCCGGCGCTCGTCGACCCGGCCTGCGCCGCCTGCGACCGTGAGATGGAGTTCGGGATCACGACGCTCTTCGGCGGCTTCAGCGATCGTTTCTTCGACGCGTATGACGAGGCGTTCCCCTTGCCTCACGAGTGGCGCGAGCGAAACCCGCTCTACCAGCTCTACCACCTGCTGAACCACCACCTGATCTTCGGCGGGCACTACGGGCACGAGGCGCTGGCGCTGGCTCGGCGCTACGCCTGAAGCGCGCCGCGACGCGCCCCGGGCGTCAAGCCTCGCGTAGCACGCGGAAGCCGTAGTCGGAGTAACGCAGGCCCGGAGGCAGGCTGCTGCGGGCGGAAGGCGGCGACCAGCGCACGTGGTGCCGCCACGAGCCGCCGCGGCTGGCGCGCCGCGTCTGCGACGCGGGGTCGTACCAGTCGAGGCACCACTCGTGGACGATGGTGCCCATGTCGAGCAGCCCGTAGCCGTTGGCCGTTCCCCGCCCGACGGGCCAGGGCCCGGCGAGCGGTCCCTCGGGCACCTCGCCGGGGGGCAGCGCGTCGCCCCAGGCCGTGGCCATTCCCTCCAGGCCGCCTCGCGCTGCGCGCTCCCATTCGGCTTCCGTAGGCAGGCGAAAACGCGCCCCGACGAGCTCCGAGAGCCAGGCGGCGTAGTCGCAGGCCTCGAACCAGGTGACGCCCACGACGGGCTGCTCGGGGGCAGAGTACGCCTCGTCTACCCACCACGGCGGCGCCGCAGCCCGCGCGGCAGCCAGGAAGGGCGCGTACTGCGCGTTCGTCACGGGCGTGACCGCGAGGCGGAAGGGCGAGACGGAGACCGCGCGCGGCGGCGCCTCGTCCGGCCGCCCGCTGGCGGAGCCCATCACGAAGCATCCCCCGGGGACCTCGACCGTGCGTGGCGCTGGCGTGCTCATCCCGGACGACGGGCCCGGCGTTAGCCGAAGACCTTGCGCGCGCCGCGCTTCAGCTTATCGGTGTCGGTCACCCTGAAGATCAGCGACAGCTTCAGCCGCCATTGCCGGCTCGTCCGCTCGCCGACGGAGATGGGCAGCAGCGGCGACGTCGCCCCCGGCTCGAAGCTGGCTCCGCCCGTGAAGCTCGCCCAGCGGTACTGGAAGGCGGCGTCGAACTTGAGGCTGTTGGTGTTGTAGCCGGTGCCGAGCGCCAGCATCACGAAGTCGACGGGGTCGCGCGTGTAGGGATCGCGCGCGCCCTGCGGCTCCCAGGCGAGGCCGAAGCGCAGCGGGACCACGAAGCCGTCGCCGGCGAAGAGGCGCTCGGCGCCCGCGTTCAACGAGAGCGTGTCCCGGGTGCTCGAGCGGTCGGGCGGCTGCGAGTCGAACAGGTTCACGCGGCCCGAGGCGGGCGTGTCGAGGATCGCCTCGGTCCAGTCGTCCCAGGTCAGGTCGAGCGCGACGGTCCAGCGCGCCGCCGGGCGGAAGGCCGCGCCCACGCCCACGGCGACCGGGAAGCTCAGGGTGCCGGAGGCGGACTGCGTGACCGTTCCGGGAACGCTGCTGGAGGTGAAGGAGGCCTGTCCGCTGAAGTCCGAGCGGAGCGGCCCCTGGTAGAGCAGACCCGCGCTCCAGCGCGTGTAGCTCAGCATCAGCCCGAGGTTGAAGCTCTCGCCCTCCACGCGGTTCGACTGGCCGACGCTCTCGAACGTCGAGATGCCCGGGGCGCCGGTGGGAGTCTCGACCACGAAGTGGTCCTCGTCCCAGTCGCCGCGCCACAGGTTGAGGCCCACGCCGATCGAGAGGCGGCGCGTCAGGCTCACGGCGACGGCCCCGGACCAGAGGTCGACGGCGCCCAGCGTGTCGCTGTTCCCCTCCAGGCGAACCGGAGGCGGCCCCTCGGGCACGAGCGGCTCACGCTCGAAGCTCACGATCTCGCGGTAGTCGAGCGAGTAGAGCCGGCGCCACGAGGCCTGGAAGGTGACCGGCTTGCCCCACAAGGTCACGGGCACGGCCAGGCTCGCGAAGTCGAGGTAGGTGCTGCGGTAGTTCGAGCGCGCGGTGCTGTACCAGGCGAGATCGTCGCGCGTGCGGAAGCCGCTCGCCGTGACGTCGTCCCCGATCGTGGTGGTGACGAGCGACAGCTCGGGCTTGCGCAGCTGCGCCAGGCCCCCGGGGTTCCAGGAGGCTGCGGTCCCGTCGTCGGAGATGGCGATGAAGGCGTTGGCCATGCCCGCGGCGCGCGCGCCGGACCCGGCGCGGTTGAAGGAGACTCCCACCTGCGCCGAGGCGAGGGAAGCCACAGCCGGCAGCAGACCGACCGCGAGCGCCAGGCGTCGGGGCAGGGCGCTTGGCATGTCAGGCGGCCCGGTTGAGGTAGTCGCGCAGGGCGATCACCAGCGCCTCGGCGCTCGCGGGGCGATCCGCCACGTCCTTGCGCAGCAGCTGCCGCACGACGGCGTCGATCTCGGGCGGCAAGCCGGGCCGCAGCCGGCTCGGCACGGGCGGCTCCTCCAGGCAGTGCTTCTTGAGGATGGCGAAGGGCGTGTCGGCGTCGAACGGGCGCTGGCCGGTCACCAGCTCGAACAGCACCACGCCGAGGGCGTAGAGGTCGCTGCGTGGCTCGGCGCCCGCCCCCTCGATCATCTCGGGCGCCACGTAGTGGGGCGTGCCGAGGAAGGCCGAGGTCGCCGTGAGCGTGTCGAAGCGCTGGGCCCGCGCGATCCCGAAGTCCATCACCCGGGCGCTGCCGTCGGGCAGCAGCATGATGTTGGACGGCTTGAGGTCGCGGTGGACGACCCCCTTGTGATGCGCGAGGTCGAGCGCCTCGGCGATCTGGACCACGACCCTGGCTGCGAACTCGGGAGGGCTCGCGCCTTGCCGGCGCATGTAGGCGAACAGCGTTTCGCCCGGCACCAGCTCCATCGTGAAATAGGGCACGCCGAGCACGTGGCCGCGCTCGAGGATGCGGACGATGTTGGGGTGGTTGAGCGTGCGGCCGATCTCGGCCTCGCGCAGAAAGCGGTCGAGGAAGGGCTGGTCGTCGAGCAGGCTCGCGAGCGGACGCTTGAGCGCCACCCGCTCGCCCTTGCGCTCGGCCTCGAAGACGGAGGCCATCCCGCCTCGCCCGAGCATCTCGAGCAGGCGGTAGTCCCCGAACCACTCGCGGCCCTCCTCGTCGAGCCTCGCGCCGGGGTTCATGAAGCCGCGGGGAGTCGCCTGGGCGCCGGGATCCGTCGCGCCGGAGCGAGGGGTCGGGGCGCCGGCCGGGGCTCGGGACGAGGGCCGACGGAGCGCGCGCCCGCCGATGGCCGCGGCGATGGCGAGCGCCAGCAGCGCGAAGGCCAGCAGCGGGTACCGGGCGTCGGATGCCCGCGGCGCGGCTGTCTCCCCGACGGGGTTCGTGGCGGCGCCGGAGGGCCCGGCAGGGGCTCCGAACTGGGGCGCCGTAGCGGTCGGCAGCGGCGGCGCGGGCGCTGGGCCGGCGCTCGCTGGGGCCGCTGACGTAGGGGCCGCGGACGCGGGTGCGGCGGCCGGCGTGGGCGCGCGCTCCGGCCGGACCACTGGCGTCGCGGCGGTTGCGGGTGGCGCCGGCGGCTGAGTCGTGCGGGTCGGCTCGGGAGCCGGCGTCGCGGGCTCGACGGCCGCAGCCGGCGGTGACGCAGCCGGGGGCGTGAGCGCCGCGACTGGAGTGGGCGTCGGCGCGGGTGCCGCGGGCGGTGGCGGCAGTCTCGCGGCGACCGCCGCCGCGAGGCGTCCCTGCAGCGCGGCCCGCTCCTCGGCGGGCTCGCGCGGGCCCCAGGAGGCCGAGCGCTCGAGCGCCGCGCGGGCCGCCTCGAGCTGGCCGAGCGCGAGGCGCGCCTCCGCCAGGCGCAGGTAGGGGAAGTAGCGCGGCTCCAGGTTGGTGCCGTAGGTGACGACGTTGCGCCCCGGCTCCGGATGGAGAGTGATGGCCCGCTCCAGCGCTTCGGCCGCCCGTGCGTGGTCGCCGCGCGCGAGCGCCGAGGTCCCGGCCTGGTAGGCGTCGTGCCAGTCCTGGGCGGGGGCCGGCGCGGCGAGGATCAGCGCGAGGGCCGCGCTCGCGAGCCCCGCACGCCTCGAAGCGCCGCGTGACTCACGGTCCGGGCCGGGCCTCGGCATCAGGCTCGCGGCGGGGCCGGCCAGGCGAGGCTCGCGAGCAGCCCGAAGCCGAAGGTCGAGAGCGAGCCCACGAGGGTGTACCAGGGCCACGCGAGGTGCGTGCCGAAGGCGACGGCGGTGATCGTCGCCAGGCCGAGCG
>CAZMRX010000150.1:9327-11880 GCA_964568755.1 uncultured Acidobacteriota bacterium | reverse complement strand
GTGCTCGACGAGGCCGACCGCATGCTCGACATGGGCTTCGCGGTGGAGATGGGCCAGATCATGGAGTTCGTCCCCGCCGCGCGGCAGACCATGCTCTTCTCCGCGACCGTGCCGATCGGGATCAAGGGCCTGATCTACCACTACATGGCCGAGCCGGAGTGGGTGCTGCTCTCCGAGGACCAGATCTACGTCAAGGAGGTGGAGCACGTCTACTGCATGGCCTCGCGACTCCACAAGGAAGCGACGCTGTATCGCCTGCTCGAGTACGAGAACCCGACCTCCTCGATGATCTTCTGCAACACGCGCGAGGAGACGCGCCAGGTCTCGACCTTCCTCAGGAACCGCGGGCTCGCGGTGGCGATGCTGTCGTCCGACCTGCCGCAGAAGAAGCGCGAGCAGGTGATGGCGGCGTTCCGCGACGGCAGCATCAAGCACCTGGTGACCACCGACGTGGCCTCGCGCGGGATCGACATCGACGACCTGTCGCACGTCTTCATCTTCTCGACGCCCGACTCGCCCGAGCAGTACATCCACCGCGCCGGCCGCACCGGGCGCGTGGGCAAGAGCGGCCGCGCGATCAGCCTGATCGGCGCCTTCGACCTGATGAACTTCAACCGGCTGGTGAAGCGCTACCACGTCGAGGTGAAGGAGATCTCGGTTCCGACCGACGAGGAGGTGCAGGCGCGCAAGGCCTCGCGCATCGTCGACGCGCTCGCGGACCTCGGCCGGCGACTGCCGCTCGAGGAGTTCCTGGAGTTCGGGCCGACGGCTCGAGCGATCGCGGCCCACGAGCTGCGCGACCGCATCGTCGCGCTGCTGCTGCGCGGCCACCTCCAGGCCCAGGCGCCCGCGCCCGCCCCGGACGTGGACGTGGACGAGCCCGTCCCCGGCGCGCCCGAGCCCCGGTCCGACGCACCACGCCCCCGCCGCGACTTCGGCGGCGGTCGCCGCCGCGGCCCCCGCCGCCGCTAGCGAGAGCCGGAGACCCGCCGTCTGAGCCAGCGCTCGAAGAACCAGTTGGCGAGGCGGTACGCCTCGCCGTCGCGCGTCAGGTAGCCGAGCATCGACAGGCCGTAGAGCGGGGAGTCGAGGTCGTCCTCGGGGCGGCCGAGCTTGCGCGCCAGCTCGGCGCGCGTGCGCCGGCCCTCGCGGGCCACCTCGCTGAGCGCGTCGCGCTCGACCGGCTCGAGCGTGCCGAAGTCCACCGCGAAGTAGTTGGCGACCATCTCGTCCGCGGCGAGCTGCTCCAGCGTCACCGCCAGGTCGCGGCTCTCGAAGAGGCGACTCGCGATCAGCTGCACCAGGAACGGGTGGCAGGCGGCCCGCTCGAGAATCGTGTCGGCGTCCTGCGCCGTGAAGCCGCCGCGGGCGAGCAGCGCCCGCCCCTCGGCGAGCGTGAGCGGCGTCAGGTAGACGGGGGGGATGAAGCCCTGCAGGAAGGGCGAGGTCGGCAGCGCCGCCTGCTCGTCGACGCGCGCCAGCAGGCGCGTGGCCGTGATCACCGACCGCACGTCGCTGCCGCGCGACAGCACGCGGCGCAGCCGGGCGAGCACCGCGGGGTCGCCGCGGCCCACCACCAGCAGCTCCTCGGCCTCGTCCACCAGCAGCAGCAGCCGCCAGCCGCTGCGGACCGTGCGCCGGATCAGGCTCGCGAGCATCTCCGCCACCGGCTGGCTCTCGAGGTCCTCGACCAGCACGTCGGTCGCGCGCCGGAACGGCTCCGAGTCCTCGACGCTCGCGAGCAGCGTCTCGCTCAGCCCGCGCGCGTCGCCGCTGCCCTGCAGGTCCCAGTAGAGCGGGACGAACGGCGTCTCGCGGCTCTTCTGCACGCGGTGCTCGAGCTCCTTCAGCAGGCTGGTCTTGCCGAGCCTGCGCCCGCCCAGCACCCACAGCGAGTGGCGCTCGCCCTCGAGCACCTCGCGCACCAGCTCGCCCCGGCCGAAGAAGTCCTCGCCGCGCACCCAGCTGCCGGCGATGAAGGGATTACGCGGGGGCGCCGCGAGTGTCGACATGACCGCCTAGTCTGCCATAGCCGGGCGCTCGACGGCGTCCGCGTCGGCCGCGGCGTCGGGGCTGTCCTCGCCCTCGACGACGTGGCGCGCCGCCTCGACGTCCTCCAGCTTGATCGTGCCGCGGCCGTGCTCGAGCATGCGGTTGACGGCGTGGACGCACAGCTTCTGCACCAGGTACGGCCGCAGCTGCGACAGCTCGAGCACGCGCTCGACCGCCTCGGGCCGCCACTGGAAGAAGCCGGCCACCGGCTCGCGCACCAGCGCCTCGGCCTCCTCGCGCGAGAAGGGGGAAAGCTCCACCTCGTCGAAGAAGTTGTACCAGGGGCTGACCTCGCTCTTCCAGCGGCGCCTGATCCCGACGCCGCTCATCACCGCGACCAGGTTCTCGGAGAAGCTCTTCATGAAGATTCCGCGCAGCCGCTGGTTGACGCTCTCGGAGTACGAGTTGAGCACGTCGACCTCGTCGATCAGCAGCGCCAGCTTCACCCGGCGCGGCGTGCGCGTCTTGAGCTCGCCGATCACGCGCTGCAGGTCGTGGCTG
>CAZMRX010000150.1:0-9317 GCA_964568755.1 uncultured Acidobacteriota bacterium | reverse complement strand
CCGCCGCGTCCGGCGTGAAGCGCATCTCGGCGCGCGTGGCCGGCTGCAGCGCGAGGCTGTCGACCGTCTCCGCCATCAGCGCGTGGAAGAACGCCTGCTCCGGCACGCCCTGCAGGTCGACGAAGACGGGGAAGAAGGTCCACTCGCCGCCGTCGTCGTCTGCCAGCACGCGCTTCAGGTGGTGCAGGAACGTGGTCTTGCCGATGCGGCGCTCGCCGGTGATCATCAGGCTGTTGCGGTGCAGGGTGCTGAGCATGCGCGCGGTCAGCTTGGCGCGTCCGTAGAACATGTCGTGGTCGAGCACCGGCGCGCCGGCGATGTAGGGATTGAAGCGGCGCCGCCGCGCCCGGCGCCGGCGCAGGCGCTGCGTGCCCCAGCCCACGCCCACGAGCGTGAAGGCGCCGGCCACCGCCGAGGGCACGAAGTACTGCGTCTCGTGGAAGCGCAGGCGGCGCTCGACGCGAAACGGCACCGAGCGCGAGAGCCCGCCGGTGTCGATCGCCGTGACGACGATGGAGTTCGGGCCGGGCTCGAGCGGCACCTCGCGCACGAACGGCACCATGCGCGCGGGCGAGAGCGGCGAGCTCTCGGGCACGTACTCGCCGATCAGCCGGTCGCCGACCCGGAACTCGATCTTCAGCACGCCCTGGTCGTCGCTGGCGGCGCCCTGCAGCGACAGGCTGGGCGACTCGATCACGGTGCCCGCGCGGTCGAAGAGCGCTAGCGCCGGCTCCTGGTTCGGCAGCCAGCGCGCGACGATCGACTCGCCGGTGCGGCGCTCGGCCTCCGCCAGCCGCTCGCGCGCGCGCGGGTGGCTCGCGTCGAGCTGCAGCACGGCCTGGTACGCCACCTGCGCCTCCGGGAAGCGGCCGGCCGCCATCAGCTCCTCGGCGCGCGCGGCGCGGCGGTCGATCTCGGCGCGCAGCTCCTTCTGCAGCCGCAAACCCTCGAGGATCTGCCGGGCGCGCATCAGCAGGTCGCGCGCCTCGCCGTTCTGCGGGTCGGCGGCCGCGTCGGAAAGCGGGACGAGCGAGGCTTCCAGCTGCCCGTCGTCGAAGAGCGCCTTGCCCTCGGCGAAGGCCTTCTGGCGGGCCGCGCGCGTGGTCGAGGCGAGGATGCGCTCCTCGGCCTGGCGCCGGCCCTCGAGCGCCCGCGGGTTCTTCGGCGCGAGGTCGAGCGCCTCGTCGAAGGCCACCTTGGCCTCGTTGGCGCGCCCTTCCAGCAGCAGCCGCTCGCCGTCCGCGAGCCGCTGCTCGAGCCGCTGTGCGCGCGCGGTCGCCTCCAGCGCCTCGGCCTGCGCCGCGCGCTGGCGCTCCTGCTCGCGCGTGACCGAGCGCAGCGTGTCGGCGTCGAGGCTGCGCGCCAGCGCCTCGGCCTGCGCCAGCAGCGGCAGCGAGTCGGCCCACGCTCCGCGCCGGCCGAGCTCCTGGGCGCGATCGAGCAGCCGCCTCACCTCGCCGCGCGCGCGCTGGGTCAGGCGCGCCGCCTGGGCGGCCTGCGCCTCGCCGCGCCGCTTCACGAGGTCGCCGAACAGCGGCGTCTTGCGAATCGCGCCCTGCTGCTCGGCGAGGTTGAACGCCTCGGTGGCGGCCACGTACTCCTGCTGCTCGAGCAGGCACACGCCCATGTAGTACTGCGGCAGGTAATCCACGAACTGCAGGCCGTAGGTCTGCACGTTGGTCCCGGCCGAGGGCCGGAGCCGCAGCGCCTCCTTCAGGTTCTTGACGCAGTCGGGGAAGCGCCGCTCGGGGATGTCGCGGTCGCGGGCCTGCAGGTAGTAGTCGTACCACTCGCGCGCGGCCCGCGCCGGGCTCGCGAGAGCCACGGCGAGGACCGCGAGCAGGACCCGGGACCCGACGCGCAAGCTACTTCTCGAACATCGCGGCGATGTGGCATCCCCTGGCCGTCGCGGTGAACGGGTCGGTGGCCGTGCGCACCTCGGCCACCTCGATCGGGAACGTGCGCGAGCGCAGCGTGCGCTCGAACAGCTCGCGGAACCCCTTCGGGCGCGCGGTGCCGCCCGCGAGCACGATCGGCAGCGCGCGATCGGTCTTGGGCAGCTTCTCGGCCTTCGAGATCGCGCGCCGCAGCGTGTCGACCAGCGTCTCGACCAGGTCCTCGTAGTAGATGTGGAGCGCCTTCTCCAGCTTGTCCTTGGGCGGCTTGCTGAGGTCGAGGCCCTCCTCCTTGGTCACCTTCACGCGCGTCGCGTGCTCGCCGACCGCCTCGCCTACCGAGCGGTCGATGAAGTCGCCCGCCTTCGGCAGAGAAACCATGATCGAGGGGATCGACAGGAACGCGAGCGTCGCGTTGCACATGCCGCCGCCGCAGGAGATGCCGATGCCGGTGAAGTTGTTCTGCTCCAGCTCGGAGAAGATCACTGCCAGCCCCTCGTTGATCGCCATCGCCTTGTAGCCGAGCGAGGTGAAGTGCTGCCGCAGGCTCGCCTCGTGGTAGGTGAGCGCCGACTCGCGGCCCGGGGCCGCCGCGGGCACCGAGAACGCCAGCACCTCGTTGGAGGAGCGCGGCTTCGGCACCAGGCTCTGCAGGATCGCCTCGAGCACGGGCCAGGCCTGCTTCTCCCGCGGGTTCAGCAGCCCGTCGGCCATCGGCCGCAGCGCCTCGGCGTTGAACATGTTCGCGAAGCGCTCGGTCGCGGAGCCGAAGATCACGAGCTGGTCGCCGTCGCGGTAGTAGTGGATGTCGCTCTGCTGCTGGATCGTGCGCTCGGTGACGGGCGAGTAGGGGACCGGGATGAACGCGTTCAGCTGCGACGCGCAGGCCACCTCCTTGCCGCCGCGCCGCGAGACCACGACCTTGCTGGTTCCGACGTCGATTCCCACCGGGTGCGATCCGGTGCGAACCAGGTCCTCGATCTTCTCCGCGGCCTCCTCGGGCGCCTTCCAGAGGTGGTCCTTGTTCTCCGCCATGCTGCTATCCTCCGCTGGGCGCGCGCTTGCCTCGCGCCTCGAGTTTCTCGGCCGTCTCGGCGTCCAAAGTCAGCTCAGCCAGCCACGCGTCGTAGGCCCTGGCCCGCTCCTTGCGCTCGTCGAAGGCGCTGCGTCCCCGCGCCGCCGCTTCCGTCTCCAGCCTGTCCGCCGCCAGGGTCGCCCCCGGCCACGGCTCGCCCATCACCGCCAGGAAGCGGTCGTCCCAGGCGAAGCCGAGCCGCACCGCGGGCGACTCCACCCGGTACTGGTCCGGCAGCGAGAAGGCCTCGAACGGGAAGCCGCGCGCCCAGTCCAGGTGGTGGCCGATCAGGTGCTTCTTCGGGTTGACGCTCGCGAGGCCGTGCGTCACGCACAGCTCGGGAGCGATCTGCCACTTGTGGCGCAGGTAGTCGGAGAGGCTGCGGCCCGCCTCGAGCTGGGCGCGTGTGATCGGCAGCGCGCGCCCGCCCTCCCAACGCGTCTCGAACGAGACCCCGATCGTCGGCCCGTTGAGGTTGAGGTAGACGCGGTCGCCGTGCGCCCACACCGACATGCCGGCGTGGTTGGCCTTGTCCTTCTCCTCGACCACGCGGTAGACACGGCCGAAGCGGTCGACCAGGTAGTGGTAGACCTGGTTGCGCCGCAGGTAGCGCAGCAGGTCCTGGCTCGAGTCGCGCAGCTTCTCGTTGAAGGACTCCTCGAGCGGCCAGATGTCGCTCTCGGACGTGTGGTACACGATCCCGATCGGCCGGTCGTGGACCTCCTGGCCCATGCCGCCGGTGAGCGTGAAGACGCGGTAGCGGCGCGGCTCGCCGCGCACGGCCCAGGTGGTGTCGATGCGCAGGCCGTTGCTGTAGAGCTCGAACGCGGCGCCCGAGTCCACGAGCCAGATCCGCTCGGGGGTGCCGCCGCGCGGCGGGTCGAGCCTCGTCTCCGCAGTCGGCGCCGGGCGGGGCGTCGCGCGCACCATGGGCGCGGCCTCGGGCGCGGGCCGACGCAGGGGATAGCCGGCGAGCGCCAGACCCGCTGCCGCCACGATCAGCAGCGCCGCGGCGTTCACCGTCCGTCGCGCGCGCCGCTGCAGGGGCGCGCGCTGGCGGCGGGGCGGGTCGAGCGCGCCCCACGGGTTCTTCGAGAAGAGCGGCCGCGTCTCCTCGACGCCGGTGAGCTGGTAGGCGACCCAGCGCAGGGGAGCGCCGGGCAGCACCTGCAGCCGCTCGTCCAGGGTTTCGAAGCGCTCGATCGAGTGGCGCAGGAAGCGCAGCTTCTCGACGGGGTCGCGGATCGTACGCCCCTTGGCCTCGAGCGCCGCGATCGGCCGCCGCCCGAACCCGGCGAGCCCCTTCGAGGTGGCTCGCGTCGCCCTCGGGGCGGGGCTTCGTTGCGTCCGGGCCGACGTCGGCCTCGCTGCAACGACACCACGACCCTGCATTGGGCGCGCCAAAGTCCTCTCCGACCGTGAATTATAGGGTTTGGCCCGTACTCCCCACAAGGCGGCCGGCTCGACGCCGCCCGGGCGCCCCGATAGAATCCCGCCCTGGATGGCAGCCGAGGGCGGGCCGGGTTCGACGGGCGGCGACGGACGCCGCGGGCCGCGGACTCTCGTGGACCTCGAGGCGGTGGTCGAAGGGCGGGCGAAGCACCAGGCGCGAGTCGCCGACCTGAGCCTCATGGGCTGCCTGCTGCGCACCGAGAAAGGGCTCGCCAGGGGGGCGGTGCTGGACTTGACCCTTGCCCTTCCGGACGGCCCCCTGCGGGTGAAAGCCCGCGTGGTGGAGGCCTCCCTCGACGGCGCCGCGCCGCCCGGAGCCGCCGGCTACCTGGCCGGGCTGGAGTTCCTGGCCGTCGCGGCCGGCGACGAAGCCAGGCTGCGGGGCTTCCTCGAGGCCGAGGCGAAGCGGAGGCGGGTTGCGAACACGCCCCCTGCGTGAGGCCCGGCCTCGCGAGCTGCGCGCGCTGCTCGACGAGGAGGCGGCGCAGTGGCACTCGGAGCTCGGCTGGGACTTCGCGGAGGTGCGCGCCGCGGTCTCCGGCGGGATCGAGCGCGGCACCCTGCCGGGGCGCGTGATGGAGGACGGCGGGCGCGCCGTGGCCTACTGCTACTACATGGTCGACCCCGCGCGCGTGATCGTGGGGTCGATCTTCGCGACGCGCGCGCTGCGCGGCCAGGGGGTCGAGGACGATCTCGTCGACGCGGTGATCGAGGACGCGCTCGCCGAGCGGGGCGCCGGGCGCGTCGAGTGCCAGACGCTGTTCTGCACGGCGCCGAGCGTGGACGCCCGCTTCGAGCGCAAGGGCTTCGCCTCGCGCCCACGCCACTACATGCGGCGCGAGCTGGTGGAGCCGGTGCCCGAGCCGGGCGCCTTGCCGCACGGCGTCGCGCTGCGGGCCCTGAAGCGGGACGATCTCGCGGCCGCGGCGGAGATCATCTACCAGAGCCACCAGCGCAGCGTCGACGCGGCGCTGAACATGACCTACGCCACGCCGGCGACCTGCCGCGCCTTCGTCGACACGCTCGTGGTCCGCTCCGGCTGCGGCCAGTTCGACGCCGAGGCCTCGCGCTTCGCCTGCGGCCCGCGCGGGCCGCTCGGCGTGCTGATCGCGAGCCGGCTGTCGCGCACCAACGGCCACGTGTGCCAGGTCTCGGTGGCGCCCGGCGCCCAGGAGAGCGGGCTCGGCTCGGCGCTCGTCGCGCGCGCGCTCGCCTCCTTCCGCGCCTGCGGCCTCGCCAGCGCCACGCTCTCGGTGACCGCCTCGAACACGCGCGCGCACCGGCTGTACCAGCGGCTCGGGTTCGGCGTGCAGCGGGCCTTCGCCGCGCACGCCTGGGCCCGTCCGCCCGCGGGGATCGAGATCGAGGCGTGAGCGCCGCCTGGGTCGTGCTGGCGGCGGCGCTCGCGGCGCCGGGCCGGACCCTGGTGTTTCCGCCGGCGGGGCCCGAGCGTGGCGCGCCCGGCTGGATCGGGGCCGCGGTCGAGGAGGCTCTGCCGCGCGCGCTCCAGCGCGAGGGCGTCCCGGCGCTTTCCGGAGCCGACAAGCGGCGCGCGCTCGAGGCGCTGGGGATTCCCGGTCCGGTGGCGACTCGGGCGACCGGCGTGCGGGCGGCGGAGGCGCTCGGCGCGCGCGTCGTGGTGTTCGGATCGTGGGACCTGGCTGGAGGCGAGCTGACGCTGACGCTTTCGCCCTTCGACGTGGTCGTCGCCGAGCCGCGTGCTCCGCTGGTCGGGCGCGGGCCCATCGAGGACCTCGGTCGCCTGGTGGGCGAGCTGGCGGCGGAGCTCGCCGGTCGGCCGCGGGCCGCCCGGGGGCCGTCCGCTTCGTTCGCCGCCGTTCGCGCCCTCGGCGAAGGCCTCGCCGCCCGCGACCCCGAGGCTCGGCGCGCGGGGTTGCGCCGGTCGCTCGAGCTTCACCCCGGCCACCCCGACGCCGGGCTCGCGCTCGCGCGGCTGCTCCACGACGCAGCCGCGTTCGCCGAGGCGCGCGAGGTGCTCGCGGGCCTGGCGCGCGAGCCTGCGTTCGAGCGCGAGCGGCAGTTCCTCGACGGCGCGTGCCTGCTGGGCCTCGGGCGTTACGCCGAGGCGGACGTGCTCTACGCGGGCCTCGCGGGCACCGAGCCCACGGCGCCCGTGCTCGCCAATCGCGCGATCGCGCGGCTGCGCCGGCCCGACGCCGCCGGAGGCGCCTCGACGCTCCTGCGCCAGGCGCAGGCGATGGCGCCGTTCGCGTCGGACCTGGTGTTCGGCCTGGGCTACGCGCACTTCGTCGAGGGCGACGCCGAGGCCGCCGTGCTCTGGCTTCGCGACGCGGTGCGCTACGCGACCGCCGACGCGCAGGCCCGGCTCGTCCTATCGTGGGCGCTGCGGGGCACGGTGAAGGCCGACGAGGCCGACGAGCAGTGGCAGGCGGCCATCGCCCTCGACCCCTCGCTCGCGTCGGAGCGGCTCGCGAACCCGAAGCGGCGGCTCGAGCGGATCCTGCCCTCGGAGGGCGCCCTGCTCGTCGATCCGGAGCGCAAGGCCGCCGCGCGCTATCATGGGTCATGAGCCTCGTCCCGCTCGCGCTGCTGCTGCTCGTCGTCCAGGGCGCGAGCCCGGGCGACAGCGTGCGGCCCAAGGCTCCGGCCGGCTTGAGCTGGGCGGACGCGGACCACGTCGCGCAGACCGTCGCGCGACTCGAGCGCCGGCTCAAGGCCGGCAAGCCCGCCTCGCGCGAGCCGATCGCGGTCAGTGAGCGACAGGTCAACTCCTACGTCACGCTGAGCCTCGCGCCGCTCGTTCCGCCCGCGCTCTCGGGCCTGAGCTTCCGCTTCGAGCCCGGCCGGCTCGCGGCGAGCGGCATGCTCGACCTCGACGCCGTGCGCTCGCAGATCCCGAAGAGCGGACCCAGCAGCCTGCTCTCGTTCCTGAGCGGGACCGTGCCCGTGGCGCTCACCGGGCGCTTCCAGGGCTCGAACGGCCAGGGCCGCGTGGAGGTCGAGGAGGCGCTCGTCGCAGGGATCAGCCTTCCGCCGGCGCTGCTGGCGCAGATCGTCGCTCAGGCGACGCGCACGAAGAAGCAGCCGCAGGGCTTCGACCTGATGGCGCCCTTCCCGCTGCCGTGGACGGCCCGCGGCGTGAGGCTCGAGGCGGGCCGCGCGGTCGTGGAGTTCGCTCAGGACGCGGTCCCTCGGTAGCGTCCCGGTCGCCGCTCCGCGGCTGCCGCTGGATCTCGAAGTCGACCGCCTGGCTCGCGGCGACGTCGTTCTTGACGGCCAGGGCGAGGCGGTCCTTCCCAGGGTCCGGCACCTCGACGAGCTGGTTGGCCGTGCCGTAGCGCGCGGTGGCTTTGTCACGAATGGCGACGCGGAAGCTCCTGGCGGACCTCCGTGCGCACCCGCTCGTGGCAAGATCGGCCGCGATGGACCTCGAGTCGCCCGTCCAGTTCGTGAAGGGCGTCGGCCCGCAGCGCGCGGAGGGGCTCGCGAAGCTCGGCGTGACCACGGCCGAGGACCTGCTGCTGCACCTGCCGATGCGCTACGAGGACCGGCGCGAGTTCGCGCGGGTGGCGGAGCTGCGGATCGGGATGAAGGTCGCGGTCTCGGGAAAGGTGGCGGTCGCGGGGCTGCGCCGGGCGCGGCGGCTCACGATCTACGAGCTGCGGCTCGACGACGGCAGCGGCCGGCTGCTGAAGGCGATCTTCTTCAACCAGCCTTTCCTGAAGGACGTGCTCGCGGTGGGGAAGCGCGTGGTGCTGTTCGGCCTCGTCGAGCGCGACGCCATGGCTTCCCGCCTGCTCGTGATGCGCTCGCCCCAGTACGAGATCGTCGAGCAGGACGAGCACGGCGGGATCCACACCGGCCGGCTCGTGCCGGTGTACGAGAAGCTCGGAGCGCTCACGGTGAAGCCCTTGCGGCGCGTGCTCGCGCAGCTCGCGGCCGCCGTCCCGGCCGACCTGCCCGACCCGCTGCCGCCCGAGCTGCGCGAGCGGCTCTCCGTCATCGGCCGTGCCGAGGCGCTGCGCCGCGTGCATCTCCCGGGCGACTCGGACACGCTCGATGCGCTCAACCGCTTCCGCTCGCCCGGCCACGTGCGGCTGATCCTGGAGGAGCTGCTGCTGTTCCAGCTCGGTCTCGCGCGGCGCCGCAGCGGCGTACGCGCCGAGCGCAAGCGGCAGGCTTTCGAGGTGTCGGACGCCGCGCGCGAGGCGGTCAAGCGCATCCTGCCCTTCCCGCTCACGGGCGCTCAGCGGCGCGTGCTGCGCGAGATCGCCGACGACCTGCGCTCGCCGCACCCGATGAACCGGCTGGTCCAGGGCGACGTGGGCTCGGGCAAGACCATGGTCGCGCTGCTGTCGATGGTCGTGGTGCTCGAGAACGGCCACCAGGCGGCGTTCATGGCGCCCACCGAGATCCTGGCCGAGCAGCACTTTCTCACGCTGCGCCGGCTCGTCGCGCGCTGTGCGTACAAGGTCGATTTGCTGAGCGCCGGGGTCAAGGGCCGGGAGCGCAAGGAGGCGCTGGCCCGCATCGCGTCCGGGGAGGCGCAGATCGTGGTCGGCACGCACGCGCTGATCCAGGAGGGGGTGGCGTTCCATCGCCTGGGGCTCGCGGTGGCCGACGAGCAGCATCGCTTCGGCGTGCTGCAGCGCGACGAGCTGCGCCGGAAGGGCTACGACGCCGACGTGCTCGTGATGACGGCGACGCCCATCCCGCGCACGCTCGCGCTCACCGCGTACGGCGACCTCGACGTCTCGATCGTGGACGAGAAGCCGCCGGGGCGGACGCCGATCCGGACCGAGCTGCGGCAGGCGTCGGAGCGGCGCAGCGTGCTCGAGCTCGTCAAGCGCGCCGTCGCGGAGGGGCGCCAGGCCTACATCATCTGTCCCCTGGTGGAGGAGACCGACAAAGTG
>CAZMRX010000149.1:10480-11936 GCA_964568755.1 uncultured Acidobacteriota bacterium | reverse complement strand
CGACATCAAGCGCGTGCTGCGGCACCTGCCCGCGAAGCGACAGACGCTGTTCTTCTCGGCCACCATGCCGGGCCCGATCGTCGCGCTCACGCGCGAGCTGCTGCGCGACCCCGTCACGATCAACCTCGACCGCCAGGCGACGCCGGCGGTGGGCATCACGCAGGCGGCGTACCCGGTGGACGCGCGGCTCAAGGGGCCGCTGCTGCTGGCGCTGCTGCGCCGCGGCGACATGAAGAGCGCGCTCGTGTTCACGCGCACCAAGCACCGCGCCAACCGCCTCGCCGACTGGCTCGCGCGCCAGGGCGTGCGCGCCGCGCGCATCCACGGCAACCGCAGCCAGAGCCAGCGCACGCAGGCGCTCGAGGGCTTCAAGGCCGGCCGCTACGACGTGCTGGTCGCGACCGACATCGCCGCGCGCGGGATCGACGTCGAGGCGCTCGGCCACGTGGTGAACTTCGACGTGCCGGGCGCGAGCGAGGACTACATCCACCGCGTCGGCCGCACCGGCCGCGCCGAGCTGACGGGCGAGGCCTTCACCTTCGTCGCGCCCGAGGACGAGTCGGGGCTGCGCGCGATCGAGCGCGCGCTCGGCAAGCCGCTGCCGCGCGTGCTGCTGCCGGACTTCGACTACAAGCAGAAGCCGCCGGAGCAGGCGCCGGAGCCCAGGCCGCAGCGGCCGCCCCAGCACGCGAGGCGGGCGGGACAGCAGCCGCGCCACGCGCCGTCGCACGGCCGCCGGCCTCCTGCGCGTCGGGAAGGCAACAGCTACGGACGCAGCGAGCCCGAGGGCGCCTGGGCCGGCCGCATCCAGACCGACGCCCGCCCGCAAGGCCACGGCGCGCGCCGCCCGGCCCGCTCCTTCCGTCCGCGAAGCCGCTAGCGGGGCCCGGGGGGCGCTCAGCCCCCCGATGAGCCCGTCCCGGAAGGCCTGGCCGTCCGTTCGTTCCTTCGTTCGTTGCGTCTCTTTCGTCCGGCCCTTCCTCGTTCCGGGCGGTTCGGGAGCCCAGCCCCGTTCGGTCCTGACCGCGCAGGCCTGCGTGCTAGAGTCCGACCAGATGCCCGACCCCGCTTCGAACGGCGAGCCGTCGACCGCGGGCAGGCCCTTCTCGTGGTCGGCCTCGCGCCACGACGCGTTCGCGAGCTGCCGGCGGCGCTACTACTACTCGTACTACGCGTCGCTCGACGACCCGGAGATCTACCGGCTCAAGAAGCTGTCGGCGCTGCCGATGTGGGCGGGCAGCGTCGTCCACGACACGATCGAGGCGTTCCTGCGCGCGAACGACCGGCTACCCGCGCCGGAAGACCAGGAAGCGCTCGTCCGCTCCGTCGTCCACTCGGGGATGGTGCGAGACTGGCGCTGCTCCGCCCAGGGGGGCCCGGGGGGCGCGGCGCCAGAGCGCCCCCCGGAAGCCCGTCAGCCCGTGGTCCCGCCCGTTGCCCCGTCCGCCCAGTCCGT
>CAZMRX010000149.1:0-10470 GCA_964568755.1 uncultured Acidobacteriota bacterium | reverse complement strand
CGTCCATCCGTTCCCCCCCCCGTTGCCCCATCCGTTGTCCCGGCCGCGCCCGTCGAGGCTCCTCCCGAGCGATTCCCCTTCCGCTTGTTCGAGCACGAGTACGAGATCCCGATCGAGCAGGAGGACAAGCGCATCGCGGTCAACATCGTGATGCGCTCGCTCAAGAACTTCTTCAAGAGCGAGACGCTCGCCCGCGCGCTCGAGGTGGGCCGCGAGCGCTGGCTGGCGCTCGAGGACCTCGTGTCGTTCCACGTCGGCGACGTCGAGGTGTTCCTGCGCATGGACCTCGCGTACCGCGACCACGACGGGCGCGTCGTGATCGTGGACTGGAAGACGGGCCGGAGCGAGGGCCGCTTCAACGAGGTCCAGGTGGCCGGCTACGCGCTCTACGCCACCGAGCAGGGATGGGTGAGCGAGCCCGCGCAGATCTCGACCGAGCTGAGCTACCTCGTGATCCCGAAGACGGTGCGCCGCTCGGTCAACGCCAAGGCGATCGAGAACGCGCGCCGCTTCATCCAGAAGAGCGCCGGGACGATGAAGTCCCTGCTGCTCGATCCCGTGCAGAACCTCGCGCGCCTCGAAGACTTCCCGATGATCGACCGCCCCCAGGTGTGCCGCCGCTGCAGCTTCAGGCGGTTGTGCTTTCCCCCGCCAGCGGGGGCCCGGGGGGCGCTCATTTCAGCGGGGGCTCGAGGGGCGCTCAGCCCCCCGCCCGACCAGTCCAGAGAACCCCGGCCGTCGGTCCTTCCCTGATTCCTCGCCCCGGTCCGTCCGTCTAGCCGTCCGTTCGTCCAACCGTCCAGCCAGGGCTGGTTGGATGGCTCTACGGGGGCTAAGCGCCCCCGAGCCCCGCTAGCGAATCACCGGCAACACCACCCGCGAGGGACGCTCGGGGTCGTGGAAGACGAGCTGCTCCGCCCGCAGCAGCCGCTCCTCCGTCGCAACCCTCCCCCCGGTGTTGGGATTGCGGTCGAGGTGGGGGTGCAGCGAGCTCGTGACGTGGATCCCGATGCGGTGGCCGGCTTTGAACACGTTCGAGGTCACCCCGTTCGCGAGCCGCAGCCTCACGGCGCGGCCGGGCTCGAGCAGCTCGGGGCGATCCTCCCCGTTCCGATAACGCGCCCGCAGCACCTCGAGCGTCGGGCTCATCAGGTTGAAGGCCCGCCCGTCGGGGTGGACGTCCAGCAGGCGCACGATGAAGTCCGTGTCGCGGGCGCTCGAGCTCACCCACAGCTCCACCTCGATCGGCCCGGTCACCTCGACGTCGCGCGCGAGCGGCTCGCTGCGAAAGACGAGCACGTCGGGGCGCGCCTCGAGCGGGCGCTGGTCGAACGGGCCGAGCCGCCCGCCGTGCGGGTCGACCACCGGGTCGCGCGGGTCGTAGGTGTAGGCGTCGGGCGGCTCGCCGGACGTCGGGGCCTCGGCCGTCAGCCGACCGCCGGCGCGCAGGTGGTACGCGGTCGGCCGCGCACGCTGGAGCGGCCACTCCGGCTCGTCGCGCCAGGCGTTGTCGCCCATCACGAAGATCCGCACCGGGGGCTCGCGGTCGATGCCGTTCGGGACCCCCTTCAGCCAGCGGTCGAAGAAGCGCAGCAGCAGGCCCTCGTAGTCGAGGCCGGCGGCGTCACCGAAGTCGAGCTCGCCCACGCGCGTGCGCCTCGGCGTCGGCGTGCCGTGGGTCCAGGGCCCGATCACGAGCCGGCCGCCCCACTGGCGCGTGCCGACGAAGTTGCGGGCGGCACCGATCGGGCCGTAGCCCTCGTCGTGCCAGCCGGAGAGGTTCAACACCGGCACCCGCACGCGGTCGTGGCGCGCGTCGATGCGCAGGTAGTCCCAGTACGGGCCGTCGTCGGGGCGCGCGAGCCACTCGAAGAACGCTGGCGCGACGCCTGCGAGCGCGGGGTGCGTGCCGAGCGGGAGGTGGCGCAGCCACGCGTCCGCGTTCGCCTCCCAGGCCCGATCCGCCTCCTCGGCGGTCGTCGGGCCCGCGAGGCGCAGGCGACGGCGCACGTCGGGTGCGATCTCCTTGTAGAACCACGGCAGCCACGAGAGGTCGAGCGCCCCGCCGAAGTAGCAGAAGGTCCGGCCGCTCGAGAAGGTCATCGCCGGCGCCATCGCCTTGAGCTGGGGAGGCGCTTCGACCGCGGCCAGCCACTGCACCGCCGCGGGGTACGAGAGGCCGGTGAGGCCGACACGACCGTCGCAGGACGGCAGCCCCGCGACCCACGCGATCGTGTCGTAGCCGTCGCGACCCTCCTGGCGGTAGGGATCGAAGACGCCGTCCGAGGCGTAGCGGCCGCGCACGTCCTGGACCACGACCACGTAGCCCGCGCGCGCCGCCCGGAAGGCGAAGTCGTCCTCGCCCCACTCGGACTTCTTCCCGTACGGGGTTCGGATCAGCAGCGCGGGATGGCGCCCCGGGCCGTCCGGCCGCAGCACGTCCGCGCGGAGGATCACGCCGTCGCGCATGGCCGTCTCGACGTCGCGGTCGACGCGCACGGCCTCGGCCGCGAGCGGGGCGGGGCCGAGCGCCACGACCGCGGCGAGCGAAAGCGCGTGGAGGGGATGCATGCTGCGCGGAGGGGCATTCTAGCGCGCGCCCGCGGGGGCGAGCATAGAATCGGGCACCGATGCCGCGAGCCGCGCGCGCCGCCCTGCTGATCGTCGCCGCGCACGCGCTCGTGCTCGGCCTCCTCGGCGGCACTGCGCCGGGCCCGGTGCTGTCGAACCTGATCCAGATCGCCGCGGGCGTGCTGGCGGCGGCGGCCAGCTGGCGCGCGGCCGACCGCAGCAGCGGTTTTTCCCGCTCGGTGTGGCGGCTGTTCGCGGTCTCGCTCGGCGTGTGGTGCGCCGCCCAGACCAGCTGGACCGTCACCGAGAACGTGCTCAAGGCCTCGGTGCCGGAGCCTTCGCTGACGCACCTGCTGTTCCGGCTGTGCGGAGCGCCCCTGATCGTGGCGCTCCTGCTCGACGAGGAGAACGTCGCGGTGGTGCCGCCCGACTGGGCCCGCGTGCTGGACTTCGCCCAGGTCGGGATCGTGTTCCTGTTCTTCTACTTCGACGTCTACTTCGTGCCGCCGGCGCCCGGGATGAGCCTCGCGAGCCTGCAGGTGGCGGGCTTCCTCGACATCTCCGACATCGAGAACTGGCTGATCGCCGTGGCCTACGTGCTGCGGGCGGCCCTGGCCCGCACGGACGAGGCGCGCCGCGTCTTCTGGCGGACGACTCTCTACGTGGTCGGCTATGCCGTCGCGTCCACGACCTTCAACTACGGCTACTACCACCAGCTGGCGCGCACCGGGCAGTGGTTCGACCTGCCCTGGTCGATGGTGCTCGCGGTCGCGTGCGCCGTCGCGGCCACCTGGCAGCCGCGCACCGATGCCGCGCGGCCCGCCCCGGCGAGCGCCTTTCGCGTGCTCACGGTCGGCTGGGTCCCGGCGATGGCGCCGATCGCGGTCCTGGCCCTGGCGCTGCAGGTGGCGCGCTACGAGCTGGCGCTGGCGTTCATCGCCGTGCTCGCCTCGGTCTCGGTGTTCGGCGCGAGGCTGCTGGTCGAGCGCTACCGCCAGGTGCGGGCGCTCGAGGCGCTGCGCGCGAGCGAGGAGCGCTACGCGCGGCTCGTCGAGCTGTCGCCGGACGCGATCGCCGTGTTCGCCGACGGGCGCATCAACTTCGCCAACCCCGCGGCCGCGCAGCTGGCGGGAGCGGCCAGCCCGCAGGACCTCGTCGGGCGCGCCGTGGGCGACTTCGTGACGCCCGAGACACGGCAGGCGATGCGCGAGCGGATCGCCGCCTTCCCGGCGGGCTCGCCGGCGGTGGAGTTCGAGGCGCGCCGACTGGACGGCTCGGCGCTGAGGGTCGAAGCCGTGTTCCTCCCGCTGCCGCCAGCCAAGGACGCCCCGGCGCCAGGCGGCACGGCGGGGCTGCTGGTGGCCCGCGACGTCACCGAGAGACGGCGCGCCGAGACGGAGCGCGAGGCGCTGATCCGCGAGCTCGAGGCGCGCAACGCCGAGCTCGAGCGCTTCAGCTACACCGTCTCCCACGACCTCAAGGCGCCGCTGGTGACGATCCGCGGCTTCCTCGGCCTGGTCGAGCAGGCCGCCGAGCGCGGCGATACGACCACCGTGCGCGCCGACATGCAGCGCATCTACCGGGCTTCCGACCGCATGGAGCGGCTGCTGAGCGAGGTGCTGGACCTCTCGCGCGCGGGCCGCGTGGCGGGCCCGGCGGTCGCCGTGGAGCTGGAGTCGGTCGCGCGGGAGGCCGTCGCGAACGCCGCCCATGAGCTCAAGCAGCAGCGCGTCGCGGTGGAGATCGCGAAGGACCTGCCGGTCGTCAAGGGCGACCGCGTGCGGCTCGTGGAGGTGGTCCAGAACCTGGTCGCCAATGCCGCACGCTTCACGGGCAAGGAGCCGCGGCCGCGCGTGGTGATCGGCAGCCGCGGCGGCGCGCCCGAGGGCCAGGCGCTGGTGTTCGTCCAGGACAACGGCATCGGCATCGACCCCCGCTTCCACGAGCAGGTGTTCCGGTTGTTCGACAAGCTCGACCCCGCGAGCCCGGGCACGGGCGTGGGCCTGGCGCTCGTCAAGCGCATCGTCGAAGTCCACGGCGGCCGCGTCTGGGTCGAGTCGCAGGGCGCGGGCCGCGGGACGACCTTCTGCTTCACGCTCCCGCTGGCTCGCTAGCTGGGAGACACGCCGGAGTGAATCCGGCTCGCTCCGCAGCCTCTTGTCAGTGGGCGGGTTGCGCGGCGACCGCGGGCGAGCGGGCGGGCGGGGCGCTGAAGCTGCGGCGGCGCAGCGCCGCCGCGGCGATCACCAGCAGCTCGAAGGCGACGAAGCTGCCGACGTACCAGTAGCCGCCGGAGCCGAAGCCGTACGAGTGCAGCCCCGTGCCGAGCACGTAGTTGACGCCGTACCAGGCCATCAGCACCAGCAGGTAGCCGACGATCGAGCCCACGGCCATGCCGAAGTCCTTGATCCAGCCCGCGAAGCGCCCGTGGAGCAGCGCCAGGTACCCGAGCAGCGCGATCAGCGCCCAGGTCTCCTTCGGATCCCAGCCCCAGAAGCGGCCCCACGAGTAGGACGCCCAGACGCCCCCGAGCAACGTGCCGACCGCGAGGAGGAGCGTGCCCACCTGCAGCGAGCGGTAGAGGAAGAGCGAGAGCCGCTTCAGGAGCGCCGCGTCGCCGGGGCGGAAGAAGTAGAGCCCGAGGTTCAGGTGCCCGATGCCCATCGCCAGCGTGAACGCGGCGTAGCCCAGCATGATCGTGAGCACGTGGACCGTCAGCCACATGTTGTCGCGCAGCACGGGGACGAGGGGAGAGATCGCGCCGTCGAAGATCGGCACGCTGCAGGCGATGACGAGCGCGACGGCCCCGAGGCCGGCGGCGCACGCGGCGAAGACGTGCGTCTTGTAGAAGGCCTCGAACACGAGCGCGAACAGCACGCCGCCCCAGGCCACGAACACGATCGTCTCGTACATGTTGGTGACCGGCGGCCGGCCCGAGATCAGCACGCGCAGCAGCATGCCGTAGCTGTTGAGCAGGAAGCCGGCCAGGAGCACGGCGTAGCCCGCGAGCGTCAGCTTGCGCGAGGCGAGCGGAAAGCTCGCGAGCAGGACCAGGAAGGCCGCGAGGTAGAGCACCCACGCCGTGCGGAAGGGCTGGAGCGTGTTGTAGTGGACCTCCATCCGGAGCCCCTTCGCGTCCGGGTAGACCGCGGGGGCGAGCTCGGCCAGCCGGGAGGAGAGGCCTCGCGCCGCGGTCGCGACGCCGCCGAGGTCGCTCGCGCGGTAGGCCTCCGTCATCGCGCCTGCGAGCGCGCGCACGCGCCCGAGCTGGGGGATGTCCGCCGCCTCGGCGGACTGGAGGTCGGCGAGCGAGAACCAGGCCGCCTTCGCGTCGTCGGGATGCGGAATCACGCGCAGGCTCTCGCCCGTCATCACGCCCTGGTAGTCGACGAGCGTGCTCTCGAGCTCCAGCACCTCGCGGTCGATCGGATCGAGCTCCTGATCGGCGTCGAGCTTCGCGCGCGCGGCGCTCACCGCGGCCCGCAGCCCCTGGTGCGCCGCCAGCTCCTCCAGGCTGAAGCGGTCGCGGCCGGCCGGCAGCCCCGCGGCCTGGCGCAGCCCGGCGTGGGTCACCCTCACGACCGCCTCGGCCTGCCAGCGCTCGGGCGACGCGAGCGACGCGAGCAGCCACTCGACCGGCTCGAGGCCGGCCACGCGCTCGAGCCCGAACGGCTTCGCCCCCTGCACGCGCCGGGCGAGCTCGCGCGCGTAGGTGTCGAGCGGCTTGACGCGGCCGCCGTCCTGGATCGCAACCAGCCGCAGCGGGGCAAGATCCGCTCCGCCAGCGGCGTGGGCCGCGAGCGGAGCCTGAAGGCTAAGCGCGAGCAGAGACGGGATCAGCAGACTGCGGTTCATTGCGGTTCTCCCGGGCGCTTCGTGCCGCGAGGGCCTGCGCCGCCTGGCGCCTGGCGAGCCAGGGCTTGCCGTAGAACATCCAGAGAATCCCTGCGCCGATGAGCGCCGTGCCGAGGTACACGAGCGGCAGCCCCGGCGCGCGCGCGACCGAGAAGATCGAGATCATCGGCCGCCCTTCGACGAAGGACGACTGGAAGAAGATGTAGCCGCGGTGGTGGAGCGGGCGGTTCATCGAGACGAGCGTCTCGAAGCTGCCCTGCTCGGGGTCGTCGATCCTCACCGTGCTCTCGTAGATCGCGGCCATCCGCGAGCCGGGGTAGGACTCGTTGTTGAACCGCAGGAGCGTCACGCTGAAGGGCAGCGCGGCTTCCGGGGGCCGAAAGGCGACGCTCGCCTGCTGGCCGCCGACGACGACGTCCGTGCGCTCGCCCCACAGCACCCAGGCTGGCTCGCTCTTCGCCGCCCCACGCTCGACCTGCAGCAGGACGGCCGCCTGGCGGCGCGCCTCCTTCGCAGGCGGCGTCCGCGGCGTCAGCCTGCGGCGCGGCCCGGACGGTGTCGCCTCGTCCGTGACCTCCACGTGTGGCGCGTAGCCCAGCGCCGAAAGCACCACGTCGCTGCCCGGCACCGTGAAGCGCGCCTCGCGGCCCGGCTGCGGCGACTGCTTCTCGAACCGGACCGGGAACGTGGCGCTCACACCCAGGTCGCGAACGTGGACCTGCAGCGCGGGCTCGAGCAGCGAGACGCGATCGGACGTTTCGCCCTCGTAGAGCGCCATGCTCGAGTCGAGGCCGCGGTAGAGCGACACGACGGAGCCGACGAGCACCAGCAGGATGCCCGCGTGCGCGACGAGAAAGCCGAGGTGGTGCTTCGACCAGGGCCAGCGGCTGAGCATCGCGGCGAGCACGTTGAGCCCGAGCAGTCCCAGCAGGAACGCAAACCAGGTGGTCTGATAGAAGTCGCGCTGCACGGCGGGTGTGCCGTGCCGCATCTCATAGAAAGTGGCGTAGGCGCAGATCGATCCGATGGTCACCATCACCACCACGGAGAGGCGGAGCGAGGCCATCCATCGGAACAGCCGTCCACCGAAGCCCTTGTCGTTCATCAACATCGGAGACATGTGCCTTCCCAGTGAGGACGATTCTAGGAAGGCCGGCCGTGGCGAATCAATGAATCAAACGGGCCAGATCGATCACGAGCACCGCCCGTGGCGAAGGCGGACATTGACGCCCCAGCCCCTGTATCCCTAGAATCGGCAGCAACTTCCGCCCCACGCGAGGCGGCAAGCGTGAGGTGTGCAGCGATGGCGACCCTAAGGCTCGTCCCCGTCTCCGGCCAGCCGATCGATGTCGTCCGGGACCAGACGGTGGTCGGGCGCGACCCGAGCTGCGAGATCGTGGTGGCCGACGGCTCCGTTTCGAGACGGCACGCGCGCCTCGAGCAGCGAGGCGGAATCTGGTGGGTCGTCGACCAGGGAAGCGCCAACGGCACCTACCTCAACAGCCTGCGCATCGCGGAGCAGGCGCTCAAGAACGGACAGGAGCTGCGCTTCGGCGCCCTCGCGTTCCGCGTGGACCTCAAGGAGGACCCGGAGGCGACGGTCGCGACGCCGCTCCTGAAGGACGACTCGGCGACGCTCCTGGCGGCGGCCGAGCCGCCGGCTGCGCCCACGCCCAAGCCGGGCGGGCCCCCGCCGCTGCCGAAGCCCCCCGGACCGCCTCCACTGCCGGCCGCCACGCCCGCGCCGCCGAGCGCCGCAGCCGCAAAGGAGCGCTTCAAGGCCGCGACACCCGCGCACACGCCCCCGGTGGCGTCGCCGGTGCCGCAGATGCCCGCGGGTCCCGCTCCGGCGCGGAAGGGCCGCAGCCCGCTGGTCTGGGTCGGGGTGGGTTGCTGCGGCTGCGTGCTGCTCGTCGCCATCTTCGCGGCGGCGATCTTCGGCGGCGCCTTCATGGCGACGAAGGGCGCGGCCGACGCCACGCACGCGTGGCTCGGCCAGGTGCGCCAGGGACAGGCCCAGGCGGTCCAGGCGGGCCTCAGCGAGAGCTATCGCGCCCAGGTGGACGAGCAGGAGCTCGAGCAGATCACCACGGTGATCGCGCAGTTCAAGGACGCCACGTTCCCGGGGCGCTCCGTGGACAACGATCGAGCCACCATGACCGGCATCCTGACGGGCGGCGGCGGGCCGCCGCAGCCCGTGGTGATCCGCCTCGTCAAGGAGGGCGGCGCCTGGAAGGTCGACGGCGTCACGCTCGGCGGCGAGTAGCCGTGAGCGCGTGAGCGACGCGGGCCCCGAGCCGGTCGAGATCCGCCACGAGCGCGCCGCCCGGCGGGTCGTCGTGGCCTGGGAAGACGGACACGAGAGCGTCTTCCCGCTCGACTACCTGCGCAGCTGGTGCCCGTGCGCGAGCTGCCAGGGCCACGACCCCGTGGCGCGCTACCTCGGCCTCGCGGACCAGGAGCTGGTGCACCTCGCCGGCGTCGGCAACTACGCGGTGGCGTTCACCTGGCAAGACGGCCACAGCACCGGCATCTACAGCTTCCGCATGCTGCGCAAGCTCTGCCCGTGCGAGGCCTGCGGCGGCGAGAAGCGCTAGGAGCGACCCTCGGTTCCCTCGGGCTCGAGGTGGACCACGACGTCGGCGATGCCGGGGTGGGCCTTCACGAGCGCGTCCTCGATGCGGTCGGCCACCGCGTGCGCCTCGTTGAGGCTCGTGCCGCCGTCCACGTGCAGCGTGAGGTCCACGTAGACGGAATCTCGCCGTCCGCGCGTACGCACGTCGTGGATGCTCAGGACGCCGGGCACGCCGAGGGCGAGCCGCTCGATCTCCTCCGCCGGGATCGCGGCCCGGTCGGTGAGGACGTGGAACGCGCCGAGCAGGATCACGACCGCCTGCCAGGCGATGATCCCGGCGATCACGACCGCCACCAGCGGGTCGGCCCAGAACGCGCCGAGCATCGCGGCCACGAACGAGGCCACCACCCCGAGCGAGACGTAGAGATCGGCCCGCGTGTGCGTCGAGTCGGCGACCAGGAAGGCGCTCTGCAGGCGCCGGCCCTCGCGCGCCTCGTAGGCGCTCACGAACAGGTTCACTCCTATCGTCCCGGCCATCACCGCCCAGTTGAGGAGCGATATCTCGGGCAGCGCTTTCTCCGTGGTGCGCCCGAAGGCGGAGCTGAAGATCTCCCAGGCGAGCGCGAGCAGCGCCACCCCGATCAGGCTGGTGGCTGCGGTCTCGAACTTGCGGTGGCCGTACGGGTGGCCGGGGTCGGGCGGGCGGAACGCGAACGCCGCCACGATCAGACCGATCACGTTGTTGGCCCCGTCGACCAGGCTGTGGAAGCCGTCGGCCACCATCGCGAGGCTCCCCGACACGTAGCCGACCACCACCTTGCCGGCCGAGACGGCGATGTTGAGCGCGAGCGTGATCCACAGCACGCGACGCACGCCGCGGCTCTGGACTCCCGTTTCGATTGCAGCCGTCTTCAGGCCTCCTGCTGGCGCGGCACGAGCCAGTCGTAGCTCTGCGCCAGCGACATGCCCGAGGTGTAGAGGAAGCCCCACTGGAAGATCGCGATGAACGGCAGCGTGCCGACCAGTCCGTAGGCGAGCGCGTAGAGCGAGGTGAACGTGAAGTAGCAGGCGAGCGCGAGCTCGGCGTAGGGCACCCAGTTGGACTTGCCCTTGTAGGCCTTCTGCTTCCAGGTGTCGCCGGTGCCCTCGATGCCGTACTTCGGGGTGCGCGCGAACTCGGAGGGCTTGCCGAACAGGCCCTCGATCACCGCGAGCGCGTTGTTGATCGAGATGCCGATGCCGATCCCGAGCACCGCCGGGATGTAGCGGAGCTTGGTCTTCCAGCTGCCCGCGAACTGCTCCTTCTGCGACAGCGCGTAGAAGGCGCATACGGACGCGGTCGCGGCCAGGAAGATCGGCACGTCCACCACGATCATCTCCGCCCAGCCCATGTTGTAGCGCAGCAGCATCGCCGGGAACATCAGGCCCGCGAGCAGCACCATCAGCGGGTAGGCGAGGTTGGCGGTGAG